>CAJULF010000015.1 GCA_910587135.1 uncultured Oscillospiraceae bacterium
GTGCGTTTGCGAACGCAAACGCACGCGGTTTCCGTTAGGCATGCGGAGTGAAGCGCAGCGTAACGGAGTATGACTAACGGAAATTTTGAAATTTTTTTAAATAATTAGCCTTAGGTCAACCTTTATATACAGTCTGACATTTGCCATTCGGCAAATGTTTATTTTTTGAAATTTCATGCGCCGAAGTTGCGTTGTGGATAGGCTTTTTCTACAGACTGTTGTCCCCGCTGCCCTCACAGCGGGGACAGTTTTATAGCTTGCGGTTATGAAGCGGACTGTGCCGGAAATTATATGCCATATACCATTCAAAAAGTCAGCGGTTTTATTTTAGAGCTTGAAAAAAACAGAAGTATGTGCTATAATAGGTTCAAGTAATATTATCATAGAGCGTGTTCGCAAACGCGCTCCTGTACAGGGGGGAAATGCTATGAGTATTGATATCAATAGGGACAATATCGGAACGCTTATAAAAAAGGCGATTGAAAACAAGGAGATCAAGGTTTACTATCAGCCCAAGCACAACGCGGTAAACGGAAAAATTCAAGGCGCGGAGGCTCTGGCGCGGTGGCAGATGTCGGACGGCGTAATGATATCGCCGGGTATGTTCATTCCGCTGTTGGAGGAATTGGGGCTTATTGTCGATCTTGACTGGTACATGCTTTGCGAAACTTGTCTTTTTCTTGCGAACGAGCTCAAGGCGGGGCGGCACGTTGTTACGGTATCGGTGAACTTTTCGCGATTCCACGCCAAAGAGCCGAAATTTGCCGAGCGGCTTGCTGAAACGGTAGACAAATACGGCATACCGCGCCGCCTTATCGAGGTAGAGATAACCGAATCGGCGTTGGCGTTCGACGGTGCAGACATAATCAAATTCGTCCGCGCCATAAAGGACGCGGGCTTCGAGATATCGATAGACGACTTCGGGAGCGGTCTGTCCTCGCTGAATTTCGTAAAGGACGTTCCCGCGTCGGTGCTGAAAATCGACAAATCGCTTCTTAGCGGAAACTGCGAAAACGAGAAGGAGCGCATAGTGCTCGAGAGCATTTTTGATTTTGCGCACCGCCTTAAGCTGACCACGGTTGCCGAGGGTGTGGAAACCAAGGAGCAGCTCGGATTTCTCCGCACCTGCGGCTGCGAATTGATACAGGGCTTTCTTTTCGCGAAGCCCATGCCCGAAGAGGATTTTCGTGAAGCGCTGAAAAGCGCCGATTCCGCTCACGAAACAGAGGATATCCTGCTCACACTGCCGCCCGCAAGCGCGACTCAGCTTCTGCTTGACGCGGTATTCAGGCGCTATCCTCTGGTGATACTCAGCAACTTAAGCCGAAACAGCTTCTACATGATGGCGTACGAGCAGTTCTCAACGCGCTCCTGCCCTTCGACAGGCGTGTATACGGAGCTTATTGTGCACGGAGCGTCCACAATGCACCCTGACGACAGAAAATTGTTTTCCGATACGTTTGATGTTCAGGATCAGATCGGAGCATACGAGAACGGTCAGCGCGAACGCGCGGTAGTCACCCGTCAGCTTGGCGACGACGGGATATACCGTCGTGTGGAAACCACCAACTACTACATGAAAAATCCCGCGTCGGAGGATATTCTGGCTATCACGCTGTCGAGGGCTGTTGAATAACGTCAAGGGTCTGTTATGAGTATTGCCTGTGAGGGTATTTAAAGCGGTTGCTATATTGCAACCGTTTATACTTTTTGTTATTCCCCGCTGAAAACAGCGGCGCGGATTTTGCATAATTTTTTGATTTTGCCGCGTCTTAACTCTTGACTTCTTTAATAACGTATGTTATAATATACCTAGATTATTGCGGTAAAGGAGCGGTTGTGATGGAGCAGGAAGTTTTCGAGTGGAAAGACGATTATAATATCGGCGTCGAGAAGATTGACAGCGCGCATAAGGAGCTTTTTTCACTTGTAAATCGTATAATAAATAATTTTATGGACAAGAATTTTGATAAGAACAAGATTACCTGCGTGGAGGCGATAAAATACCTGAAAAGCTACACCATAAAGCATTTCGCGGAGGAAGAGGAGTATCAGCTGTCCATCAATTATTCCGGCTATAAAACTCATAAAAAAATCCACGATAATATGAGGTGCGTGGTTATTCCGGCGCTTGAAAAGGAGGTAGCAATCAAAAGCTACTCCAAGGAGTCGCTGGAGCATTTTGCGGGTGCGTGCGCGGGCTGGCTTGCGGCTCATGTGCTTATTGAGGATCAGGCGATAACCGGAAAGACCAAAAGCAAATGGAAGCTGGATGCCGACGCCAACAACGAGGATACTCTTGACGATATAGTGAGGGAGTATATAAGAGGTCTGTTCCGTATGAACGCAAATCTTGTAAGCAAACACTACGCGGGACATAAGCTTGGCAAGCTGTTTTGCTACAACGACATTGTGTCCGATTCAAAAGGAACGGTGTATTCGGTCGTAACGGCTATCGAGGAGAGCATGCTTGAGGCTGTGGCGTCAAGGCTGATAAACTCGGCGGTTTATGAACTGGACGCGGTCATTCTCTCCATGATATCGGAGATGTTCCGTTCGTTCAACATGGAGGTTATGCTGGCATATCTGCGGGATTCGCTTGCGGGAGTTGAAAGCAAGGTCATTCCGAACGACGAATTTTATAAAATTTATGATGGCGTATACCCCGAATGCAGTATGCTTTGGCGCACAGAGTACGGATATATGGCATTCTGCATAAGCAGGAAATAAAACTATCCCGCGCCCCGGAAAGGCGCGGGATATGTGTTATCTGTTCCGCGACAGGTATTCCCCGTATTCGGGATATCTGTCCTTTATTTTTTCGCAGACTATTTTTGCGTATCTGAGGTGGGTGCGCAGATATTCCTCATAAATGCCCGCGTCAGATTGATCTCTCTCTCGGGTGCTCCGCAGAACGTCTATCGCGATAAGAATGCGGTCGCGCTGGTTAAGCTTCTTGACCTCGGTGCGGTGCGTAAATTCGGGGGGCACGGGGTATTCCACCCTGCCCGAGGTGAATATTTCGTCCCAGACCGTCTGTCGGAACTGATACCAGCCCACATAGTCCTCCCATTCGCAGAATGCCGTGAGCAGCTCCGCGTGAAGTATCTCGCCGATAAGCTCGGCGGGCGGGATAAACTGTCTGTATTCATCGTAAATGTTCAACCAGCTCACCTCGCGCAGGGCGCGGCACATGGGAGAAAATATCCTGCCCTGCAACGAAACGTCGTGCATTTCCAGCCGTTTCAGCGCGGGCGTTTTAAAGGCGCACTCTTTTATAGACAGATCGAAAAAGCTGTGGATTATCTTTATTTCCTCCGCATCGTCCAGATCCACCGACCCCGAGGGCAGCGTTTTGCTGTTTGGCTTAAGCGTGATATTTCTGCCGTTCTTTTCCGAGGGATTTTCCGTTATCCCAAGCATTGTCATATAGGCATAGGGTCTGCCGTCGGAATACCATGCGGCAACATATTCGGGAAACCAGAGGTGCTTGATATTTGTCGGAACGAGCACCTTTATATCCCTGCTGAAGGACTCGCCATAGAAGTAGCCCGTCTCATTGGGGAAAGCGTCGTTGAAAAAGACGTTCGTGCACTTCGAGAAGTCCAGCGCGCACCTCGTGTTTACCGCGTTTTTGCCGAGCGTGACCACTGTGCGTGGGAATTTCACCTCCGCGCCAACTCCCACCATAAATACGTCCATGCCGGTAACGTCGTTGTGCCGCAGTATCAGCTTATATTTTTTGTGCATGGGAGTTCCCGCGAACGCCCGCCCATCGTCAAGGCAGACCCGGTTGTTTGACGCGAAGCTTTCCAGCCCGCTGCGGAAAAAGGCGTTCTCGCCGATGGTGCGCAGGCTGTTTGGCAGTATGATATGCCTTAAATTTCCGCAGAGCCTGAACGCGCTCTCCCCAATGGACATAAGCCCCTCGGGCAGCCGCACATACTCCAGCCGCCTGCACAATAAAAAGCTCTCCTTGGGGATATCTTTCACGCCATCGCCGAATACCACGCTCCTGACCTCGCTGCGCGAAAATGCCCCCTCACCGATCTTTCTTACCGAGTCGGGTATCATCACCTGCTCGATAAGGGGCGGGTCGGAGATATTTTTTACCGCAAAGGCTTCTTTGCCTATCTCGTTTACGGGCAGCCCGCCGATACGGCTCGGGATAACGAGCCGACTGCCGCTGCCGTGGTAGTTGGTTATGCGCACGCTTTTTGATTTTTTTCGGAACGCCCAGCCCTGCTCCGCCGCCTGCCTTTCGGTGAGCTCCACGGCGGGAATATCGGCGCTCGGGAGCTCTCGGCTTTTGGGGATAAATATTTCGTCTTCCGTGGGGCAATGCGCTTTTATCTCAATCATATTATTCTCCTTCTCCTAAAAATCGATAATTCTGTAATCCTTGTAGAATGTTCCGCTGTCCTTTATCTTTTCCTCGTCAAGATTTTTGGTGATGGGATAAAGAACCCTTGCTGCTCCGTCCTCAAAGGAAAGATACGGCTCAAAATCACGGCTTATTTTATATGCGGCGGGGAATTGGTTTGAAACCCAGCCCGGGTCGCAGGAATACACATATATCCTGTCCTTGGCGAAGTCCGAGGCGATGGAGTGGGTCATCATATTGAGTGAAGCCTTAGCCATGTTGGTGTGAACGTGCCGCGCCAGCTTCTGCTTTGTGTTGAATCTCCCCTCGACGGAGCTTACGTTTATCACGAATCTGTTGGCGGCATTCCCGCGCGCCAGACAGTTCCTCAGCCCGTTTGTGAGAAGAAATGGCGCGGTAACGTTGATGAGCTGTACCTCCAGCAGTTCCCGAACGGATATCTCCTCGGGTTTGCGCACCCACGAGTTTTTCTCCGGAGTTTCCCCATAGTCGGGGTAATCGGTCAGCTTGCCTTCGGGAACGACCGAGAGCGTCCCCTCGTCTGCACGCATAGGCAGAAGATGAGTGCCGCTGTCAAGCAGCAGTTCTTTTTCGTGTGTATCAAGCGCCGCGTAGTAGTCGGCGGATTTTTTTACGGTTTGCGCCGCGTTGTTTATCAGAATATCCAGACCGCCGCATATTCCCTCGATTTGTCCGACAAGCTCACCTATTCGGTCAACGCGCATAAGGTCGAAGCCTATGATATACAGCCTATCCTTGAAGCTGTCGTAATCGGGTTCGTTCATGTAGTTTTCAAGCGCGGTTTTCGGGTAGCGCGTAACGGCGATAACGCTCGCGCCCTGCCGAAGCAGCCGCAGGCACACGGCATAGCCTATTTTTATCCTGCCGCCCGTAACGCAGGCAAAGCGTCCGCTCATATCGCGGAGGGTCTCCCGCATCTGACGGTTAAGCTCCGCGCATTCGGGGCATATCCCGTAGCGCTCCATATTTCTGCGGCGGCAGATAAGGCATACTCTCATATTGCAGTGCTCCTTTCGACTTGAGTGCACCTCTAAAACCTTGTTTGAGCCAAAATGGGCAGTGCACGCCGCCTGCGTCGTTAATCATCCTCGCAAGGCATCAAGCCTTGCTCCGTCGGCTTTCTTTGCAGCCGACGCACCCTGCCCATTTTGCCTTTTCAAACCGGTTTTTAGAGCCGCCCTTGACATTTCTGAAAGTATGTGCTATAATTAATGTGTCGGTAGTTTATATAAAATATCTTCCCACATTGAAGAAGAAGCGGCATGCCTCCCGACAGCCCGTATAGCTCAACGTGAGAGCGCCCCTCCTGCTAAGAGCGGGAGACCGCGGTTCAACTCCGCGGACGGGTCATTTTTGTATATCGGCGCGGAGTTCGGAAACGAGCTTCGCGTTTTTATGTAAAAAAATCCCGCAGACAAGGGGGTGTCTGCGGCAACTCAAATCAATCAGCCGACTGTTTGGGGAAAACAGTTTTTCTCGGCTTAAATAATTGGGGAAAATATATTAAGAAGTATGTTAGCAAAAAGCTACTATACTATCTTTCAAATATTTATTACTCTATAATTATACCATCAAACGGCAAATTTTTCAACACTAATAACCACCAAATTTTGCTAATGTTTTTTGGCAGATTTGCACAATTTATATGCGCTTGACCCGTATTAAAGCCCGTCAAGGTATCAGCATACTTGTCATAAGCTCGGAAATCAAGAGTATCAGGGGCATTGTAAGTATGCTGAGGATAGTGGACACGGTAAAGTGATTGGCGGCATATTCCGCGTCGTGCCCGTATTTATACGAGAACATGATAGTTGCCGAGGCGGTGGGAGCGGCTGCCGCAATAAGTATAACATTTATGACCGTCCCGCTTATCCCGAAAATTCTCAGCGGAATAAACACCGCAGCAAGCAGCACAGGGATAATGATAAGTTTGAATGCCTGCACGTAATAAACTCGCTTCAGCCTGAAGCCTTCAAACAGACCCGCTTTGGCAATAGTTGCCCCCGATACCAGCATGGCGAGCGGAGTGTTGGTCGCTCCGAGGTAGTCCAGCGGCAGCTGAATAATTCCCGGAAGCCGAAGTCCCGTAAAGAACGTCACCAGACCCAGCACTATCGCCATTATAGACGGGGATACAAGCACTTTTGCGAACTGCTTTAGTCCTCCCTTTTCGCTGCCCATGACACAGACGCCGTGTGTCCACATAAAAATATTGAACATGGTGATGTAGGCGGTGAGGAAGAACACGCCGTCACTGCCAAAAACCGCTTCCACAAGCGGTATCCCCATAAAAGCGCAGTTGGAGTAGGCAAATGCAAACCGCTCTATGGCACTGTTTGCTCTGCATTTTCTCACTGCGATATGCGCCGCGATAACGAATATGCCCTGAGCCGCCAGCGCCAGCGCCATTGCGCACAGCAGTCCGTACAGCATATCCGAATTGAACTCCGTCTGATAGGAATTGAAGATGACGATGGGATTGATTATCGAGATCGTGATGTTGGAGAGCTGTCTTGTAGCCTCCTCGCCCAGCAGCTTTTTCTTGTGGAGAAAATAGCCGACAAAAAGCAATATAAACATCACGACCGCCTGAAACGCTATTACCGAAGCGGATTGCATCAAATCGCCCCGCTTTACATATTAGTCAGATAGGTGTTAAGTCTTGCTTGAAGCGGTTTTGCAATAGCGGTTGCCACAGCTATTTTAACACCGTCGCCAATAAGGAAAGGCACAACGCAGCTCATAAGTGCCGCTGCCAGTCCCGAACCGGTGGCAATCATAAACCAAGCTGTACCGAAGGCGTAGAGCGCGACCGTGCCGACTGCCATTCCAACGGGCATAAAGAGGATTTTGTTATTGAATCTTTCCGAAAAAAAGCCGGTGATATATGCCAGCGGAACATATCCGATTATGTATCCGCCCGTAACTCCCAGAAGCTTGGCAAATCCGCCTGTAAACCCCGTAAACACAGGAAGTCCCACCGCGCCGATAAGTATGAACACAGCAACCGCGACGGTAGCGCGCTTTCCACCGAGAAGAGCGCTGCCGAGGTAGATGGCAAACGTTCCCAGCGAGATGGGAACAAGCCCGGGCAAGGGTATTGAAAAGGGCGATGCGACGCAGATAAGAGCCGCTACAATAGCGGTAAAAACCATAGCGCGTATGTTTAATTTCTTGTTTTCTTTCATTTCGTTCATTGTTTCTCTTTCCTTTTTCAGTTTATTTTTTTGATATCCCTTAACCGGACGCGGCGAATGCAGATACACAGCACACATCTGATGGTATTGGGTAATCAACTCTCATTTAAGCCTTACCGCGGATAGTTCCGCCGCGGAAAGGAACGAGCCAAGCCCGCCGGTTGCCATATTTACCGATATTTCGGTTATAAAATCCAGACTGCCCTCGCAGTTGTTGTCAAACCAGTCGGCATACAGCGCAAGCACACCCGAAATAAGAAATTCCGAAACCGCTTTTATAGATTGCTCACCCATAGCCGCACCTGCCTTGCGAAGCGATACCGACAAGGTTTTTCGCAGCATTGCTTTGATTTTTCCGTTATTGAAAAGGTCGTGATTGTAGGTCATCAGCCTTACGAAAAAATCACGCCGCCGCTCCACCAGAGCGCTTATATCTCTGAAAACCGCGCCGATATTAAGCAGTGAGTCGTTTCCGTTTTTTATTATCTCGGAAAACTCGGAAAGTATCTCGTTTTCCAGCTCCGCCACCACATCACTAATTGTGCGGTAGTGCCGATAGAAGGTCTTCCTGTTTATTTCCGCCCGCGCCGAAAGCTCGGATATGGTTACCGCGGAAAGCTCCTTTTCCGACATAAGGTCAACAAGCGCGTTCCGTATTGTGCGTCGGGTCTTTATTATACGCAGGTCTGTTGCGTTATCCATAAGTCAGCCTCTTTCATTGATTTTCCGCCCTATAATAATACCACTTTTTTCTTATCTTGTCAATAGGTTTTTGCGGGATGTCGGGTTGAAAGAGCTTTTGTGTGTTATATATAGGTGCGTTTATGCAAAAAATTCGATTAGAACAACATAATAATCAAGAAGTCAAAGGCGCTGAAAGCTAAAGTCCACTGCACGCCCACGCATGAATTTCCCGCAATCCGCCGTGAGGGTTTTGCGCAAAAGTTAAGGAAATGCTTAAAATGTTATGTCGTAATTTGCGCAAAACTCCGCGCAGCCCGCGAAGCGGGCGGAGCTTTTACGGCGAGATAGCGCAAACAACGCAAAGCGTTGTTTGCAGCGGTGCGGGAAATTCTTTTTAATAATTCCGCTTTAGGTCAACATTTCTTAAAAGAATTTTTTCTTTTTGTCAACAAATCTTAATGCTGGGAATAGCTTGACTGTCAAGCAACACTATGCTTTTGGAGATGGAGTGTAAAACATCGAAATCCCGCATCGTTAAGCCATTAGCGGCAACGGTGCGGGATATACGCGATATTCGATTTGGAGCGGATAATGGGAGTCGAACCCACCACCTCAGCTTGGGAAGCTAATGTTTTACCGATAAACTATATCCGCTAATAACCGGAGAACGTAAGACGTATTGACCTTCCAAAACTGCTGTTATCCGTTCACCGATTATTATTATAACACCATGTGCAGGATTTGTCAAGAGCTAATTTGTCGAAAATTTGCGCTGCATTATAAAATTGCCAACGGTACGAAGCAGGTCATAATTTTCCCGACGCTTATTTTTTCGGCGAAAGCTCATAATAAGCGGCGGAGTAGCGCGGGACGTTCAGCTTTATGCATCCGTTTTCGTCCGCGATGAGAGTCTTGGGATAGTGCGGGGCGCAGCCGCTCCAGATGTCGTCGGTGCTGTCAAGAATTATTTTCAGACGATTTCCCGCGCCGATATTGAGGACATAGTCCTCCTGAATGCGGTCGGAAAAATTGAGGATCGCGGCAACGGGCTTTTCCTCGGGGCAGCTCCTCAAAACGGCGTAGCAGCGTCTGAGCGCGCTGTCGCAGTCCAGCCAGCGGAAACCGTCGAAGCTGTCGTCCCAGCGGGAAAGCGCGGGCATTTTTAAATAGATACCGCACAGCTTTTTAATAAATTTGTTGAAGCTGTCGTGCATGGGGTAGGTGAGCACGCTCCAGTCCTGCTCCTGCTTTTCGTTCCATTCGCGGAGCTGCCCGAGTTCGTTGCCCATAAAATTCAGCTTTTTCCCGGGGTGGACGTACATATACATATAAAGTGCCCGTGCCTGAGGGAATTTGTCCTCGTAGTCCCCGTACATCTTCTGCACTATGGTAGCCTTGCCGTGAACGCTTTCGTCGTGGGAGAACGGCAGGATATATTTCTCGCTGTAATTGTAGAGCATGGAGAAAGTAAGCTTGTGGTACGCGTCCACGCGCTGCTCGGGGGTTTTCTTGAAGTAGTCGAGTGTGTCGTTCATCCAGCCCATGTCCCACTTGTAGTCGAAGCCCAACCCTCCCTGCTCAACGGATTTTGTAACGCGGGGATAGTCAGTGGAGTCCTCGGCGCACAGCACGGCGGTGGGGTGACGGTGCTTAAGCCCTTGGTTCATTGTCTTTAAAAAGCGCGTTCCGCAGACGTTTTCGCCGCGCGCGGGCTCTCCCGCCCAGTAGATTATGCGGCTTATGGCGTCCATTCTCAGCCCGTCGAAATGAAATTCGTCGAGCCAGTAGTTTGCCGCGGATTTAAGAAAGCTGCATACTACGGGGTGGGTGTGGTCAAAGCTGCAGCTTCCCCATTCGCTATATGCGATATCGTTGTAACCGCTTTCAAAAACAGCTGTGCCGTCAAATTTGGCAAGTGCGTATCCGTCCACCGCAAAGTGAACGGGGACAAAATCCATTATTACCGCTATGCCGTTTTTGTGGCAGTGGTTGATAAAATATTTCAGCTCCGCCGCCGTGCCGTAGCGCGAGGTGGGGGCGAAGAAGCCCGTCGCCTGATATCCCCAGCTTTCGTCGCAGGGGTATTCGCTCAGCGGCATCACCTCGATACAGTTGTAGCCCATGCTTTTGCAGTAGCTTACCAGCTTCGGGGCGAGCTGTTTATATGTATACCAGCCGTTTTCGTCATCGGGATTGGTTTTCCATGAACCTAAGTGCACCTCGTAGATGTTTAGCGCGTCCCCGTGCCATGTGGGACGGTCTTGCAGCCATGAGTAGTCCTCAAAAGCGAAATCTGACATATCGCGGATTATGGAAGCGAATTTGGGGCGCAGCTCCATTCCGTATCCGTAGGGGTCACAGCGCTCCGTTGAGCCGGATACGGTATTTATGCGGTATTTGTACATCATATCGGGCATGGCGCCATCTATGTAGATCTCCCAAAAATTCCCGTCAACCGTCCTCGCCATGTGACTGTCGCACCAGCCGTTGAAATCGCCGATGACAGCCGCTCCGACCGCGTTGGGGGCGTAAACGCGAAACATAGTCCCCTTACCGTCAAAATGTGCTCCGAGCCATTTGTAGGAATCGAAGCTGTTTCCTGAAAAGAATTCGTCAAAATCCATTTTAGTTATGCTCCCGTAAGAGAGCACGCCTCCTTTCAAATCCCGCACTTTTTCTGCGGGCTGAGATTGTAAGCTCATTTTTGTTCCTTAAACTTGCCAAAATTTTGGATTAATTTAAATAATTTGTTGACAAGCATTGTTTTTTATAATATAATTATACAAGAGTTGTTTTTTCTGTTCAACCAACAATTATTGTTGATAGTCAAATATGCAACGCTTTAAAATATTTGTCGAGAAACGGCGGAGGGATAAATATGGATCTGCGTATACAGCGAACCAAGGCGGCGATAAAAAAAGCGTTTCTTGAGCTTCGCGGCAAAAAATCTATTGAGAAAATAACGATAACGGAGCTTTCCGCTCATGCCAACATAAACAAGGCGACATTTTATCTTCATTATTCCGATATCTATGAGCTTTCCGACGAGATAGAGGACGAGATGATAGACGAGATGATCGTGGGAGGGCTTGAGAATTATTTTGAAGCTCCGCAGCAGTATTCGCTGGAGATATTCGGAGCTTTTATGGACAACCGCAAAAAGCTGAAGACCATTTTTTCGGGCAGCCGCAGCGGTCTGTTTTCGGTAAAGATAGAGCAGCGGATAAAGGCAAAGCTGTATGAGAAGTATCCGGAGCTGAACACCAAGCATAACGATGTGGTGCTCTCATTTCTGACTCAGGGAATGTTTCACACCGTGGCGGGGTGCAGAGAAGAGGATATCGGAAAGCTGTATGACGAGATAGTTCAGCTTCTTCCTCTGTTGGTGGGGCAGCTGAGGTAGCTGAAGGCACGGCTTGCAAAGCAGGTCACAGACTGTATTTTAAGGTTGACCTCAATTGGATTATTAAGGCAACACCGCACAAAGCCCGCGCTTCGCGCTTTGCACGCATCTTGCTTGCATATTTTCCGTCATCTTGCACAAGTTCTCCTTGGCGGGCGTCAGCCCGCCGGCGTCGACCTTGTACAATCTGACGAAAAATCTGACGGCGCAATCTGCGCACAAGCTTTGTGCGGTGTTGCCTTAAAAAAATTATTGCGCGGCAACGTCGGCGCAGGAAATTTAAATAAGGAGTAAAGATGAACATTATAAGTTTTGAGCAAGAGGGAAACAAGGAGCTTTGGGAGCAGCAGTGTCTGCCGATAGGCAACGGATATATGGGCGCTTCCATGTTCGGCGGGGTGCGCGAGGAACGTATCGTGCTGAATGAGAAAAGCCTGTGGGCGGGCGGTCCGTGTGAGCGGCGCAAGGATTATTACGGCGGCAACAAGCGGGACAGGTACAAGTATGTCGCGGAGGTTCAAAGGGAGCTTGCCGCGGGGAATTACCAAAGGGTGACGGAGCTTCTGCCCGATCTTACGGGCGACGGGGATTTCGGGAGCTATCTGCTGCTGTGCGACGCGGTTCTGGAATTCGAGCTGCCGGAGGGCGAGCCGCGGGGGTATTTGAGGGCTTTGGATCTGGAGCGCTCGCTGTATTCGTGCAGCTTTTCGGTGAAAAATGTTCATCATTACCGCACAGCTTTCGCAAGCTATCCCGACAGGGTAATGGTGTTTAAATTTGAAACACGGGATACTTTCGGGATAAACGACAGGCTGCTAAGCTTCACGCTGCGGCTTGACAAGACCCACCCCGCGAAAATCTGCGGCGAGGGCGATACGCTTGTGTACAGCGGCGCGGTCGAGGACAACGGAATGCGGTTTGACGCGCGTTTCAAGGTGGATACGGACGGAACGCTTGATATTTCCGAGAATGGCATAAGAGTCAGCGGAGCGAGCAGGGCGGTAATTTATTTCTGCGCGGCGACGGATTATGAGATGAAGTACCCGACCTACCGAAGCGGGATCGCTCCCGAAAAAATAACCGTGCCCATTGTGGAGAAAGCCGCAGAAAAGGGCTGTGATGAGCTTTACATAGCACATTGTGCGGATTATTCCGAGATATTCGACAGGGTATCGCTGAGGATAAACAAAAATCCCGTGTATTTGCCCGCTGACAAGCTTCTTGAGGAGTATAAAAAGGGCAACAGGGCGGCGATGAATATGTTGGAAATGCTGTATTTCCAGTACGGGCGCTATCTGCTCATTTCCTCGTCAAGAGCGGGCGCACTTCCCGCCAATCTTCAGGGAGTGTGGAACGAGAGCAACACGCCTCCATGGTGCTGTGATTACCATATAAATGTCAATTTACAGATGAATTATTGGGGGGCGTACAACACCAACATGGCGGAAACGGCGCTGCCGCTGACGGAATTTCTGGATTCTCTGCGCGAGCCGGGGCGGGTCACTGCCAAGGAGTATTATAATATAGTAAGCGACGATAAAAATCCCGAAAACGGCTGGACGGCGCACACTCAGTGCTCGCCTTTCGGCTGGACTGCGCCCGGGTGGGATTTCTACTGGGGCTGGTCGACCGCGGCGGTGGCGTGGCTGATGCAGAACATATGGGAGTATTACGAGTTTACGGGCGACGCGGAATATTTAAGGGAGAAGATTTTCCCGATAATGCGGGAGAGCGTAAGCTTCTACACCCAATGGCTGATTTACGACGAGGGACAGGACAGACTGGTTTCCTCGCCGACATACTCGCCGGAGCACGGTCCCGCTTCTATCGGCAACACCTACGAGCAGAGCCTTATCGAGCAGCTTTTCATTGATTTCCTGACCGCCTCGGAGGTTCTCGGCGAAGAGGGCGCTTTGCAGGAGAAGGTGCGGGAAATGATCCCGCGTCTAAAGCCCTATTCCGTAAGCAAAACAGGATTGCTCAAGGAGTGGTTTGAGGAGGACAACGAGGACTTTGACCGCTCCAAAATACAGAAAAACCACCGCCATATAAGCCATTTGATGGGACTGTACCCCGGAAAGCGGATAAATTCCGACACTCCCGAGCTTATGAAAGCGGCGACAGCCACCATGGACGACCGCGGTGACGAGTCCACGGGCTGGGCGAGGGCGTATAAGATAAACCTGCGCAGCCGCACGGGCGACGGAAACCGCACCTACAAGCTGCTCCGCGGTCTGTTGGAGAGCTGTACGTTCGTGAATCTGTGGGATTTCCACCCGCCGTTTCAGATTGACGGCAATTTCGGCGCTTCCGCGGGAATGGCGGAAATGCTGCTGCAAAGTCATGAGGGAGTTATTCGGCTGCTGCCCGCTGTTCCTGACGATTGGAAAAGCGGCGAATTTAAGGGGCTGTGCGCACGCGGCGGTTTCACGGTGGACGCAAGCTGGTACGGCGGCGCGGTCACGTCGCTGAGAATAAGCTCCAAAACGGGCGGCGAGTGCGAGATCGCCTATCCCGACAAGGACGGTGTAACGGCTGTGAATATAAAACTGGCAGCGGGTGAGAGCCGCGATATTGTTAAGAGCGCTCACGAAAATCTTAACGAGTAATAACATTAACGGCAAACGTTTG
Organism: uncultured Oscillospiraceae bacterium; assembly: GCA_910587135.1. Taxonomy (GTDB): domain Bacteria; phylum Bacillota; class Clostridia; order Oscillospirales; family Ruminococcaceae; genus CAG-115. Next base: position 14,321 of record CAJULF010000015.1, read on the forward strand.
CGCCGCGCTACGCAGCATAGGAAATAACCATGAAATTACGGACTTTATCGGAAAATGAGATATTCATAACGTTCAAGGCACTTGCGCTTTTATTGTCGAGCGGCGTATATTTGCGGGAGGTTGATGGAAAAGATAAATGCGCCCAAGGTAGTGGGTGAGAGCGTTGGGGGAATGCTATTCGGCGGTACGCTGCTGTGTCATTTTTTCCCTGAGCATATATCGGGCATATTTAACGGCTTTGCGGAAGAGGGCAAGGTATTAAACCTGTTTTATCAGTTGGGCTGATATTCCTGATGTTTTCCTTTGTATTTAACACGAGCAGAGATAAACAAAAAGCATATCAAAACGATTAGTCCTGTATTTATAGGCGCGACGATACTGCCGATGCCCGGAGCGGTTCCGTTTGCGGGTTTGTTTGAGACAGAATTTATAGGTTAAGCGAACAATAAAATATCATTTCTTCTGGTATTCGTTATCGGCGTGGCGATAACGTCCATTCCTGTGATATCAAAGATGTTTTTTGATATGGGAATAATGAACACAGCTTTTGCGAACGTTATATTAACGGTTTCGACGTTCCCGGATCTGTGCCTTTGAATACTGTTAAACGCTGCGACAAGAATGAGACGATCAGTGAGATAAAGCTTCCCGATATGCTGCTTGCAGCAGCGCTGACGCTTGGAATGTTCGCGGCGGTCAAGCCGCTTACAGACCGCTCACATATAAAATGGTGCAGGAAAGAAATAAGCGCTACATATTATTATACGGTGAGCTTTATCGCGCTTCCGGTCGTTTCGGCAGTGCCCCATCACTTCAGTATAAATATAATGTACTCGGCATTTCTGGCGGGGTATGTGGCAAAGTCAATATCAGCAAACAATAAAACGGCGCTTGACAGAATGGAAGCGGTAAAAAATTTTTCGTTTTCATTTTTTTCCGATATATTTTGCTCTGGTCGGAATACAGTTAAATCCGATAAATCATTTCTCGATAACGAGATTTGCGCTTTTCTTTGCCATAGCTTTCGGCTTAGAAGCGATAGGAACAACAGCCATGATATGGTTTACCAAGCTGAAAAGAAGCGCGGCCGTGAATTTTGCGGTAAAAATGAACGCAAGGGGCGGACCTGTATAGTTTTGCAACCGTTGCCTCCTCGTATAAAATAATAAGTATTGAGTTTTTCACGGTGCTGATACTTACCACAATGCTTTCGTCGATGATAGCTGGCTACTGGCTGAGATATCAGCAAAAGAAGGACAGCGCGGTGTTTGCTGAGCTGTATGAAACGTAAGCAATAGGTTAGGGGCAGGACACCGAGTCACATAATGGTCGAGTCACGAATCCGCGCTCAAAGGTACAGGAATAATGCCGGCGCAGTCAAGCCGCCTACAAAAAATGAGTGCAAACCGTCCGCGCAGTCAAGCCGCGTTCAAAAAATAGGGACAAACCGCCCACGCAGGAAATTTTCCGCGAGAGCCTGACGCAGCGTAACGGAGCGTCAGCGGAGTGAGCTGTGTCGGGCGGGTCGCGAAAAATTTCAAATTAAAATAAGGAGGAAAAGTATGGTTGCAAAAACGCCGCCCATGGGGTGGAACAGCTGGGACTGCTACGGAGCTTCGGTAAATGAGGCTACCGTACGCGCCAACGCCGAATTTATGGCGAAAAATCTTAAGGAGTACGGTTGGGAATATATCGTGGTGGATATCCAGTGGTACGAGCCTACGGCTGACAGTCACGAATATCACCCGTTCGCCGACCTTTGTGTCGACGAGTATTCGAGGGTGATACCCGCCGAGAACCGATTTCCGTCGTCGGCGGGCGGAAAGGGCTTTGCGCCGCTCGCGGAGTATGTTCACTCGCTGGGTCTGAAATTCGGGATTCACATTATGAGAGGCATACCCCGTCAGGCAGTACGTGACGATCTCCCGATAAAGGGAAGCGATAAGACCGCGCGTGATATCGCAAGGTTCAACAGCATATGCGCGTGGAATCCCGATATGTATGGAGTAGACGTCGGCAAGGACGGCGCGCGGGCTTATTACGACAGCATTTTTGAGCTGTACGCGGGCTGGGGCGTGGATTTTGTAAAGGTGGACGATATCTGCCGTGAGCTGCCCCACGAAGAGCCGGAGCTGATTATGCTCAGCGAAGCGCTGCACAGCTGCGGGCGCGACATGGTGCTGTCGCTGTCGCCGGGTCCCGCTTTGCCGGAGAAAGCGGAGCTGTACAAGGAAATATCCAATATGTGGCGTATCACCGACGATTTCTGGGACAAGTGGGAGCTGCTGTACGATATGTTCTCGCGGGTGCAGACATGGTGCATCCACGCGGGCGCGGGGCATTTTCCCGACTGCGATATGCTGCCGATAGGGAATATTCTGCAGGATTACGACAAGGCTAATACCACAAGATTCACCGAAGACGAGCAGATGACCATGCTTACGCTGTGGTCGGTAGTGCGTTCTCCGCTTATCATCGGCGGCGAGATGACGCGGTTTGACGAGTTTACCATGAGCCTGCTCACAAACCGTGAGCTGCTGGAGGTGCTGAACAATACCCATTCCGCGCACCCGCTTTTCCGCCGCAAAACCGAAAACGGCGAGGATATTGCGTGGTTTACCTCCCATGTAAACGGGGAAAGCTATTATATCGCGGTTTTCAACGCGGGAGAAACGGAGCGGGATATCGCTGCCGATCTGCCTATAGAGCGCGAGTTTGCGGCGTATGATGTCTGGAGCGGCAAGCCCGCGGGCACTGTTAACGGCACCGTAACCGCAAGGGTAAAGCCTCACGGCGCGAAGCTTCTTAAGCTGACAGCCGTAAATTAAGATCAGTCCGCTGAGGACAGACACCGCAGCTGCCGGCTGCCATGGGGGTGAGGAAATAAAAAAGAAAATAGCGGAAATAAAGGAGGCACTCACGCTGCTTAAAACAGCGGAGGGCAGGCGGGAGTTCTACGGCAGGTATAAGGAGATAATTCTGTATTTTGTTTTCGGAGTCGGAACGACCATAATCTCGTTCGGTTCGTATTATCTGCTGAGGTGGATTTTTCCCGACGCGGAGTCTGTTCCCGTGTGGCTGAGCTGGATATTTAAAATCACCTCGGGGTTGGGGATCGAGAGCAGCACGGCTCTTCCCGTTATCGGCTCGTGGGTGTTTTCGGTGACGTTCGCGTTTCTCACCAACCGCGTTTATGTATTCAACAGCACCGCCAATACATTTGGAAAAGTACTGCGTGAGGCGGTATTGTATTACGCTTCCAGACTGGTTACGCTGATAATGGATCTGGTGATAATGTTCCTGCTGGTAGACCTTACGGGAATAGAAAGTCCGCTTTATGAGTTTGTGTGTAAGGTGTTTTCAAATATGCTGGTGCTTATCGCCAATTTTGTGCTCAGCAAGGTCATGGTGTTCAGGAAGAAAAAGGAAAAATAAAAAACGCTCTGCGGTTGTGCTCCGCAGGGCTTTTTATTTATGCTTTTGTTGGATAAAAATTTTGGGTGAAATAATAAGAAGCCGCCTCAACAAGCGGCTTTTATTTGTCTGATTTAAGGGGATTTGTTCGGTTCGCGGCTTTGAACTCGTATTTTTCAAGCAGCATGTCCATATCGCGCCTGAACTGAACAGGCACAGTGCGCCACAGAGCAATATGGCGCAGCTCTTCTTTGGTAAGCATAACCGCAGCTCCCCTTTGAGCATCGGAATGACCTATAAGATAATCGACCGATACCCCAAAAATATCGGCAATCATTATAAGAGTCTGAATATCGGGCTCGACAGCCAGATTTTCATATTTGTAAATTGCCTGCTGGGTGATACCCAGAATATCCGCCAGTTTTTTCTGGGAATATCCGTTTTCCTTACGCAGCTGCTTCAGCCTGGCTACCATAATGTGCTCCTTAAAACAAAACGGCAGGTTGTTAAAGCCTTCCGAAAAGGTGATGTTAAGATATCTTTATTATAATATATATTTTTTTATAATTATATACCTTTTCAAAAAACCCAAAAACTTATAAGCTGTTATTGACAAAACTTAATAGTTGTGGTATAATATATTTTGTATCAAAGGAATATGATGAATACGCCCTTTTTTCATTCGCAATTGTCAAATGACGGGTACTTTCACAAAATCCTTTGAAAAAAATAAATGGAGGTTGATTTAAATGAAGCAGAAAAAGCTGGCAATTACACTGGCAGCGGCAATTATGTTATCGTCTTTTTCGGGAATATCCCCGTTTGCGACGGCGCTTACTGCGGCTGCGGAAGAAGCAACGACCGGCAAAACGGAAGAAACAAAGGAGCTTACAGTTCCTCAGAATGTTCGTGTTGAGAACGGATTTCTTAAGTGGGATGAGGTGGAGGGTGCTTACGGGTACAATGTTTCCACAACGGACAGAGACGGCAATGAAATAAGCGTTGTGTATTATGAAATGTCTGTTGAATTGAATAGGTTTTTCTACAACCAGATTCAGTATGGGCATTTTATGGATTTCGGGGAGCACAAATTCAATGTGCGTGCTTTTGATGAATCCGGAATTTTAACTGAATGCTCCGAGACTGTAACAGCTACATATGCTCCAAGCTTTGAAATTCCTACAAATGTTAGGCTAAGCGAAGACGGGGAAACATTTCTGTGGGATGAGGTAAGCAAGGCAAAGCGTTATAATATAGTCTTTTTTAAAAATGATGAGAATCACACTTTTTATAGCTCTAATTATTTAAATTATAACTCGCTTACATTTAAACATTATTTGGGGGAAAAAGGCGATTATTTGTTTTCGGTTCAGGCAATGGATGGAGATTACAATGTAAGCGAATGGACGGAGCCGATAGCGTTCACATATGATGTCGCTGAGCTTGGAGTTCCTAAAAACGTGCGGCTTGACGAAAGTGGAGAAAACATTCTTTGGGATGCTGTGGAAGGGGCAGTATCATACGATGTACAGATTTGGTCATCGGTTAATCATGGCGATGGATCGGGTTCGGGACATACTTATGGTAACAATACTAATGAAACACATTTTGATAATTGGAAGTTCTATACCTGTCCTTTTGCATTTGAGAGTCGTGAGATTCGTGTTTGTGCATATGACAGTGAAGGCAATTTCTCACAATATAGTGATTCGTTATATGTTTCGTTTGATATGACTATAGACAAGTCGTTGGCACTTCCCAATAACATTGTATTTGATGGGATTACAATGCGATGGGACAATAATTTTATTGATGGAGCTAAGTACTGGGCGTGTATTTTATCAGATGAGGACATTTTAGTTCATGAATGGTACTCTACTGAGCCAGAAGTCGGTATTGTGTGTCCAAACAATAAATTCCCTGCCGGAAGCTATGATGTGGAGTTATATGTTGTCAGTCAAGATAACAAATATAACTACAAGACATACACATATACGTCTGAAGCAGTTCATGATGAAGCGGTTTGGATACCGAAATTGTATTATAAGTTTGAAACAATTTTGTGGGATTGGGATCGTCTTAGGCAGGAGGATACAAGCAATTTCTGGCTTCGTATTAAAAAGAACGACACCGTTATCAAATTGACAAACACTTATGGGGCAGCATATTACGGACTTTCCGAATTAATTGATGGCGACTATACTGTTGATGTTTGTGCGTATGAATATACGGATAAACTTGGTCCATGGTCTGAGCCGCTTAATATAAAAAAGCACGGCGAGGGTCTTTTTGACAAGGAAAACGAGGTCACGGAATCCGTTGAAGCTCCGCCCGAAGCGTCGGACGTTCCCGAAGAGGACAGAATAACAAGCATTACTATTAACCCGGCGTTTAATATGAAAGACAAGCATGACAACAACGTAGAATTAGACCTCTCCAAAATCAAGATAAAGGCAAAAGAAATCTATGACGAAGAGGGCTTGAAAAGAGCCTCGGAGGCGCTTGGCGAGGAATTAAAGGGAAATAAGCACTATAATCTTTTGGATTTGACGCTTCTTTATAACGGAGAGGATTATTCAAACGGCTATGAGGGCTTGGTTCAGGTAATTATTCCGATTCCTAAAGGTCACAGAGATAAAACATTCTCTTGCTATCGTTTGACAGAGGTTGACGGTAAAATGGTCAAGGAGCTTATCGACGGAGAGCAGACCGAAGACAGCTATATAATCTATCTCGAGCATTTCAGCGAATACGCATTGGTCGGCGCGGGCGAGGATAATGACGAACCCGGCACAACAACTCCCGGCGCAAGCTTCTACAAAATTGACTTGAAGACCGACGGCAACGGAAAGGCTTCCGCTAATGTCAAAAATCCTGAGGAAGTAGAAGCGGGCATTGATGTGACCCTCACCGCAACGCCCAACAGCGGCTACAAGTTCAGCAAGTGGACGGTAGTCAAGGGCGATGTAACTATCAAGGACAACAAGTTCACAATGCCCGAAAGCGACGTTGAAATAAAGGCTGAGTTTACAAAAACGAGCAGCGGTTCCGGAAGCGGCTCAAGCGGTGGTTCTTACGGCGGTTCGCGCAGACCGAGCAGTTCAAGTTCCGCTGCCGAAACGGTCACCGTAAACGGCAAGTCGGGCAGCTGGAGTGACGTTATCAGCACGATTGATTCCGCGGCAAATTACGGCGTTATTACCATAAGCGGCAATACCAATATTCCCGCGGACGTTATCTCGGCGGCTGCAAAAAAGAACATCAGACTGGAGGTAAAGGTCAACGACACCTTTACATGGGTGATAGACGCGGCAAAGGTAGGCGAAACCTTCAAATATCTTTCCATCACCGATGAAACAATTACATCCGTCAACAAAACCATCAAGAGCGGCGAAGTCAGCAGGGACTTCCGCGTAACGGAATCCAAGCTCGGCACGGGCGCTTCGATTCGCTATAACGCGGGAGCGTCAAACAGCGGCAAGTTCGCAAACCTGTTCAGGGTAAACGGCACAACGCTTGAATTTGTCGGAGTGGTGAAGGTTGATACGGCGGGCAACGCTCTGTTACCCATTACGGCGGCGGGCGCTTATAAGATAGTCATTTCCGACGAGACCAAGCTCGTTGGTGACATCAACAACAGCATGGAAATAAACGCACTCGATGCGGCAGCTATGCTGAAGAAGCTTGTTATGAACGAAGTCACCGCGGAAGAAGCTGCCAAATTCGATTTTAACGGCGATGGCAAGACCAACGCGCTTGACGCGGCGGCAATACTTAAATGGATAGTGAACAGTTAAATCCTCCTTAACACAAGGTGAACACCGACAAACAATAATATCGGGCGAGCGCTCTCTTTTTCAAGAGAGCGCTCAGACTGTAGAAAAAGCCTATTGACAACACAATGTCGGCGCATGAAATTTTGAAATTTTTTTAAATAATTAACCTTAGGTCAACCTTTATATACAGGCTGGTGCTCTATTGAATCGGTTATATATTTGCCTTATCAAGATATTTTTTGACCTCTTTAATATATACTTCAGCAATATCGCTGAGTATGCAGTTTTTCTTGACAACATATCCTATTTCCATAATGCCGTTGGGATTGTCCGTATCCTCCTCAAAAGGTACGGCGGTGTAGAGATTTCCGTTAAGCTCCTCGCAGATTATACCGGAGCAAAGCGTGTAGCCGTTAAGTCCAACCATAAGATTAAGCTGCGTAGCGCGGTCATTGCTCTTGATTATCCGCGGGTAGTCCCTGTCACTAAGTATTTCCTCCGCAAAATACGACGTAGCGCTGTCCCCCTGCTCGAATGACAGGCACGGGTAATCCCTTAGCTGCTCTAAGGATATTGATTTCTCGCCCGCAAGCGGGTGGTTTTTCCATAAATATACATAAGCGCGGCAGCTGATTAGCGGATGGAATTCCAGTTCGCCCTCCCGCAGCATTTTGGTAATGATCTGTCCATTGTAGCCGCTTCTATACAGTATACCTACCTCGCTTTTCATTCCGCTTACGTCCGAGATGACCTCCGAGGTTTTTGTTTCGCGGATAGCAAATTCGTAATTCAGGGTATCATACCGCTTTACGGTTTCCACAAACGCTTTTACGGCAAAGGAATAGTGCTGCGCGGAAACCCCGAACTTCCTCTTTGCACCGCCGCCCGCGCTGTATTTGTCCCGCAAAAGCTCGTATTGCTGATATACCTGCCTCGCGTACATAAGGAAATCCTCTCCCTCGGGAGTGGGTGCGGCTCCTCTGCCCGTACGCACAAATATCCGCAGACCAACCTCCTTTTCCAGCTCATGTATTGCTGAGCTGAGCGACGGCTGCGACACAAAAAGAGATTCCGCAGCCCTGTTCATGGAACCCATCTTCGCTATCGTCAGCGCGTATTTTATCTGCTGTAGTGTCATTTCGTTCTCCCGATTTCAAAAGAATTTTCCGCAGCGCCCGCATATTGTATGTTGGCACTGCGGATCGCGGAAAATTCATGTATGTCCGACATCAATTGTTAATTGCGGCAAATGCCTCGTCGAGCGCTTCCAGCAAATCGTTTATGTTTTCCGTTCCTATGGAAAGACGTATCGTGTTGGGCTTAATTCCTTGTTCCCTAAGCTCATCTTCCGTGAGCTGCGAATGAGTTGTTGAGGCGGGGTGTATCACCAGCGACTTAACGTCAGCCACATTCGCCAGCAGCGAGAATATGGGAAGATTGTCTATCCACTTCTGCGCGGTTTTTGCGTCGCCTTTTATATCAAATGTGAATATCGAGCCGCCGCCGTTGGGAAAATACCTCTTATAAAGCTCATGCGTAGGCTCTGAGGGAACGGACGGGTGGTGTACGGCTTCAACCAGCGGGTGTTCGGAAAGATATTCCACTATTTTCAGTGCGTTTTCAACGTGCCTTTCGACCCTCAGCGAGAGCGTTTCCAGACCCTGAAGAAAAATGAACGCGTGGAACGGAGAGAGCGTTGCACCCGTGTCGCGGAGAAGTATTGCTCTGATATAGGTCACAAAAGCCGCCGCGCCCACCGCGTCCGAGAATGATATGCCGTGATAACTTGGGTTGGGTTCGGAAATCCATGCGTATTTGCCCGACTTTTTCCAGTCAAAATTTCCACTGTCAATAATTATGCCGCCGATTGCCGTTCCGTGTCCGCCAATGAATTTTGTAGCAGAATGCACCACTATATCCGCGCCGTATTCTATCGGACGTACCAGATAAGGAGTAGCAAATGTGCTGTCCACTACCAGCGGGATATTGTGTCTGTGCGCGATAGCAGCCCATTTTTCAATATCTCCGACGTTTGAGTTGGGATTACCGAGCGTTTCGACAAAAAGCGCCTTTGTCTGCGCGTTGACAGCCGCTTCAATCTCCGCCTCGTTGTCGGGATCTGTAAACACAGTGCTTATACCGTAAAGCGGCAGAGTATGCGCAAGAAGGTTGTATGTGCCGCCGTAGATCGTCTTTGACGCCACAATATTTTCTCCCGATTTTGCCAGCGCCTGAAAAGTGTAAGCAAGCGCCGCCGCGCCCGATGCTACCGCCAGAGCGGCAATACCGCCCTCCAAAGCCGCGGTTCTCTTCTCAAAAACGTCCTGGGTGGAGTTTGTGAGCCTTCCGTAGATATTACCCGCGTCTGTCAGTCCGAAGCGAGCCGCCGCGTGCGCGGAGTCCCTGAATACATAGGAGGTTGTCGCATAAATCGGAACTGCCCTTGCGTCCGAAGCGGGGTCGGGCTGCTCCTGACCCACATGAAGCTGAAGTGTCTCAAATCTGTAATTTTTCTTTGACATTGTTATGTCCTCCATTTCTTTTGGTTTATGCTTAAAGTATACCATATCGATAGTTATTTGTCAATAATATATTTTATATATAAATATATAGATAAAACTTATATCTTGTTATATTACGCGGTTTTTGAATTGAAAAGTCGGTTGAGCTGATAAAAGTTAAATAGAACCCTAAAATTATGAAATAAAGCTTAAAGCAGCGCAAAACAAGTTGACATTTGCCGTTAAGGCAAATGTCGGTCTGTATATAAAGGTTGACCAAGGACGAATTATTTAAAAAATTTCAAAATTTCCGTTAGTCATACTCCGTTGCGCTACGCTTCACTCCGCATGCCTAACGGAAACCGCGCGCGTTTGCGTTCGCAAACGCACGACTTTTTGAAATTTGATGCGCCGACATTGCGTTGTCAATAGTTTTTTCTTCATAATGAAGCAAAATTTGTCATTCAGCAATTTCCTATTATAAAAATGACGGGAGGGCAAAAAATAAATTAGCGCAAAAAAAGCAAGGATCATGCCGAAAACCGATTCAATCGCGCATCGCTGCGGCTGACGGCTTTCGGAAGGTCCTGCGGTGCGCAATCCATTATAAAAGGAGAACTATCATGAAGAAATTTATTTCTCTTACAGCCGCGGCAGCGCTTGCGGCGTTTATGACAGTTTCGGGATATGCTTCGGGAATCGGCGGTGCGGTAGGAAATGCAGTCGGCGATGTTGTCAGAGCGGGCGGCGAAATAGTCCGCGACGCGGCGGACGCAGGTTCCGATGTTGTTGACGATGTAACCGGAGGCGGCTCTGACAACACATCGGGCGATAACTCCGGTAACACTTCGGGCGATAACTCCGGTAACACTTCGGGTGATACTTCCGGCGATACTTCGGGGGATATATCCGGTGATAATTCCGAAACAGGCAGCGGGTCGGGTGATACAAGCGAGCCCGATAATACAACAAGCGAGCCCGGCGATACAACAAGTAAACCCGATGGCACAACAAGCAACCCCGATAACGGCACAACCAGCAAACCCAACGGAACGGTAGCCGGCGCAACCACTACAAACCCCACTACGGGTGTAACGGACTTTGCTGCAGCCGCAACTGCGGTACTGGCAGCGGCGGGAGTAACCTTCACTACCGTTCGCAAAAAGAGCTGATCCAATAACTTAATACGGTTAAATTAAGTAACAAACGCGTCCCCATAGTTAATGTTGGGGACGCATATCGTTTTTTTGTACAAGTGTTAGAGGAACTTACAAAAAAATTGCATAAAATGTGTGTAAAATGACACTTGATTTTTTGGGGAGTATGTTGTAAAATAAAACTTGAGGATTTAGTGTTTGCTATCCTACATTATTTGTGTTTATTTTTAAGGAGGATTTTCTTATGAAGTTAAGAAATGTTCTGGCAGCTTTTGCTGCTTCCGCTGTTGCTGCTTCTGCGATGGCGATTTCCGCTTTTGCGGCAAGCGTTCCCGAGGGTTGCGATGCTTCGTCCGGTATGTTTGCTTGCCTGCTTTCCGATGATTCAAATGTTCCGCTGTTCACCGATCCTGCTCTGGTAGCTACCGTTACAAAGGTAAGCGTTACCGTTGAGTGCAGAGACAGAGATTTTGAGTCTGCTGTTGCTTCCGGTACAGAGTGGTACGGCGGCGGTTTTGGCGTAAATTCCAACTCTACCGGTTGGGATTCTCATGAGTGGTCGCTCCAGGAGGGTGTTAAGGAACTCCAGATGCTTCCCACCGATACAAGATATCAGTATAAGATCACTTGGGATAAGGGTAGCCCCATCTTCTCCACAAGCGATACTTATGCACAGGCGTGGATTCAGGACTGGACCAGTTCCGCTACATTTACCCTTGTAAGCTATGAGCTTCTGAATGCTGACGGCGTTGATATCAGAACTCTTGCTACTGAGCCCACAGAGCCTGCTGAGCCTACCGAGCCTGCTCCCGCTGAGCCTACTGAGGAGCCTTCCGTGCCCACCGAGGAGTCCGCAGAGCCTACTGAGGAACCCGATGTGTTCACCGAAGAACCCGTTGATGATACAGAGGAGTCCGTAGATATGACTGTTGAGCCCGTTGAGCCTGCAGAATCTAACGAGCCCACTGATACTGATACTCAGACACCCGCTGCTTCTACCCCCGCTACCGACAGCAAGGGCAGCCCTGATACCGGTGTTGCAGGTGTTGCGGCAGCCGCAGGCGTTGCAGCTTTGGCAGGCGTTGCGGTTGTAGTTGCACGCAAGAGAAAGTAATTGAGCTTGATAGCTGAATAAAGCTACGATAGCATAAACACTAAACATACCCCGCCCCCGCAGAAATGCGGGGGCGGATATGTTCATTTGCCTGAAAATTCTTTCCGATATTGATTTTTTTCATTTCCCCCTTGACAAATAAAAAAAGATGTGGTATTATAAATACAACAATTGAATATGCCCTTACAAACCTATGACGTGGAGATAAAAATGTTCGTGCGCCCACAGAGAGCGGCTGTTGCTGGAAATGCCGCGGAATGCTGTACATTAAATGGACCACCGAGGGCGCGGTCAAAGGATAATGTCCGAGTATTCCGCGACGTTAAGCAAGCGTTAATTGCAGGGATATATTGGTATCCGATGAGTGTGCGGCGAAAGCCGTGAATTAAGGTGGCAACGCGGTGTAACTCCGTCCTTATGACAGTATTATTCTGTCTTGAGGGCGGTTTTTTGTTGGAAATATTTCCTAAAAGGAGCTGAAAATCGTGCTGAAACCTACCAAAGAGCAAGCAAAGAAAATGAAAGATTGCAGCATTATACCGGTCTGCCGCGAAATATTGTCGGATTTTACGACGCCGATAGAGGTGTTGAAAAAGCTGAAAAATATCAGCAGGCATTGCTATATTCTGGAGAGCGTGGAAAATCAGGAGAAGTGGGGACGATACACTTTTCTGGGTTATGATCCGCTGTGGGAAATAACCTGCCTTGACGGCAGACTGACCGTGAAAAACGTCCGCACCGGCGAAACCGACGAAAAGACCGATAATGTTCACCCTGCGGAATATATCCGTAATCTTATGTCAAAATACAAATCCGCGTCGCCGGAGGGTATGCCGAGCTTTACGGGCGGACTTGTGGGATACTTCAGCTATGACTACATAAAGTATGGAGAGCCATGCCTTAAGCTGGACGCAAAGGACGAGGAGAATTTCAAGGACATTGATCTTATGATGTTCGATAAGGTAATAGCCTTTGACAATATACTCCAGAAAATCATTTTAATTACAAATATTCCCGCGGACAATATCGATGAAAACTATGCCAAAGCGGAGCGGGAGATTGAGGAGATGGAAGAGCTTATTCGGAACGGCAAGCCCGCGGAGGAAAGTCGGGCAAAGCTCAAAAGCGATTTCCGCGCACTGTTCAGCAAGGAGCGTTACTGCGAAATGGTGGAGCGTGCCAAACACTATATCTATGAAGGCGACATCTTCCAGGTGGTATTGTCCAATCGTCTTGACGCTGATTTTGAGGGCAGCCTGCTGAACGCTTACCGTGTTCTTCGCACAACCAACCCCTCGCCGTATATGTTTTTCTTTTCGAGCGACGACATGGAGATAGCGGGAGCTTCTCCAGAAACGCTGGTAAAGCTGGAGAACGGCATACTGCATACCTTTCCGCTCGCGGGAACGCGCCCGCGCGGTCTTACGGAAGAGCAGGACAGGGCGCTGGAGCGCGAGCTGCTTGCGGACGAAAAAGAGCTTTCCGAGCATAATATGCTGGTGGACCTCGGTCGCAACGACATTGGCAAAATATCGAAATTCGGCACCGTTGAGGTGGCGAAATATATGTCGGTTGAGAGATATTCTCATGTTATGCACATAGGCTCGACAGTGCGCGGCGAGATACTTGAAAGCAAAGGCGCGCTTGACGCTGTGGACGCGGTTCTGCCGGCGGGAACTCTTTCGGGAGCGCCGAAGATACGCGCCTGTGAGATAATCAACGAGCTTGAAAACAATAAGCGCGGAGTGTACGGCGGTGCGATAGGATATATTGATTTTAAAGGAAATCTCGATACCTGCATAGCAATACGGCTTGCTTTCAAAAAGAACGGACGGGTTTTCGTGCGTTCGGGCGCGGGAATCGTGGCTGACAGCGTTCCCGAAAACGAGTTTAACGAGTGCATAAATAAGGCAAAGGCGGTAATGGACGCTCTGAAGATATCGCAGGAGGGGGATTTATGATACTGTTGATAGACAATTACGATAGCTTTTCCTACAATCTTTATCAGCTTGTCGGTGGAATAAATCCCGATATAAAGGTAATCCGCAACGATGAAATGACGGTTGAGGAGATAACGGCGCTTAACCCCACGCATATAATTTTAAGCCCCGGACCCGGCAGACCCGCCGAAGCGGGCGTTTGCGAAAGTGCGGCGGCGGAATCGGGGAATATACCGGTTCTGGGCGTTTGTCTGGGGCATCAGGCTATATGCGAAGCCTTCGGCGCGGAAATAACTTACGCAAAGCAGCTTATGCACGGAAAGAAGTCCGCGGTGAGGCTTGAAGCGGACTCAAAGCTGTTTGAGGGTCTTGGCGGCAGTATCGAGGTAGCCCGCTATCACTCTCTTGCGGCCGCGGAGAGCACTCTCCCCGACTGCCTTAGGGTGACAGCCCGCGCCGACGACGGTGAGGTCATGGCAGTGGAGCATACCGAAAAACCGATTTTCGGCGTACAATTCCATCCCGAGTCGATATTGACAGCACAAGGAAGAAAAATAGCGGAGAATTTTCTGAAAATATAGAACGGAGATGACACGATGATACGAGAAGCAATAAATACTGTGAGCGATGGCAATAACCTTACCTATGAAGAAGCCTCGGAGGTGATGAGGGAAATAATGACGGGCGGCTCCCCCGCACAGACGGCGGCTTTTCTCACCGCGCTTCATATAAAGGGCGAAACGGTTGACGAGATAACCGCCTGCGCATATGTTATGCGCGACTGTGCAGAGCGCGTGGATTATGATTCGGAAGTTATGGAGATAGTGGGCACCGGCGGCGACGGGGCGCAGTCCATTAACGTTTCCACGATTTCGGGGATCGTCTGTGCGTCGGCGGGCGCGAAAATAGCCAAGCACGGCAATCGCGCGGCAAGCTCCAGATGCGGCGCGGCTGATTGCCTGGAGGCGTTGGGAATAAATATTTCCACATCGCCCAAGGGCTGCGAAAGGCTGCTGGACGAGGCGGGAATGTGCTTTATGTTCGCCCAGCGATATCACAGCTCCATGAGGTATGTGGGAGCTGTCCGCAAAGAGATAGGTATACCTACGGTTTTTAACATACTGGGACCGCTCACCAACCCCGCTCATGCCGATATGCAGCTGTTGGGCGTTTATAAAGAGGAGCTTGCTCCCGTAATGGCGCGTGTGCTTGCAAAGCTTGGAGTAAAGCGCGGCATGGCGGTTTACGGGCAGGATAAGCTGGACGAGATATCCGTCGGCGCGCCTACCACGGTTTATGAGTTCAGCGGCGATGAGATAACAAATTACACTATCACTCCCGAGCAGTTCGGGCTTTCGCGCCACGATATTTCCGAGCTTCGCGGAGGAGAACCGAGGGAAAATGCGGAAATAGCAAAGCGTATACTGTGCGGCGAAAAGGGCGCGGGCAGGGACGCGGTTCTTATGAACGCGGGTGCGGCGCTGCACATATATAAGGAAATTTCAATTGAAGACGGAATAGAGCTTGCTGCCGAAGCGATAGACAGCGGCGCGGCGCTGAAATCGCTGGAAAAATACATCACGGTAAGCAATTCGGTGGATTAAACGGGGGCGCTTTATGATATTGGATGAAATAGCGGCAAAAACGCGGGAGCGCGTTTCGGAGCGCTCCGCCGAAATTCCTCCGGCGGAGCTGCGAAGCATGGCGGAGAGTCTGCCTAACAAGAAGGACTACCCCTTTAAGCGGGCGCTGAGCGGCGAGGATATATCCTTTATATGCGAGGTTAAAAAAGCCTCTCCGTCAAAAGGGGTCATTGCGGAGGATTTTCCCTACATTCAGATCGCGCGTGATTACGAGTCGGCGGGAGCGTCGGCGATATCCTGCCTTACCGAGCCTTTCTGGTTCAAGGGCAGCGATCTGTATCTGAAGGAGATCGCCGCCGAGGTGAAAATACCCGTGCTGCGCAAGGATTTTACGGTAAGCGAGTATATGATATACGAGGCGAAGCTCATGGGAGCGGCGGCGGTGCTGCTTATCTGCGCGATTTTGTCGCGTGAGCAGCTTAAGGAATATCTGGAGCTGGCGCATTCTCTCGGGCTGTCAGCTTTGACGGAGGCTCACGACGAGAACGAGGTTCGTATGGCGCTTGACAGCGGCGCGGAAATAATCGGGGTAAATAACCGCGATTTAAGGACGTTTTCTGTGGATATCAATAATTCGGCGCGGCTGCGCGGGCTTGTTCCTCCCGATAAAATATTCGTATCGGAGAGCGGGATAAGCACCCCCGAGGATATCGCAAAGCTGCGCAGTGACGGGGTCGATGCGGTGCTTATCGGGGAAACTCTTATGAAAAGCGGCGACAAAAAAGCGGAGCTTGACAAATTGAGAGGACGCGGATTATGAGCGTGATAAAGCTTTGCGGAATGTTTCGCGAACAGGATATCGATTATGTCAACGAAGCCCTGCCCGATTATATAGGGTTTATAGTCATGTTTCCCAAGAGCCACCGCAATATCGGGCTTGAAACCGCTCTGCGTCTGAAGTCGCGGCTTGACCCGCGGATAAAGTCGGTAGCGGTGTCGGTCAATGCTCCCATCAGGGATTTTGCGGAATATGCGGAAAGCGGCGCGGCGGATATGCTTCAATGCCACGGAGGCGAGGACGGGGAATATATCGCGCGGTTAAAAGAACTGACGGGCGTTCCCGTGATCAAGGCGGTAAAGGTTACGTCCTCATTGGATATAGAGTCAGCACAGACCCTCGGCGCGGATTATTTGCTGCTGGACGGAGGCACAGGATCGGGTGCTACGTTCGACCACTCGCTGATAGAATCCGCCGAAATCCGACAGCCGTTTTTTCTGGCGGGAGGGTTGACGCCCGAAAATCTTGCGGAAACGGTCAGAAATATTCGCCCGTACGGAGTGGACTTGTCGAGCGGCATAGAAACCGACAGGGTCAAGGACAGAGAGAAAATATTGCGCACTGTCAGAGAGGTAAGGAGATATGATGAAGGCAAAGAAAAAGAACAAACTTAAAATCGCGCTGATAATTATCGCGGTTATAATTATCATAATATTTGCGGCGGGAATGACGATCACCTCATATCTTATGGGGCAGAACTTTTCAAGGGGCGATTACGCCGATCCGCGCTATACGGCGGATTATTATTACGAGCATTACCGTGAGGATTACCCTCGGATTGAAGTCAGCTTTCAATCGGGCGGCAATAAGCTTAAGGGCTTTATTTACGGCGGCGATAACGATAAAGGACTTCTGGTGTTTGCGCACGGTATAGGCGGGGGACACGAGGATTATATGAAGACGCTGATATGGTTTGTGGACAAGGGTTGGCGGGTTTTCGGATATGACGCGACGGGAAGCGGGCACAGCGAGGGCAGCGGAACGCGCGGACTTCCTCAGTCGGCGCTGGACCTGAACGCGGCTTTGGATTACATCGAAAACGATGAAAGCCTGAACGAGTTTCCGGTGTTCCTTATGGGACATAGCTGGGGCGGCTACGCGGTTACGGCTGTGCTGAATTTTGACCATGAAATAGCGGGTTCGGTAAGCATTGCGGGTTATGATGATCCTATGAACATGATATCGGAGTTTGCCGATGGAATGATGGGGGACTCGAGTGCTGCATATCCGTTTATGTGGATATATAACAAGGTGCTGTATTGGAATTATTCCGATCTATCAGCGGTTGACGGCATAAACAGCTCCGATGTTCCCGTGATGATAATTCACGGAACGGGGGACGGAACTATTGGTTATGACAGGTCTGCCATTATTGCCCAAAGAGACAGGATAACCAATCCGAACGTTCAATATCTGACTCTCGACGAAATGCACAGCACAATGTTTAACGCAAAGGAGAGCAGGGAATATTCCGACGAGCTGAACATGGAATATGAAAGGCTGTACGAGCAGTATAACGGTGAAATTCCCGACAGCGTAAAAGAGGAATTTTACGCCGCCGCGGATAAGGACAGATTAAATATACCCAACGGGGAGTTTCTTGAACATATCGAAAAATTTTATGATGATATTCTTGATGGTCAGAAGTAAAGAGCGGCACATAGATTGAGCGGTCAAAGGCGCGGAAAGTGAAAGTCAGCTGACCGCCCGCGCATGAATTTTTCGCAATCCGCCGTGAAAGCGCAGCCCGCAAAGCGGGCGGAGCTTTTGCGGCGGTGCGAAAAATTCTTTAAAATAATTGGCTTTTTGTCAACAGGAATTAGGAAAATAATGTCACGTAAATTGAGCGGTCAAAGACGCGGAAAACGTAAGTCAGCTGACCGCCCACGCATGAATTTTTCGCAATCCGCCGTGAAAGCGTAGCCCGCAAAGCGGGCGGAGCTTTTACGGCGAGATAGCGCAAACAACGCAAAGCGTTGTTTGCAGCGGTGCGGAAAATTCTTTTAAATAATTGGCTTTTTATCAACAAGAATTAGGAAAATAACGTCACGTAAATTGAGCGGTCAAAGGCGCGGAAAGCGGAAGTTCGCTGACCGCCCGCGCATGAATTTTTCGCAATCCGTCGTGAAAGCGCAGTCCGCAAAGCGGGCGGAGCTTTTACAGCGAGATAGCGCAAACAATGCAAAGCGTTGTTTGCGGCGGTGCGGAAAATTCTTTAAAATAAGGAGGAAATTATGCCACAAAACGGAAGATACGGTGATTTCGGCGGTCAATATATTCCCGAAACGCTGATGAATGAGATACACAGGCTGGAGGAAGCCTATGAGTATTATTCAAATAACAAAGAGTTTATAGAGGAACTGGACAGGCTTAACAGAGAATACGCGGGCAGACCCTCGCTGCTGTATTACGCGGAGAAGATGACAAAGGATCTGGGCGGAGCGAAAATATATTTTAAAAGAGAGGATCTTAACCATACGGGTTCTCATAAGATAAATAATGTTCTGGGTCAGTGCCTGCTGGCGAAGAAGATCGGCAAAACCCGAATCATTGCGGAAACGGGCGCGGGTCAGCATGGTGTGGCGGCGGCTACCGCGGCGGCTCTGCTTGGACTGGAGTGCGAAATATTCATGGGCAGGGAGGATACGGTAAGGCAGGCGCTCAATGTTTACCGTATGGAGCTTCTCGGCGCAAAGGTCAACGCCGTTACCTCGGGGACTATGACGCTGAAGGACGCAGTAAACGAGGCTATGAGGGACTGGACCACGCGGGTTGACGATACGCTTTATGTGCTTGGCTCTGTTATGGGACCACACCCGTTTCCGATGATAGTGCGCGATTTTCAGAGCGTTATCAGCCGCGAGGCGCGCGAGCAGATACTTGAAAGAGAAGGCAGGCTTCCTACGGCGGTTGTGGCTTGTGTGGGCGGAGGCTCCAACGCTATGGGTATGTTCTATAATTTTATCGGCGACAAGGAAGTGAGGCTGATAGGCTGCGAAGCGGCGGGGCGCGGTATCGATACCAAAGAGACCGCCGCGACGGTCGCTACGGGAACTCTCGGGGTCTTCCACGGTATGAAGTCGCTCTTCTGCCAGGACGAGTACGGACAGATAGCTCCCGTATACTCGATATCCGCAGGACTTGACTACCCGGGAATAGGTCCGGAACATGCTTATCTTCATGAGACCGGCAGAGCGGAGTATGTGCCCGTAACGGACGAGGAGGCGGTAAAGGCTTTTGAGTATATCGCCCGCACCGAGGGGATAATCTGCGCGATAGAAAGCGCTCACGCAGTGGCTCATGTAATGAAGCTCGCGCCCGAGCTTTCGAAAGAGAATATTATAATATGCTGCCTGAGCGGGCGCGGCGACAAGGACGTTGCGGCAATAGCGCGGTATAGGGGGATCGATTTGCATGAATAAGATAAAAAACGCGTTTGAAAATAAAAAGGCTCTTGTGGGATTTCTGACGGCGGGAGACCCGACTTTTGAGGCAAGCTGTGAGAATGTTCTGGCGATGGCAAGGGCGGGAGCGGATTTGATCGAGATAGGTATCCCGTTCAGTGATCCTATCGCGGAGGGTCCCGTTATTCAGGCAGCAAATATCCGCGCGCTGTCAAAGGGAATGACCACCGACCGTGCCTTTGAGCTGGTGAAGCGGGTGAGAGAGGTTATCAATGTGCCTGTGTGCTTCATGACCTATCTTAATCCTGTTTTCAAGTACGGCTATGACAGGTTTTTCGGCAGGTGCGCGGAAATAGGCATCGACGGTCTGATTTGCCCCGATATGCCCTTTGAGGAGAAAGAGGAAGCCGCGGAGGTCGCAAGAAAATACGGCGTTTCGGTCATTTCCCTTATTGCTCCCACCAGTGAGAACCGCATAAAGATGATAGCGGAGAGCGCAGAGGGATTTCTGTACATAGTGTCCTCTATGGGAGTAACGGGGGTTCGGGGAGAAATAAAGACCGATCTGTCCGCTATTATGGAGAGTGTAAAGCGTTACGCAAAAGTTCCCGCCGCTATCGGCTTCGGAATCAGCACGCCTGAGCAGGCGAAGCAAATGGCGGCTATCTCGGACGGTGCGATTATAGGCAGTGCCGTTGTAAGTCTTGTGGAGCAGTATGGTGAGAACGCCGCACCAAAAATTTATGAGTATGTTAAGAGTCTTGCGGACGCGGTGCATGGTAATACATAGGTCGCGGTGGTGCGTTAAATAATAATTTATGCTATTAAGATGTGTTGACGAAATGCTGAAATGCAGTTAAGTCATGTTGACCTAAATTGGAATTATTAAAAAGAATTTCCCGCACCGCTGCAAACAACGCAAAGCGTTGTTTGCGCTATCTCGCCGTAAAAGCTCCGCCCGCTTCGCGGGCTGCGCTTTCACGGCGGATTGCGGGAAATTCATGCGTGGGCGCACAGTGGATTTTGGCTTTCAGCGCCTTTGCTTCTTGATTGTTCTGTTATTCTAAGCTGAAATTCAATTATAATTTAAACAAAATTCTCCCTTATGCACAAAAACAAGGGGGAATTTTCTACTTGCGCGGATGTAGAAAATCCTGTGCCCTTAAAGAGAAAAATTATACATAAAATAGAAAAATAGTGCAAAAAACCTCTTGACAGATTGACATATATGTGGTATAATAATAAACTGTATCATAATGGATTTGTGCGCGAAAAGTGCGGAAAACCGGTGTTTTTTTGTGATTTTCTTATGCTTTTTCGGACAAATTCCGACCGCATTTTATGCAATTTTATAAGGAGTGATAAAGCCGATGGTGAATGTAAAGCCTGTACAGCTCGGAAAAAACACCCGAATGAGTTTTTCCAAGATCAACGAGGTTATTGAAATGCCTAACCTCATCGGGATCCAGAAGGACTCATACGACTGGTTCCTTAAAGACGGTATCAAGGAGGTTCTCAAGGACGTTTCCCCTGTCGTGGACAGCAACGGACGTTTTGAGCTTTCGTTTATTGATTATCGTCTGGACGATAAGACAAAGTACACTATCGAGGAATGCAAGGAACGCGACGCAACCTACGCCGCGCCGCTGCGCGTTACCGCAAGACTGCTGAACAAGGAAACGGGCGAGCTGCTGGATAACGAGATATACATGGGCGACCTCCCGCTGATGACCGAAAGCGGAACATTTGTCATCAACGGCTCGGAGCGCGTTGTTGTATCCCAGCTGGTGCGCTCACCGGGCGTTTACTACGGCTTTGATTACGATAAAACGGGTAAAAAGCTGTTTAAGGCGACGGTTATCCCTAACAGGGGCGCGTGGCTGGAGCTGGAGATGGACTCCAACGATATTTTCTATGTAAGAATAGACAAGAACAGAAAATTTGCCTGCACTACTTTCCTGCGCGCTATCGGTCTGTCGGATAACGCTTCTTTGACGGAGAAGTTTGGTGACGATCCCCGCATAACCTCTACCATCGACAGCGGCAAGGACAGCACCGAAAACGAGGAAGAGGCGCTCCTTGAGGTATACCGCAAGCTGCGCCCCGGCGAGCCCGCAACGGTTGAAAGCTCCCGCACAACACTGGAGAATCTGTTCTTTGACGCTAAGAGATATGATCTGTCAAGATTCGGAAGATATAAGTATAACAAAAAACTCGGCATTGCCGCCAGACTGAAAGGCAGAAAAGCCGCCGAAACGGTTATCGCTCCGCTTACGGGAGAGATACTCGCGGAGGAGGGCGCGGTCATTACGGCTGACGCGGCTATGGCTATACAGAACGCCGGCATTGTCAGCGTTGCCGTAATTAAAGAGGACGGCGAGGGCACTGTCAAGGTCGTTGGCAACGGCATGGTCGACATCAGGCTCTATACGGGCGATATGGACGTGGAGGCGCTTGGCGTGAACGAGCAGGTGCGCTTCGGTGTTCTTGCGGCAATTCTTGAGGAAGCCGCGGGCGATACCGAAAAGACCGCCCGGCTCATCAAAGAGCGCGTTGAGGAGCTTATCCCCAAGCATATCACGCTGGACGACATCTATGCTTCCGTAAGCTATTTCATGAACCTCTGCGAGGGCATAGGCGATATAGACGATATAGACCACCTCGGAAACAGGCGTATCCGCTGCGTGGGAGAACTGCTCCAGAACCAGTTCAGGATAGGATTTACCCGTATGGAGCGCACCATTCGCGAGAGAATGGGCTTGCAGGCGAACGACTCCGAGAGAATGACCCCCTCGCTGCTTATAAACGCGCGTCAGGTCATCGCGGCCATGAAAGAGTTTTTCGGCTCCTCTCCGCTGTCGCAGTTCATGGATCAGAACAATCCCCTTGCGGAGCTTACTCACAAGCGCCGTCTGTCTTCTCTCGGTCCGGGCGGTCTGTCCCGTGACAGAGCCGGATTCGAGGTTCGCGACGTACACTATTCCCACTACGGAAGAATGTGCCCCATAGAGACCCCAGAAGGTCCTAACATCGGACTTATATCTTATCTGGCTACCTTTGCGAGAATTAACGTTTACGGCTTTATAGAAGCCCCCTACCGCCGTGTTGACAAGACCACCGGCAAGGTGCTGGACGAGGTCGTTTATATGACCGCGGACATGGAGGACAACTACGTCGTTGCCCAAGCGAACGAGCCGCTCGACGAGAACGGCTGCTTCGCGAGACCCCGCGTGAACGCCCGCTGCCGCGACGCTATCCTTGAAACAGAGCGCGAGAAAGTGGATTTCATGGACGTTTCTCCGAAGATGGTGGTTTCCGTGGCTACGGCTATGATACCGTTCCTGGAGAACGACGACGCGAACCGCGCGCTGATGGGCGCAAACATGCAGAGACAGGCTGTTCCGCTTATGGTCACGGATAATTCGATCGTCGGTACGGGTATCGAGTATAAGGCGGCGGTGGACTCCGGCGTAGTCGTATGCGCCAAGGAGGACGGCGTTGTGTCCGAGGTAAGCGCGGATCGTATTATCATTAAAAACGAGCTGGGTCAGGAGCATATATACAAGCTCATCAAGTTCAAGCGCTCCAACCAGGGCAACTGCGTAAATCAGCGTCCCATAGTAGAAAAGGGCGAGGCTGTGAAAAAGGGCGACGTTATCGCGGACGGTCCCGCTACCAAGAACGGTGAGATCGCCCTCGGAAAGAACGCACTTATCGGCTTTATGACCTGGGAGGGCTATAACTACGAGGACGCGGTTCTTATCAACGAAAAGCTGGTGTACAATGACGTTTACACCTCTATCCATATAGAAGAATACGAGCTGGAGTGCCGCGAGACCAAGCTGGGTCCCGAGGAGATCACCCGCGATATACCCAACCTCTCCGACGACGCGCTTAAAGACCTTGACGAGCGCGGAATTATTCACGTCGGCGCGGAGGTTCATTCGGGGGATATCCTTGTCGGCAAGGTATCGCCCAAGGGAGAAACCGAGCTTACCGCGGAGGAAAAGCTGCTGAGAGCCATTTTCGGTGAAAAGGCGCGCGAGGTGCGCGACAACTCTTTGAGAGTCGCTCACGGCGAAAGCGGAATAGTTGTGGACGTAAAGGTGTTCAACCGCGAGAACTGCGACGAGCTGTCCCCGGGGGTAAATGAAAAGGTGCGCGTTTATATCGCGCAGAAGCGTAAGATATCCGTCGGCGACAAGATGGCGGGCCGTCACGGCAATAAGGGCGTTGTTTCGAGAATACTCAAAACCGAGGATATGCCTTTCCTGCCCGACGGAACTCCGCTTGACATCGTGTTGAACCCTCTCGGCGTACCGTCCCGTATGAATATCGGACAGGTGCTGGAGGTTCACTTGGGCTACGTTGCGAGAGCGCTGGGCTGGAAGATATCCACCCCCGTATTCGACGGCGCGCACGAGCAGGATATCCGCGAGCTTTACGACAAGGCGGCCTCCATGAGAGAGAGCCTTGCGGGCGCGGACGGTCCCGATATTGATTTTACAAAGCTGGGCTGGTCCAACGATTGTAAAACCCAGCTTATTGACGGCAGAACGGGCGAGAAATTCGACGCTCCCGTAACCGTCGGATATATGTACTATCTCAAGCTGCATCACCTTGTTGACGATAAAATCCACGCGCGTTCCACCGGTCCTTACTCCCTCGTTACGCAGCAGCCCCTCGGCGGTAAAGCGCAGTTCGGCGGTCAGCGTTTCGGTGAGATGGAGGTTTGGGCGCTGGAGGCTTACGGTGCGGCATATACTCTTCAGGAGATACTCACGGTAAAATCCGATGACCTTATGGGCAGACAGAAGACCTATGAGGCTATCGTAAAGGGCGAGGCTGTTCCGAAGCCCGGTGTTCCCGAGTCTTTCAAGGTTATGATAAGCGAGCTTCAGGGTCTTGGTCTTGATATAAGAATTCTTGATGAAAACGGCGCTGAGATAGACCTTAAAGACGATGTGGAGGACGAGAGCGACAACTCCTACGGACAGAACAGCTTTGATATGGATTTCCGCTCCGATGAGGATGACTTCAACGCGGCAGGCTACGAGGTCATGGATCAGGAGGACGAAGATATTGCGGGAGAATCACTGTTCGATGAATCCGACGAATCCGATGAATTCGGCTTTGACGAAGATGAAGAGGACGATGATTTCGGCGATGATAATGAGGACGAGGAATAACCGTGCTTTACGGCAGGACGACTATACAGAGATGAGGTAAATAGATGGGTTTTAATGTTTTTGAGTCGATGAAGATCGGACTTGCATCTCCCGAACAGATAAGAGCGTGGTCACACGGCGTGGTTGAGCGCGCCGAAACAATAAACTACCGCACTCAGAAGCCCGAGAAGGGCGGTCTCTTCTGTGAAAGAATCTTCGGTCCGCAAAAGGACTGGGAGTGTAACTGCGGAAAGTATAAGAGAATCCGTTTTAAAGGCAAGATATGCGAAAAGTGCGGCGTTGAGGTAACAAGAAGCAAGGTAAGGCGCGAGCGTATGGGTCGCATAGAGCTTGCCGCACCCGTATCACACATCTGGTACTACAAGGGTACGCCTTCCAGGATAGGACAGGTTCTGGACCTTACTCCGAAAAAGCTGGAGGAAGTACTTTACTTCACAAAATATATCGTTATCGATCCGGGCGAGAAAACGGGTCTGGTGAAAAAGCAGCTGCTTACCGAGGAGGAGTATTCACAGTACTCCGCAAAGTTCAACGGTATCGACAGTTTCCGCGCGGGAATGGGCGCGGAGAGCATTAAGGAGTTGCTGCAGGAAATAGATTTAGACAAGCTTGCCGAGGAGCTTAAAGAGGAACTGTCGGGCACTCCCGCGGGTCAGAAGCAGGTCAAGCTGCTCAGAAGGCTGGACGCTATCGAAGCGTTCAGAACTTCGGGCAACCGTCCCGAGTGGATGATCCTTGATGTTATCCCCGTTATTCCGCCGGATATCCGTCCTATGGTACAGCTGGACGGCGGGCGCTACGCGACCTCCGACCTTAACGAGCTTTACCGCAAGGTGGTTATGAGAAACAACCGCCTTAAGGTTCTGCTGGACAAACACGCTCCCGACCTTATAGTAAGAAACGAGAAGCGTATGCTCCAGGAAGCCGTGGACGCGCTGATAGACAACGGCAGACATGGCAGAGCTTATACAGGCTCCAACAACCGCCCGCTGAAATCCCTTTCGGATATGCTTAAGGGTAAGCAGGGTCGATTCCGCCAGAACCTGCTGGGCAAGCGCGTTGACTATTCGGGACGTTCGGTTATCGTTGTAGGACCCGATCTTAAGATGGATCAGTGCGGTCTGCCCAAGGAAATGGCGCTGGAGCTTTTCAAGCCGTTTGTGCTTAACGATCTGGTGTTAAAGGGAGTTTCTCCTAACATCAAGCAAGCAAAGAAGCTGGTGGAGCGCGCCGACGACAAGGTGTGGGATTCCCTGGAAAGCGTGATCAAAGACCACCCCGTGCTGCTTAACCGCGCGCCTACGCTGCACCGTCTGGGTATTCAGGCGTTCTCGCCCGTACTGGTTGAGGGCAGGGCTATCAAGCTGCACCCGCTTTGCTGTACCGCGTTTAACGCGGACTTCGACGGTGACCAGATGGCGGTTCATCTTCCCCTTTCCGAGGAGGCGCAGGACGAGGCGAGAAATCTCATGCTCGCCGCCAAGAACCTGCTCAAGCCCTCCGACGGTAAGCCGGTTACCGTTCCTACGCAGGATATGGTGCTTGGTTCCTACTACCTGACGTTGGATAAGTCGGGCGAAAAGGGCGAGGGCAAGATTTTCCGTGACGCTAACGAGGCGCTCATGGCATACAAGGACGACGTTATCTCCATTCATGCCGCTATCAAGGTGAGAGTTACAAAGGACCTGGGCGATACTAAGATATCCAGGATAGTTCCCACCACCGTCGGAAGAATCATTTATAATGAGCATATCCCGCAGGACCTGGGCTTTGTGGACAGAAACGATCCCGACCATCAGCTGGATTATGAAATAGGCTTCAAGGTGCGTAAGAGCGAGCTTGGTCAGATAATCGACCGCTGCCTGAAGATACACGGAACGGCTACCACCGCACAGGTGCTCGATAAAATCAAGGCGATGGGGTACAGATACTCCACACGTTCGGGTATCACGGTTGCGGTAAGCGACGCGGAGATACCGCCGCAGAAGGCGGAGATACTGGCGGCTGCGGACGCGAGCATAGCGAAGATCAACAAGCAGTTCAGCCGCGGCTTCATCTCCGATACCGAGCGCAAGGATAGCTTCATCAACATCTGGAACAAGGCGACCGAGGACGTTGCGGCGGCGCTGACGGAAAACCTCGATCCCTACAACAACATCTTTATGATGGCGGATTCGGGCGCCCGCGGTTCCAAGGCTCAGATTAGACAGCTTGCGGGTATGCGCGGACTTATCGCGAACACATCGGGCGCTACCATTGAAATGCCTATCAGGGCGAATTATCGTGAGGGTCTGAATGTTCTGGAATACTTCATTTCCTCCCGCGGAGCGCGTAAGGGTCTGGCGGATACGGCACTGCGTACGGCGGACTCGGGCTACCTCACAAGACGTCTGGTGGACGTGTCACAGGAGGTAATTATCCGCGATGAGGACTGCGGTACTACCAACGGAATAGAGGTTTACGAGATACGTGAGGGCAACGAGCTGGTTGAGAAGCTGGCGGAGCGCCTTGTGGGACGCTATCTCGCAGAGGATTTCACCGCGCCCGACGGTTCTTTCTCGATTTCGAGGGAGAAGCTGCTGAATGACGACGACGCTGCGCGTATCGTTAAAACGGGCGTTGAAAATATCAAAGTACGCTCGGTGCTCACGTGTGAGCTGAAAAACGGCGTCTGCGCGAAGTGCTACGGCGCGTCGCTTGCCAACGGACAGCTTATCAGCAAGGGCGAGGCCGTGGGAATTATCGCGGCGCAGTCCATAGGCGAGCCCGGTACGCAGCTTACCATGAGAACCTTCCATACGGGCGGTATCGCTTCGGCGGAGGATATCACGCAGGGTCTGCCGCGCGTTGAGGAGCTTTTCGAGAGCCGCCACCCGAAGAATATGGCTATTATAACCAGAATATCGGGAACGGTTCGTTATGAGGAAATAAAGAAGACACGCCACGCGATAATCACTGCGGATGACGGCACGGAGGAGCAGTACGCAGTACCGTTCGGCTATCGTCCCAAGGTGTTCGACGGCGACTATGTACAGGCGGGCGATCCGTTGACGGAAGGCTCGATAAATCCGCCCGACGTACTCGCGGTAAAGGGTGAGAAGGCAGTTCAGAACTATATCATTTCCGAGGTTCAGAAGGTTTACCGCTTGCAAGGTGTTGATATCAACGACAAGCATATAGAGGTTATCGTGCGCCAGATGATGCGCAAGGTGAGGATAGTAGAGCCCGGGGACAGCTTCCTGCTGGCGGGCGCGGTTATCGGCAAGACGGAATTTACCGATATCTGCGACAAGCTTAAGGAACGTATCGAGGAGGGAGAGCAGCTTACGCTGCCTACCTGCGAGCCGGTTCTGCTGGGTATCACAAAGGCTTCTTTGGCAACGGACAGCTTTATGTCCGCGGCTTCATTCCAGGAAACCACAAGGGTGCTTACCGAAGCTGCGATAAGAGGCAAGGTAGATCCTCTTACGGGTCTTAAGGAGAACGTTATCATCGGTAAGCTCATTCCCGCGGGAACGGGACTTAAGGTACGCCAGGAGGCTGAAAAGGCTGCCGCCGAAGCCGCTGTTGCGGCAGAGGAGGGCGAGCCTGAGGAGCCTGCGGAGGATATTTCCTAAGACGTAAGCAAGAGCCAAGGCTCATGCCGCGTAAAAATCCGTAAATTAAACGGGCGGAGAGCATACAGCAACTGACCGCCCATGCCGGAGAATTTCAAAAAGTGTCAGAACTTGCGAAGCAAATTCTGATCGGTTCCCGCAATCGCGCGAAGTGAACGCAGTGAACGGAGCGAGCTTGCGGGAATTTTGAAATTTTTTAAATCTTTTGCTTTTTGTCAGCAAAGCTTAGCAGCATCATAACCCGAGTCAACAAAATATAAAATCATTTTTAAACTCCAAGTCAGCAAAGCTTCACAGAAATGCACCTCGGATAAACGCCATAAACCGGCTGAGGAGCAATGGTTAAAATGCACAAAAAGAGCGATGTAAATAAAATAAATGGCGGTGTTTGTCACAAAAAATGGGAAAAACCCTTGACAAACACCGCTTTTTGTATTAAAATATATGAATGTGTGAGAAGATGTGATAAATTTGTTAGTTGTGGTAATAATACTCAGTGACAAACGGCAGCTTCTTGCATAAAAAATATTTTTGGAGGTGAAATAATGCCTACGTTTAATCAGCTGGTCCGCAAGGGTCGTCAGGTTTCCGAGAAGAAATCCAAGGCACCCGCACTGCAGAAGGGTATGAACACTCTGCGTAAGCAGCAGATCGATCAGCACTCTCCCCAGAAGCGCGGCGTGTGCACCGCTGTAAGAACTCAGACTCCCAAGAAGCCTAACTCCGCTATGAGAAAGGTAGCCAGAGTCAAAATCTCCAACGGCTATGAGGTAACCGCTTATATTCCCGGTATCGGACACAAACTGCAGGAGCACTCGGTCGTTCTTATCCGCGGCGGACGTGTAAAGGATCTCCCCGGTGTGCGTTACCATATCGTTCGCGGTACGCTTGACGCACAGGGTGTGGACAAGAGAATGCAGGGACGCTCGAAGTACGGCGCTAAGCGTCCGAAGGCGGGCAAGAAAGCGTAACTGACCTATGCTGTCAGACAAGGGCATTATTTTGTATTTATAGTATGGAAATTGCCTTTTTTCGGACGGCGGGAGCAGGAGCTTTCGAGTACCTATGATTTTCATTTTTTATGAAGGAGGGAAGTAAAGTGCCAAGAAGAGGTAATGTTCCCAAGCGTGAGGTTTTGCCCGATCCGCTGTACGGTTCGGAGCTGGTGACAAGACTCATCAACAACGTTATGCTTGACGGAAAGAAGGGCGTAGCCCAGAAGATTGTATACGGCGCATTCGAGATAGTTGCCGAAAAAACCGGCAAGGAGGCTCTCGAGGCTTTCGAGGAGGCATTGGAGAATATCATGCCCCAGCTCGAGGTCAAGGCACGCCGTGTAGGCGGTGCGACCTACCAGGTTCCTATGGAGGTTCGCCCCGAAAGACGCCGCACACTCGGCTTGAGATGGATAACCAAGTACAGCCGTCTGCGCAGCGAAAAGACCATGAAGGAAAGACTCGCAAACGAGATAATCGACGCGCTGAACAATCAGGGCGGCGCTTGCAAGAAGCGTGACGATACGCACAAGATGGCGGAAGCGAACAAGGCATTCGCACATTACAAGTGGTAATAAGAGCTATCACATTAGTTTACGGAGGAATTTATGAAAAGAGACGTAACTCTTGAAATGACCCGTAATATTGGTATTATGGCTCATATCGACGCAGGTAAAACCACCACCACGGAGCGTATTCTGTTCTATACGGGTGTCAACTATAAGATAGGCGAGACCCATGACGGCGCTTCCACGATGGACTGGATGGATCAGGAGAAGGAGAGAGGTATAACAATTACCTCCGCTGCTACTACCGCGTTCTGGAAAGACCATAGAATCAATATTATCGATACTCCCGGACACGTTGACTTCACCGTTGAGGTTCAGCGTTCGCTGAGAGTGCTTGACGGCTCTGTTACGGTATTCTGCGCAAAGGGCGGCGTTGAGCCGCAGTCTGAAACAGTCTGGCGTCAGGCGGACAACTATCACGTGCCCAGAATGGCTTATGTAAATAAGATGGATATTATGGGCGCTAACTTTTATAACGTAGTGGATATGATGCACGACAGATTGAAGTGCAACGCTGTTCCGATCCAGCTCCCCATCGGTGCTGAGTCGGACTTCAAGGGCATTATCGACCTGGTTGAGATGAACGCGGACGTTTACTACGATGACCTCGGCAAGGATATGCGCGTCGAGGAGATTCCCGCGGATATGAAGGAAAAGGCGGAAGAGTACAGAGCGGCTCTGCTGGAAGCAGTTGCTGAGATGGACGACGACCTTATGGAGAGATACCTTGAAAACGAGGGTGCCGACTTCACCGTTGAGGAAATCAAGAAGGCTATCAGAAAGGGCACGATCGAAAACAAGTTCGTTCCCGTTATCTGCGGTACTTCCTACAGGAACAAGGGCGTTCAGAAGCTGCTGGACGCGGTCGTTGACTATATGCCGTCACCTCTGGATATCCCGTCCATCAAGGGTACAAACCCCGAAACGGGCGAGGAGGAGGAGCGTCACGCAGGTGATGACCAGCCTTTCTCCGCTCTTGCGTTCAAGATCGCGACAGACCCGTTTGTCGGAAAGCTCTGCTTCTTCAGAGTTTACTCCGGCTATGTTGACGCGGGTACGTCGGTTCTTAACTCCACAAAGGACAAGAACGAGCGTATGGGGCGTATCTTACAGATGCACTCCAACCACAGACAGGATATAGACGCTTGTCCCTGCGGCGATATTGCGGCGGTAGTAGGTACCAAGTACACCACCACGGGCGATACGCTGTGCGATGAGAATCACCCCATAATTCTTGAGTCTATGGAGTTCCCCGAGCCGGTTATCGATCTGGCTATCGAGCCTAAGACCAAGGCAGGTCAGGAAAAGATGGCTGTTGCCCTCTCGAAGCTCGCGGAGGAAGACCCCACATTCAAAACCTGGACCAACTCGGAAACGGGGCAGACCATTATCGCGGGTATGGGCGAGCTTCACCTGGAAATCATCGTGGACAGACTTCTGCGTGAGTTCAAGGTAGAGGCTAACGTAGGCGCTCCGCAGGTTGCATACAAGGAAACCATTACGGGCAATGCCGACGTTGATATGAAGTATAAGCGTCAGTCGGGCGGTTCGGGTCAGTACGGTCACGTAAAGATCCGCGTAGAGCCCAACGAGTCCGGTAAAGGATACGAGTTCAGCAACGACGTTGTCGGCGGCTCTATTCCGAAGGAATTTATCCCCGCGGTAGACCAGGGTATCCAGGGCGCTCTCAATGCGGGTGTTCTCGCGGGATATCCCGTAGTAGACCTTAAAGTTTCGCTGTATGACGGTTCTTACCATGAGGTCGACTCGTCAGAAATGGCGTTCAAGATTGCGGGTTCGATGGCGATAAAGGAAGCCCTCAGGCAGGCGCACTCCATTATCCTTGAGCCTATCATGAAGGTTGTTGTGGTATCGCCCTCCGATTATACCGGTACGGTTATCGGCGATCTTACCTCGCGCAGAGGTCAGATTCAGGGGCAGGAGTCCCGCAACGGCACAGAGCAGGTTACGGCTCTCGTTCCGCTGTCGGAGATGTTCGGCTACTCCAACGACCTGCGCTCCAAGACGCAGGGCCGCGGTCAGTACGTTATGGAGCCTCACTCCTATATTGAGGTTCCCAAGAACATTGCGGAGGGCATTATGTCCAAGCGCAAGCAGAATGACTGATAATTGACGATTCGTAATTGTTGGTTGTTAAAATATTTGCGGAATATTATTAAAAGTACTTGATTTTTTCCGCAAAAACTGGTAAAATAATAATATTAACAAGTTTAGGGGAATTGCCCTCGCCTTTCGGGGGCTTTCCGACTACCTATTTAAGGAGGAAATACCAATGGCAAAGGAAAAGTATAATTCCAGTAAGCCCCACGTAAACATCGGTACCATCGGTCACGTTGACCATGGTAAGACCACTCTGACGGCTGCTATCACAAAGTGGCTCGCTCTTAAGGGTCAGGCTAAGTTTGAAGCATACGATATGATCGATAAGGCTCCCGAGGAGAGAGAGCGCGGTATTACGATCAACACCGCTCACGTTGAGTACGAGACCGATGAGCGTCACTACGCACACGTTGACTGCCCCGGACACGCGGACTATATCAAGAACATGATCACCGGTGCTGCTCAGATGGACGGCGCTATTCTGGTAGTTGCAGGTACTGATGGTCCTATGGCTCAGACCAAGGAGCACATTCTGCTCGGTCGCCAGGTAGGCGTTCCTGCCATGGTTGTATTTGTAAATAAGTGCGACGACGTTGACGACTGCACCTATGATGCCGCTACCGGCGAATACAAGGATTCCGAGATGCTTGAGCTGGTTGAGATGGATATCCGCGACGAGCTGAGCAAGAACGCTTTCCCTGGTGATGACATTCCCGTTATCTACGGTTCCGCATACAAGGCGCTCAACAGCGACAGCAAGGATCCAGACGCTCCCGAGTACGCTTGCATCAAGGCTCTGATGGCAGCTGTTGACAGCTACATCCCCGCTCCTGAGAGAGATGAGAACAAGCCCTTCTTGATGCCTGTAGAGGATACCATGACCATCACAGGCCGCGGTACCGTTGCTACCGGTCGTGTAGAGCGCGGCGTTGTTAAGGTAAACGACACCGTTGAGATCACCGGTTTGGTTGAGGAGCCCAAGAGCACTGTTGTTACCGGTCTTGAGATGTTCAGAAAGACCCTTGACGAGGCTGTTGCGGGTTACAACATCGGTGCGCTGCTCCGTGGTATCTCCCGTGATGATATCGAGCGCGGTCAGGTTCTCTGCAAGCCCGGTTCCATTCACCCCCATACCAAGTTTACCGGTCAGGTTTATGTTCTTAAGAAGGAAGAGGGCGGCCGTCATACTCCTTTCATCAGCAACTACCGTCCGCAGTTCTTCTTCAGAACCACTGACGTTACCGGCGTAATTACGCTTCCCGCTGATAAGGAAATGTGCATGCCCGGCGATAACGTTATAATGGACGTTGAGCTGATCACTCCTATCGCTATCGAGGAAGGTCTGCGCTTCGCTATCCGCGAGGGCGGCAGAACCGTTGGTTCCGGCGTTGTAACCAAGATCAACTCTTAATTATATCGGCTGAATAATATCTGCACCCCGCGGCTGGTACGCGGGGTGTTTTTTAATTGTAAAAAATTTGTTTAATCAGTCTTTAGCTGTTGACTTTTTTTGATGGGTATGGTATAATTATTCTGTGAGAAAATATATTGAAGTGCTGATGACAATTATAACATATTGATAAGTCTTATGGCCTGCGCGTTCAAAACCGCGTTGCCGTGAAAGTCTTTTTGCTCGGGGGTAGTTACTTAATGAAAAAAGATAAGGCAATTGCTTTCCTTACAATAGGGTTTGCCTGTATACTTACTATTTGTTTTATAATTTTCTTTTTTTTGGCGGAAAATATGAATACCCAGACATCCGAAACAATGAACCATGTCGGGAATATTTATATGTCCAGCATGAATGAGCGTCTTTCCATGCATTTTGAAACAACAATTGATCATCGGATGAGGCAAATCGAAAATGTTATAAAAAGTTGTCCGCCTAACAGCTTGGAATATGACGAGCTTAATGAGCAGATAACATATAACGCGAGGTCGCGTGACTTGGACGAGCTGGCGTATTATACGCAGAACGGGGAATTTGAGATGATTTACGGCGGACAAATCGCTGTCGTAGATCCCGAGCCGTTTTATGAGTCAATGTGTCTGGGCGAAAATAAGGTAGCTGTCGGCAGGGATATCAACGGAGATGAGATTGTCCTTATAGGAATACCGGCAGAATACACAACAAGCAACGGCGAGAAATCCCGGGCATTGGTCGCGGCAATTACGGTCGATTACATAAAGCAGCTTCTGGCATTGGAGGATAACTATTCTCTTGTCTACTCACACATCATAAGAGTAGACGGAACTTTTGTTATAGGAAGCAGCAATGTTTCCTCAAGCAACTATTTTGATGAGGTAAGAAACTCCTTTTCCGGTTATGGCAATCCAGAAAACGTGGAATCCTATGTGACAGAGCTGAGCGATGCCATGAAAAAGCAGGAGATCTATTCCAGTGTTATGCTTATGGGCAACGAGCGCAGGCATCTATATTGTACGGCGCTTCCGTATTCCGAATGGTATCTTGTTACGGTAATGCCTTATGGTACGCTGGATAATGTGCTTAACGACTTCGGCAACGATTGGCTGACAGCTTTGCTTATTTGCTGCGGCATACTTGTGCTGGCATTCAGCATATTCTTTGCGATTTATTTAAGATTCTCGCGTAATCAGATCAAAGAGCTGAAAATTGCCCGTGAAAAGGCAGAGCAGGCTACAAAAGCTAAAAGCGAGTTCCTGTCAAACATGAGCCATGATATCCGCACGCCCATGAATGCCATTGTGGGTATGACGGCTATCGCTATCGCGAATGTTGATGATAAACAGCAGGTTCAGAATTGTCTGAAAAAAATCGCGCTTTCGGGAAAGCACCTTCTGGGGCTTATAAATGATGTTCTGGATATGTCCAAGATAGAAAGCGGAAAGATGACGCTAAACCTGGAGCAGATATCTTTGCGTGAGATCATGGACAATATCGTGGGAATAGTGCAGCCGCAGGTCAAGGCGAAAAACCAGAGCTTTGATATCTTTATTCATGATATTGACGCTGAAACTGTATATTGTGACAGTATCCGGCTGAATCAGGTGTTGCTCAATCTCCTGTCCAATGCGGTCAAGTTTACACCTGACGGCGGTAAGATCCATGTATCTGTCCATGAGGAGGATTCTCCCAAGGGTGATAATTTTACAAGGATGCACCTTTACGTAAAGGATAACGGTATAGGTATGTCCGAGGAGTTCAGAAGCATTATATTTGAGGGCTTTACCCGTGAGGACAACAAGCGTGTTCATAAAACCGAAGGTTCGGGGCTCGGCATGGCGATAGTAAAATATATCGTTGACGCTATGGGCGGAACTATTGAGGTGAAGAGCGAACAGGGCAAGGGCACGGAATTCCATGTAACGCTTGATCTTGAAAGGGCTCCCGAGCATGAGGAAGAAATGGTTCTTCCGCCTTGGAGAATGTTGGTCGTTGATGACGACGAGGAGCTGTGCATGAGCGCACTGGCTTCGCTTAAAGGTATAGGAATTACAGCCGACAGCGTTCTTGACGGCGAAACCGCCGTAAAGATGGTAAAGGAAAAGCACGATAAGGGTCAAAGCTATCAGATAATCATGCTGGACTGGAAAATGCCCGGTATGAACGGTATAGAAACCGCTATGGAGATTCGTAAGGTACAGCCCGAAGAAACGCCGATAATACTTGTTTCTTCCGCTTATGACTGGGCGGATATCGAGGAAGAGGCTCGCGGCGTTGGTATCAGCGGATTTGTTCCGAAACCGTTGTTTAAATCCACACTCTATCATGAGCTTAAGCCGTTTATGTTGGATGACGTGGTTTCGCAGGAACCAAAACAGGCGGATGACGGTGATTTTACCGGTAAGCGCATACTTGTTGCGGAGGATAACGAGCTTAACTGGGAGATCGCTGAAGCGCTGCTGTCATCAATAGGATTTGAGCTTGAGCATGCCGAAAACGGTAAGATATGCGTTGATATGTTCAACAATTCGGAGCTTGGATACTATGACGCGATATTGATGGATTTGCGCATGCCGATTATGACAGGCTACGAAGCGACAGAGGCTATCCGTAAGCTCGAGAGGGTAGACGCCGGGGAAATACCCATAATAGCAATGACTGCCGACGCATTTTCCGACGATAAGAGAAAGTGTATGGAGGCGGGCATGAACGCGCATATCGCAAAGCCCATAGATATTCACGATGTGGCTAAGGTGCTGAGCAAGTTTATTTATAAATAAATATATCGGCATATATTCTTAAAATAACGACGCTGGCATAAAGCGTCCCGCGCGGGCAAGGCTGCGTATCGGACGATAATATAAAACGCCAGAAGCATGAAAGGAGAAACATTTATGAGTATGCTGGACGAACTTAAGGCTTTGGGGGTAAACATTGAGGACGCTCTCCAAAGATTTATGAACAATTCGGCACTTTATGAGAAAATGCTCGGTAAGTTGGTAAATAACGTTAAGGATATTAAAGTACTTCCAAGTATTGAGGCAGGCGATTACAGCGCTGCATGCGATGCGGCGCATACGCTCAAGGGTGTAATGGGGAATTTGTCCATAACACCGCTGTATAAGAGCTATACGCAGATCGTGAATCTTCTTAGGGAAAACAACCCCGAGGAGGCAAAGAAAATTCTTCTGGAAACGATTCCTGTGCAAGATGAAATCATTGCCTGCATAGAAAAAAACGTATAGTCGGAGGAGCTTCAAATGAGAAACACAATCCTGATTGTAGATGATATGGAAATTAACAGAGCCATACTTGCCGAGGGCTTCAGCGATGTTTATGAGATCGTTGAGGCTTCCAACGGCAAGGAGGCGCTGGAAATAATCAACAGCAACAATAATATCGCGGCTGTTCTGCTGGACTTGATAATGCCTGTCATGAACGGCATTGAAGTGCTCACGGATATGAACAGAACGGGGAAGATAGTTCATATTCCTGTGTTTATTATTACTGCGTCGGACAGCGAAACAATGCTGATGGACACCTATAATCTGGGGGCAGTCGACGTTATTTCAAAACCATTTATTATGAACTTCCTGCGGTGCAGAGTGGGCAATATTATCGAGCTTTACCGCCACAGAAATGATCTGGAGGATATTATCCGTGAGCAGGTCAAGCGTATAAAGCATATCAACGAGTCAATGGTTGTCACGCTGGCTACGCTTATCGAGTTCCGTGACTGCGAGACCGGTGAGCACGTCAAGCACATCTGCGGTTTGACAGAGCTTCTTATGACCGCGTGCAGCGATAAGTTCCCCGAATATCATCTTCCCGAAACGGAGATCAATAAAATCGTGTCCGCGTCCATTCTTCACGATGTGGGCAAGATAGCTATAAGCGATACTATCCTGAACAAGCCGGGGCGGCTCACCAAGGAAGAGTTTGAGATCATGAAGATACATACCGTCAAGGGCGGCGATATCCTTAAGAGCATTCAGGACGTTATGGACGCCGGAACATACCGATACAGCTATGATATCGCGCGTCATCATCATGAAAGATGGGACGGACGCGGTTATCCCGATGGTTTGCAGGGCGATGAAATCACCATCTGGTCACAGGTTGTGGCACTTGCTGACGTTTATGACGCGCTCACCTCACCGAGAGTATACAAGGCGGCGTTTGATCACGAAACCGCTGTTAATATGATTTGCAACGGCGAATGCGGTACGTTCAATCCTAAGCTTATAGAGATGTTTAAAGAAAATGCGGAGAAACTGAGAGAAAAAATCAATGACGAGTCCCCGCTGTTCTGAAAAAAATAAAGCGCCTGCTGCGGCATCGCTTATGCGAAGCCCGTCGGGCGCTTTTCTTCATCTCAGGCGGCATTGCTGCTCCAAAGACTGCATTCGGCGTATTCCTCTGCGTTGGGTGCTTATAATATCATTAAGTATCGGCACCAGCCCTCTGCAAACATTAAAATTCAGTGCCGTTTGTGACATTCTTACAGCGCCAAGATGATGCGGAATCATCTCCCGCAGAAAATCACAATTGATATTCACGTCAGAAGGCGCGGTTTTCATCTGTGAGAACATTGCACACATTATGCTGTTTATACGGCTTTCGTATGCGTTTACGGAGCGCTGCGGATTTATCAGGGTAAGGCAGGTCGCGTAAATCGCTTTCATGTTGGCTATACCTTGAGTTTGCTCGGAGATTATGTTGCGGGCTATGCTTTGCATTGTTTCGTCTTTGGTAAATCGAATCAGATTTTCAGACATTTCGATTGCCGCCATATGGTGGGGGATCATTTGTACGATAAAATTGTTGGATATGCTGTCGGTAAGAGGAGCGCGGGTCATTCCGTCTATCATGTTGTCAAGTATTCGGCGGTACTCATTAAGGTAGTTCTCCGCCGCTCCGCTGCGGATAGGCTGCTGTTTCATATATATCACCTCGGAACATTATATTCAGAGAGAAGATATTTTGTTAAAATTTTATATATACAATTATTGGGTAAACCCCCGCTCCGCAAGTCGTATTGTATCAAGATTCAAATAAATTATTTTATGCAAAAAGGTGAATGCCGCAGAAAAAGATGTTGAAAAATAAAAGGAAATATGTTATAATAAATATGTGTATCCGACATTATTGCCGGAGGTCATTATGCAAAGAAAGCGAGTGATATTATGAAGTGTCCCGAGTGTGGCTGCGACGAAAGCAAGGTTATTGATTCCCGACCAACGGAAAATAAGGTGCGAAGACGCCGCGAGTGCATTAACTGTGCATTCCGTTTTACTACCTATGAAATAATCGAAGAGATACCGCTGATGGTTATAAAAAAGGACAATTCCATCGAGCCGTTTGACCGCGAAAAGTTGGTTGACAGGCTGTGCAGGGCAACGGTAAAGCGCCCCGTAAAGCTGGAAACCTTGGAAAACATGGTCGAGGAAATAGCCGCGGAGCTTAAAAACTCGCTGCAGCGGGAGGTGACCTCCGAGAAAATCGGCGAGCTTGCCTTGCATAAGCTTAAGGAGATTGATGATGTCGCTTATATCCGCTTCGCGTCGGTTTACAGAGATTTCAACGACGTCGACAGCTTTATGAGAATTATCTCGGAGCTTAAGGACGATAAAAACAAGTGAGCTCACGGGCGCGAAAGCGTAATAAAACAAAAACGGTGTTGTACAACGCCGTTTTTTCTTTTGGGGAGTCATTTGTGCGGGCGGTCAATATAGATAAATAACAGAAGCATATTTTGGTGAATTTTCATGTCATAACGGAGTGCGCAATTTTGTTAAAAAAACGAGGAAATATACTTATTTACATAAAAATACATTTTAGAATAAAATTAACAAAAAAATGACTAAATTTTTGTTAAACATTATCTCTTCTCCCCCATTGACATTGACGCGGACATAGAATATAATAAATATAAGGAAAGTTTCCGAACAAGCAAAGGGCGGATCTGTACACGCGATTTGACAAACTATTTTACATTAAAAGAAAGTATGTGTACTATAAGTATACCGGGAAAAATTGCGGAGTTATAAATACAAGCTATAAGGTTTCCGAATCGGACTGGAGCGTTGATAAATGTAAAGAAAAGTTTGTCGGACTCTCAAGAGGTTCACATTTAAGGGGATATGTTTATGGGAATGACGGAGTTACGGAGATTCCGCATTCAATAATTATACTAAGTACCGATTTAAAGGGCATAAATTATTATCAGGCGAATGTTGGCGGCAAGTGCTTGGTGAGCACCGACTACAAAACATGGGATGAATTTGTGGATTGGTTCTTTAAAACCACAGGCGCATGGGTGGCGTGATAATACGGAGGGAGTATGAATCGTAACAGTCTTTTAAAAATCGTCTTTGCGGCAAGCGCGGTTTTAACTATGGCTTTTGTCTCCGGATGCAGCAACAGTGATAACAGCAACACTTCCGAACATTTTCCCGCTATAACATCGGTCGGAGGCGGGGAGATAACCGACTTTGAATTAAATTTTGCGGAAGCGTACAATTATGATACTAAGGAAATTTATACAATAACAGGGGGATTTTATAATCCGATTATGTTTACGGGAGGGGCTCCCGATGATGAAACATTCATTTTTCAAGGGCAAGTTTGCTCGGTTAACAGCGCAAAATCAAGCTATATGTTGGAGAGAGGGGATAGCGGGTACAATGCGAAGCTTATCCAATCGTATGTAAATTCTTCCGGTGAAATCAACAACAGCGCACACATAAGCGTTAAAGGAATCGCTTATTTTGACGGATCAGGCTGGGTGCTGCGCCCGCTCCGTGATGAGGGAGATACGGTTTTGCCGCTTCTGGGCAACTTTTCCGATGAGGAGCTTGCGGAAATTGATGAACTGTCAACAGTTGAGGTCAACGGTGAGGAATTTAAAACACATCCTTTTATATTTTACGGAATTCAGAATCTGAGTCCCGAGAACGAGTCCGATATTCTTTCGGATGAGAGCAGAGCGTATTTTGCGGAGTTTGAGACTGAGGGCTTGATATTTTATGCCGGTTTCGACAGTAACGGTGTTGTGCGCAGGCGAGATCAAATGTTTTATAACAGAGTGCTGTCAGCCGAGGATATCGGGGAGTCACCCATTGACATGTAATTCTGTTTAAAATGAAACGCGGCGGTAGTGATTTTCCGCCGCGTTTTCATTCAAAAGAACAATACAAAAAAATAATAATTTTTTTAAAAAAGGTATTGACAAATCCGGGGTGATATGATATAATAATTAAGCTG
>CAJULF010000016.1:0-18855 GCA_910587135.1 uncultured Oscillospiraceae bacterium
TTAATTTTCTTTGCCCTTTAGCTTCTTTAGGGATGTTTTGCTCTTCTCTTTATATCAAGAAATATTTTAAACCATACCATACAATTTGTCAAGCCCCCGTCACAAAACTTAGCAAAAAAACTTTTCTCTACTTGACAAATCGGCGCAGCGGGTGTATAATATTGTTATGTTTTGAATAAGGAGACGGATTTTATGCGCGCAGACGATTTTGAAAACTTGTTTGAAATTTATAATGCGGCGGATATCAAGTCCGCTATTGACGGAATATCCAAGGAAGAACTGGCAAAGGCTCTTATGGGCGCAAGTCCCACGGTAAACCGCCTTTTCGGTGAAACCTTTCCCGAAGTCGACTTCAAAGCCGAACATGAGCGTATGGGAAGCGTAAGGGTAGAAGAAGTCGAAAATGCGCAGAATAAAATTCTGTCAATGTTCAAAAAATAAACTTTTGCAAAAATGCGATGATGGGTGCGGGAGTATTCCCGCCGCGTGCGCAAAGCTTTTTTCAGAGAGCTGTCGGTTGCTGAAAGACAGTAAAAAGCCCCGCCCGCGATCCGCCCGAAGCAGACAGTCCGAACCGCTTTTCGCGCAAGTAAGGCTGTACGGATTTCCACCGTTAGAGGGAAGTGCATTGTTGGATGTACGGTGAGGCTGAATATAATACCGCCCCCTATCCATTGGTTAGGGGGTATTTTTAGGACGCTCCCCGCACACGAAACTTGAGAGGAGAATTAAAAATGCTGACACTTGACAAAATCTATAAAGCGTCCCATGTGCTCAAGGAGGTAATACGGGACACCGACCTTATTCTGGCGCCGAAAATTCACCCGGAGGCAAAGGTGTATCTAAAAACCGAGAATCTCCAGGTAACCGGGTCGTTTAAGGTTCGCGGAGCGTACTTTAAAATTTCCCAGCTCACTGAGGAGGAGCGCTCCAAGGGCGTTATCGCCTGCTCCGCGGGAAATCACGCCCAGGGTGTGGCACTTGCCGCAACCAAAGCGGGGATAAAATCGCTGATATGCCTGCCCGACGGCGCGCCTATCTCCAAGGTGGAGGCTACCAAAGGCTTCGGCGCGGAGGTATGCCTTGTTCCGGGGGTGTACGATGACGCGTATCAGAAAGCGCTGCAGCTCCGTGATGAGAAGGGATACACCTTTATTCACCCGTTTGATGATGAAAACGTTATAGCGGGTCAGGGCACTATCGGTCTGGAGCTTCTTGAACAGCTTCCCGATGTGGACGCGGTCGTTGTGCCGATCGGCGGCGGCGGGCTAATCTCGGGGATAGCGTTCGCGATAAAATCCCTCAATCCCAAAATCAAGGTATACGGAGTGCAGGCGGCGGGTGCGCCCAGCATGGAGCACTCCCTGAAAAACAAAAAAATAGAACGCCTGGAAAGCGTAGCGACGCTGGCGGACGGTATCGCGGTAAAAGAGCCGGGCGTAAACACCTTTGAGCTTTGCAGCAAATACGTTGACGAGGTCGTGACCGTTTCCGAGGATGAGATTTCCTGCGCGATACTGACGCTTATCGAGCAGCAGAAGCTTATCGCCGAGGGCGCGGGCGCTGTTTCGGTGGCGGCGGTAATGTTCGACAAGATACCCGTGAAGGGCAAAAATGTTGTTTGCGTGATCTCGGGGGGAAATATCGACGTTACAATACTTAACCGCGTGATACGCCGCGGTCTTGTAAAAAGCGGAAGAGCCTCGCTTCTCACAATCGAGCTTGTAGACAAGCCCGGGCAGCTCACAGGCGTATCGAGTATCATCGCGGAGCTTGGAGGAAATGTCACCGCCGTACACCATGAAAGGGCGGACGCCAATGACAACATCAACGGCTGTTTTTTGAGAATACAGCTTGAAACAAGGAATTTCGAGCACCTGACACAGATAAAAGCCGCTCTCACCGCCGCGGGCTACAAGATAGTGGATAACGCGTGATGCTGTTCATACAGGAAATAGACCTTATTTATACCAAATCCGTTCGCAGCGGCGGCTTTGCGAACACCCGCAGAGCCGTAAAATTCCTCCCTGTGGAATTCGATAAATCGGATATCACGGACGAGATACTATTCAACAGGGTGTACCTGTTCCAGTCGGCGAACGGCATAAGCGAAAAGCGCAATAAGGTGAGCATACTCGGCGAAAAGGCGTTTTTTGACGGGAGATTCGCACCCGACTTTTTCGGAGAAAGAGTATTTGTAAAGCGGACGGAGGACGGCTATGAAATATTGTACACCGATAAAAGGCAGCGCGGCTACATAAAAAGCAAATTCACGCTGACCGAGGGCACGAGCGGACGGATAATCTACAACGACAGATCCTCGGGCTGGGACTGCCCTGTGTGGAACTACTATCTTGTCACATTCAATTTTGTCTGCGCGGATAAGGACAGCTTCAAGCCCAAAATATTCTTCCGTAAGAATCCCGACTTTATGTTCGGAGATATGAAAGAGCTGCGTTACAGCGGCTTTTGAGCATTTTAAAAAGGAGTAAATTTTTATGAAAGACATTTACACGGAAAAAGCGCCCCAGGCGATAGGTCCCTACACGCAGGCTAAAGTAGTGGGAAGCATGGTCTACACCTCGGGGCAGATAGCACTCGATCCTGCCACGGGAGCGCTTTCAGACGGTGACGTCGCGGAACAGACAAGGCAGGTTTGCGAAAATCTCAAAGCGGTTCTGACAGCGGCGGGTACGGCGCTTGACAAGGTGGTAAAGACAACCTGTTTCTTAAAAGATATCGGCGATTTTGCCGCTTTTAACGAGGTGTACGGCGAATATTTTACCTCTAAGCCCGCGCGCTCCTGTGTTGGCGGGCTTTCGCTGCCCAAGGGAGCTTTGGTTGAGGTAGAGGTTATTGCCACTGTCGAATAATACAACCGTCAAGAAAGACAAAAACCCGCGCATTTTCCAAGAAAATGCGCGGGTTTTTCGCTTAACCGTGCGTGTTTGCGGGTGTTTTACAGTCCAAACGAAATTTATAAGGTCTTTTTATGGCGCGCAAATCGCTTAACCATACGCTTTAACAAGCATTTTTTACATGATTTTTTCAAGTGTTTTTTTATATTAAAGCTGACATTTCCCTTTACAGCGGGGATCAATCACTGTAAGGCAGATATCATCACATTCCGCATATGTGCCTTATTCAGCTTAACCATACGGTTTCTCAGCGTTTCTTCCACTTAAAAATTATAGAATTTTCCAGAAGGTGGGGTTCTGAGTGTCACGCAGCATTTTTATCTGCGCCTGAGCCCTGTCGCAGGCGGCGTATATTTCGTTGTTATTGTCGCGGGCGAAAGACTCTATCTCCGCGACCGACGAGGT
Source organism: uncultured Oscillospiraceae bacterium (assembly GCA_910587135.1). GTDB lineage: Bacteria > Bacillota > Clostridia > Oscillospirales > Ruminococcaceae > CAG-115. The sequence continues at coordinate 3,324 of CAJULF010000016.1, forward strand.
TATTTCCACCGCGTGTCCGAGGTCGTTTACAAGAATGCTGAAATCCATAAAGTCGTACCACATCTGTTTAAGCTCCTCCGCGGCTTTCACACACTCGCCGCTGTCGCCGTTCTCAAAAGATTCCTCCACACGCGAAACAGTCTGAGACATCTTGTCCGTAAAATTATCCACCACTCCCACTGAGATAAAACAGCCCACCGCCATAAGCGCGAGGATAACGATACTGACAATTATTCTGTTCATCTACATTCCCTCCTGCCGCTTTATAATCGTATTTTTTCCGTTCTTGTCCGCAACCATAAGGAAAACGTCATTTTCCGAAACAGCGTTTTCACGAAGCTGCTGCTTTAGCCAGCCCATTCCAAGCCCCAGAAGCCCGAGCTGCTCATTGTCCATAATCCCGTCGCGGATAATGACGGATGGGGGATTTTCCGTGCTGCCGCCGCAGCTGATATCCTGCTTTTCCGCGTTCTGAAAGTCCTTTTTCTTAAGAAAATTTATTTTGCCGGTAGTTTCCACTATAGCGTAGTGTATCTCGTTGATATCGAAAATCTGCTGCTCCCTCATGGCTTCTACCAGATCGTCCACGGTATACCGCAAACGTCTCATTTCCCGCTGCAATATCATTCCCTCGGAGATGATGACCCGCGGGCTGCCTATCATCAGCTTGCGGAACTTGGCTGACTTCAGCATTATTCCCGACATTATTACATCAAGGCATACCAGTGTCAGTATCGGAACAACACCCATTATCATCGGCATGGAACTGTCCTCAACGGGTATAGCCGCGATGTTGGATATGAGAATGGTCACCACCAGCTCGGACGGCTGAAGCTCCCCAAGCTGCCGCTTGCCCATAAGCCTGAGCGAAAATGTGATGACCACATAAAGTATGACCGCTCTAATCAGTACAACTGCCATAACAATACCTCTTTAATCATTTTTTCGGGATTAGTTTGCCGCAAACCGTCCATAATATTCACAGATGATTTAACATAATTTTCATTATTAACCCCTTGAAAAATTTTCCCAAATGGAGTATAATGTAATGTATACGGTTCGTAAGCAACAGCTTATCATTATCGAACGTGACCCGCAACAGCCGCCATACCGTCCGCGCCGTGCATTTCCGAAAGCGGAGCGGAGCATTGGCGGCGGGAATGAAATATTAAATTTTAAGGAGTTCATATGTTTTTCAGAGGTCCTGTCTACGATCTGCTCGCATTTATACAAGGAAAGCAGGAATTCGTTTTTGTTGTAATATCGTTTTTTTCGGTATTGGTGATAGTATTTGTGCTGAATCCCATACACGAATGCGCTCACGCCCTGACGGCGAAGCTGCTGGGCGACGATACGGCAGAGCGCGAGGGACGCGTTACCTTGAATCCTTTCGCGCATGTCGACCCCATGGGCATGGTGCTGATGTTTCTGTGCCGCTTCGGTTGGGCAAAACCTGTGCCGGTAGATCTCAGAAGATGCCGCAAGGTTTCGATGAGGACCGCAAACGTGCTGGTATCCTTGGCGGGTCCCGTATCGAACATTATAATGTCGCTAATACTTGTTATAATTATGAAAGTTATTGTTACAACGGCTCCCGACACTTTGATGACAAGCTATATTTATATTGCCCTGTGGTATACGTCCCGCATAAGCCTGGGGCTTGCGGTGTTCAATCTTGTTCCGTTGCCGCCCCTGGACGGATTTCATGTTCTTGCAACGTTCCTTTCGCCTAAGGCGCTTGCCTGGGTGGAGCGCAACGCTCACATTATCCGCTGGGCAATGCTCATCGTCCTTGCAACGGGACTTCTTTCCACGCCGCTCGGTTATGCCGCGGACGGTATATTCTGGCTTCTGGACAAGGCTACTTTTTTCATAGGTTGAGGATATGACGGAGCTTAATTTCAAGCTGGAAATATTTGAAGGTCCCCTTGATCTGATGCTGGCGCTGATTCAGAAGCACAAGCTGAATATACAGGATATTGAGATAAGCGTGCTTCTTGAGCAGTTCATGCTTTACCTTGAGCGAATGAGCGAAGCGGATATAGATATTACCGCGGATTTCCTGGAAATGGCGGCAAGGCTGATTTTGATCAAATCTGCCGCGCTGCTGCCAAAGGAGGAAACCGAAGAGCTTAAGCGTGAACTTCAGGGCGCTCTTATAGAATATGCATTGTGCAAAACCATGGCGGAACGCTTAAAGAAGCGTTTTCAGGGTGATACTATATTTGTTAGAGACCAGATGGAAATAGAGATAGACTCGGTCTACCGCCGAACACATCAGCCCGAGGAGCTTACGCACGCCTACTCCACTCTTTCCGAGCGCAATATAAAAAAGGCTTCATACAATCCGAGATCAATTCGCCCTATAGTGGCAAAAAGCTATGTAACGGTGTTTACAGGCATTATGACCGTGCTGAAAAGCCTCAGGAAAAAGGGCAGCGTTACAATGGAAGCTCTTTACAACGGTCAGCCCCGCTCACGCAAGGTTGCGACATTTCTTGCGATACTGGAGCTGTCCAAAGAGGGCAGGATAATCATATCCGAGGACGGCGAAAGCGTCCGTATGGCGACAGCCGCCGACAGAGCCGCCGCTGCGGAAAGAGCGGACGAAACGGATAAGGAGTACGCAGAGGGCAGGTGAACAGCGAATGAAATTCAGTGAAGGAATGGCAACGGTTGAGGCAATACTGTTCGCAAGCGGAGAATCCATAGAAGCGGATAAGCTGGCGGCGGCTGCCGATATCGAGAAAGAAACGGTTATAAAGCTTATAGACAGGCTTAACGACAGATATTCCGAGCAGGGCAGTTCGCTGGTTATACAGCGGCTGGGGGATTCCTACCAGATGATGACCCGCCCCGAATTCGCGGGGAACATAAAGTCGGCTTTGGAAAACAGGCGGCAGACTCCGCTGTCGCAGGCAGCTTTGGAGGTTTTGGCGATAGTGGCGTACAATCAGCCCGTTACAAGGGGATTTGTGGAACAGATACGCGGCGTAGACAGCTCGGGAGTCGTAAAGAGCCTTACCGAGCGCAATCTGCTGGAGGAATACGGCAGACTGGACGACGTTCCCGGCAGACCGATTGCTTATAAAACAACGGACAACTTCCTGCGCTGCTTCGGTCTGAATAGTCTTGACGCACTCCCGCCCATACCGAACAGCACGGATCAGATAGATTTTGACGAATACGCCGAAATGCAGGATATGGAATAGACAGCGGCTTTAAGCGGCGAGGAGGGATAACGGTGGGGTGGATAATAGCGCTCACGGTCATATTGGCGTTGTTTTTGCTGCTTTGCTGCTCCGCCGCGGTAAGGCTGGAATATTTAGGGGAAATTCGTGTTAAAATAAGCTATCTGTGCTTTACGATAGTGAAATTCCCCGCGGTAAAAAAGAAAAACAAGCGTAAGGACAAAAAAGCGAAAAAGGCTCTTAAAGCCGCGGACAGCGCCGCTATGGGGCTTTCGGGGGACAAGTCCGGCACTTCGGAGATCAGCGCTCCCGAAAAGACTATCCCCTCAAATCAAAAGGAAAAAAAAGCTGCCCCCGACAAAAAGGGGAAAAAGGCTTCTTTGAAAGATTATTTCGAGATAGCGAAGCTTGCGGTGGACAGTCTGGGAAGGCCGCTTAAAAAGCTGCTGCGACGAACACGGATATATGATCTGAGGATAAATATCGTGTGCGGCGGCGAAGATGCGGCAAAGGCGGCGCTGAACTTCGGAAAGACCAACATAATGATAGGCAGCGCGTTGGGCTGGATAGACAACTATTTCACGCTGAAGCCTGCCGAGGAGATACGTATCAACGCGGATTTTCAGAGCGAGGAAACCACCGCGGAAGCATCGTGTCTGATAAAAATGTCGCTTTTTACGGCTTTGGCGTTTCTGTTCACCCTGTTTTTCAGAGCCGTGAAGTACTACAAGTCGCACCCCGAAGCGGAAAGAGCGGTCGGTATGCTGAGAAAGTGACCGCACCGCTACTTTCGCAAAGTATAGGCAACAACTCCCACACAAAAAGCGACGGCAGCGTTCCGCTCATACAGTGTGGAAATTTTTTGCAGATAAGGAGAAAGTTATGTCAGAGAAGCACCCTATTGAAGAGATCATGGGAGTATCCATGGACAAAATACGCGAAATGGTGGATATCAATACTATAATCGGCGAGCCGATAAGCTCCCCCGACGGGACAATAATCATTCCCGTTTCAAAGGTATCCTTCGGGTTTGTATCGGGAGGGAGCGACCTTCCGTCTCAGGCAGCCGACAAATTCGCGGGCGGCGCAGGCGCGGGAGTCACGGTAAAGCCCCAGTCATTTATAGTAATTAAAAGGGATGGCGAAGTAAAGCTGCTGGAGATGGGCGAAAAGGCAAGCCCCATCGAGAGCATAGTGGACGCACTCCCCGATATTGTGGAAAAGATAAAATCCATGCTCCCCGAAAAAGACAAGGACAAAATCAGGGATAAAAAGGAAAAGTAATCCACGGACTTGAATAATTGACCTTTTTTCGGCACATTCTATATCCGTAAATTATACAAAATTTTACGGACGGAGATTGTGAAAATGAAAAAGTTGATTACCGCTGTTCTCTGCGCGGCGCTCGTTCTGCCGCCGCTTTCGCTCAAGACCTCCGCGCTGTCGCTCTCCGCGGCAAGCGCGGTGCTTATCGAGGCGGAAACGGGAACTGTTTTGTATGAAGCCAATGCATATGAGCAGCGCGCCATGGCAAGCACCACCAAAATAATGACCGCCATTCTCACCATAGAGGCAGGAGATCTGGACAGGGAATTTACCGTGGACAGCTACGCCATTATGGTAGAGGGCACTACCATGGGACTCAGGCAGGGCGACAGGGTTTCGCGCCGAGATCTGCTGTACGGAATACTGCTCCCCTCGGGAAACGACGCGGCTAACGCAGCGGCGGTTTCGGTAAGCGGCAGCATGGGCGCTTTCGTGGAGCTTATGAACGCCAAAGCTGAGGAGCTGGGTCTTGAAAACACTCACTTTGTGACCCCGTCGGGTCTTGACGCACAGGGGCACTATACCACCGCTTACGACCTGGCAATGCTAACCTCCTACGCCATGAAAAACGAAACATTTCGTGAGATAGTATGCTGCAAATCCGCAAAAGTGGAGTTCGGCAATCCGCCCTATCAGCGCATTTTATATAACTCAAACAAGATGCTCAGACAGTATGATGGCGCTATAGGCGTTAAAACGGGCTTTACGGACAACGCGCGGCGATGCCTGGTGTCCGCGGCGGAGCGTGACGGAGTAACTCTTATCGCGGTAACGCTGAATGCGGGCGATGATTGGAACGATCACGCAAAAATGCTGGATTACGGCTTTACAAAAGTGGAATCTTATCCTCTTGATGTTTCGTATGACGGACGCGTGGCAGTTGCGGGAACAGGACAGAGCACGGGAGTATACGCGCAGCCCGCCGATATCTCGCTTACCGCGAAGCAGTGCGGAAAGCTTACGCGCAGAGTGCTGCTGCCAAGCATGGTGTACGGCGAAGTCAAGGCGGGACAGCAGCTCGGTGAGCTGGAGTTCCTGCTTGACGGAAAGGTCGTCAGAACTGTTCCGCTGCTTGCGGACAGTGATATCGAAGCGGAGAGCGGCGGCCTTAATTTTATACAGAAGCTGCTTGGGCATTTCGGAATATATGTATGACGGTTATCGGAGAATAGCGGTCGGAAGGGCTTTCCGGCTGCTGTTCTCCATTGTCTGTCAAAACTCGAAAGGAGTTATGCTCCCCGAAAGAGCATAGTCATAAAAATGGAAAAAATCAGACTTCAAAAAATAATCGCGGACAGCGGCTACTGCTCCAGAAGAAAAGCGGAGCAGCTTATAGAGCAGGGTTACGTCACGGTAAACGGAAAGCGCTGCTCGGTCGGCGATAAAGCAGACCCCGCGGGCGATCTTATAAAGGTAGGGGACGACGTTATTCCCGCCGTAAGAGCCGCCAAGCGCTACATAATGCTGAATAAGCCGCGCGGATATGTGACCACCATGCAGGACGAGATGGGCAGAAAAACCGCAGCGGAGCTTCTCAACGGCATAGAGGAACGCCTGTACCCCGTAGGTCGGCTTGACAGGAACTCCGAAGGGCTGCTGCTGTTCACCAACGACGGACAATTTGCCAACGACATAATGCACCCCTCACGCCATGTCAGCAAGACTTACCGCGTTACCATAGACGGACGCGTGAGCGAGGATCAGCTTTCACGTCTTATGTCGGGCGTGGAGCTGGACGACGGCAGCTATACCCTCCCCTGCAATGTGGAGGTGCTCAGCGAAGCGGCAGACAGAACCGTGCTGCGCTTTGTAATAAAGCAGGGGCTGAACCGTCAGATACGCAGAATGTGCACTGCCGTTGGTCTTAATGTCGGCAGGCTGCGCAGAACGGCCGTCGGCGGGGTCAAGCTCGGAATGCTGAAGCCGGGCGAATGGCGGGAGCTGACCAAGGACGAATTGCGGATACTTAGAGCAGCGGTCGGAAATTCGGGAAAAAACAGTAACAAAGGCGGCAGAAAATGATTGAGATACTTAACAATGTTTCGGGGAAAAAAGCCGTGTTTACCCTTTGCGACAGCGGCGAGGCACTCGGCAAATGCGAGTGCTCGTCCGAAGCGGATTATTTTTTAATAGAAGAGCTTGACTGTCCCCTTCCCTTTTATGAAAGCATGGCGAGAGCCGCGCTGAATTACGCAGCGCAGAACGGGCTTGACAGGGCGCTGTTCAAACTTCCCGAGGTGCAGATATCGGCTCTGAAAAGCCGCGGCTTTCCAATTACCGAGCGACAGATTGAATGTATTGCCGCGTTTTTCGCGGTTAAGCACTGCACAGGTTAGCTGACTTTTCGGCAGAAGTAATTTAGCGGGAGAACCGCCCAATGCTTTTAGATGATACAGAATTGGAAAACACTGTATGGCAAAAGGTTTTTAAGCTGCTGGGGTTTAAACCTGACAGCACTGTGAGAACACACAATTTTACGTCGGATATGCCGTTTGATATCAATTTGGATTTTTCGGTTTACGCAATTGAAAACATGAGCAACGAACAAATCGACGCAATGGGCGATACAATAAGGAAAATCCTTATTGAAGCAACGGGGGAAAACGGACGTATTTACGCACCGGATTGTGAGCACAGTTCATTTCTTTATAACCCGAGGAACTCCGATGAGCAAAAAAGCGTATGGGTAGATGCCGCGCGTTACTTCGGCGGAGGATATTGCGCGAATTTTCCCCCGTTTTACCCTGATGCGGATTATTATTTTTTTATTGATGAAAATTTCAGATTCGGTTATCCGGGACACCCTTGGCGGCAAGAAGTGTGGATATTCGGCGAATTGTTGATTCACAGATTTGAACAAATATATGAAAATTTAGGGTGGACAAAAATAAAATAATCATAAAAATCCAGCCTGTAGAAAAAGCCTATTGACAACACAATGTCGGCGCATGAAATTTCAAAAAGCGCACATTTGCCAAATGGCAAATGTGCGCGGTTTCCGTTAGGCATGCGGAGTGAAGCGTAGCGTAACGGAGTATGACTAACGGAAATTTTGAATTTTTTTAAAATAACCAGTCTTAATTTTTTGTGAAAATCGCCGAAAACCGCGCATGGTTTTCGGCAGTTTTATTGCAAAAAATAAAAAATCAAAAAATGTGTAAAATTTGCTTGTTATTTCTCTCAAATTGTAGTATAATTATTGTGGATAAATTTTCGGGTGAGCTGTGCCCAAATGACAAAGCCACTCTATTCATAATAAACGGAGGAGACAAAATGGCGTTTACAAAGACTTTGGCTGAGATGGAACAAGGCGTTCCCGACAGCAACGCGAGAAAAAGACTCGCCGACTTTTTTGACGAGAACAGCTTTACGGAGCTGGACAAGTTCCTGTCCGCCGACGGAGGAGTAAGCTCAGTCGCAGCGGGCTACGGAACGGTTTACGGGAGACCCGTATGCGCGTTCGCTCAGGATACTGGCGTTAAGGGGGGCGCGGTGGACAAAAGCGCCGCTCTCAAAATCAAAAGGGTATACGAGCTTGCCGCAAAATCCGGCTATCCCGTTGTCGGCTTCTACGACTCCAAGGGCGGCGATATCAATGAGGGCATGACAGTGCTTTCGGCATACGGCGATATCATGAAGGCTTCCGCGGCGGTTTCCGGCGTAGTTCCTCAGATCGCAGTGGTATGCGGGATATGCGCGGGCTGCGCAGCCATGCTTGCCGCTATGGCTGATATCACTATAATCACTGAGAAAAGCGAGTTGTTCCTTACCGCTCCGTTCAACAACGCGGACGGCAAGCTTGAGGGCGCAGGCAAGGCAGAGAACGCTCTCAAATCGGGCGTATGCGATATCGAAGCAAAGGACAGCGATGACGCGGTAAAGAAGGCAAAAGCTCTGATCGCGGTTCTTCCCATGAATAATCTCAGCTTTGCGGGCAGCGACAGCTTTTCCGCTAACGACTGCGATATTACCGCAAGCCTTAAGGGCGCGGAGCTTGTAAAGGCTATCGCGGACAAGAGCGGGGCGCTTGACAGCGTTATTGAGCTTGGCGCGAAATTCGGCGGCGCGGCTTACACCGCTCTGGTAAGCGTAAATTGCTCCACGACCGCTTTTGTTGCGACAAGCGGCGCGAAGCTTACAGCAGCCGACTGCGCAAAGATAGCCCGCTTCGTGCAGTTTGCGGACGTCTTCTCCATTCCCGTTGTTACGGTTATCGACACGGAGGGCTTCGAGGGAAGCTCCGCGGCAGAGCTGAGCGGCTCGGTAAGGGACTGCGCAAGACTTGCCCAGATATATGCGACCTCCACGACCGCAAAGATAAATCTTGTTACGGGAAAGGCTTTCGGCGCGGCGTTTGCGGCATTTGACAGCGCGGATATAAGCTATGCGTGGGAGAGCGCGGCGATAGCGCCGATGAATCCCGAAGCGGGCAAGGTGTTTATGGGCGAGGAGCTTGAAACATCTCCCTTTGCGGCTGCGGCGCTCGGCATGATCGACGGAGTTATCGCTGTTGAGGAAACACGCGAGAGGGTACAGTCCGCCGTTTCAATGTGTCTGAACAAGCGGGCAGCTGCTTCACCGTCGAGAAAGCACGCTAATTTCGCTTTCTGATCCCGAAAATAAAATAAATGAGAGGTATTTGACATGAAAAGATATACTATAACCGTAAACGGCAACGCTTACGATGTAACTGTTGACGAGGCTGACGGAATGACAGCCGTTCCCGCGGCAGCGGCAGCACCCGCTCCCAAGAAGGCTGCTCCCAAAGCGGCGGCAGGCGCGGCTGGCAACGCTTCCATAAACGCACCCATGCGCGGCACTATCGTGGATGTAAAAGTTAAGGTAGGCGATAAGGTTACAAACGGCACCGTTGTTGCAGTCCTTGAGGCAATGAAGATGGAGAACGACATCGTTTCCGATAAGGACGGCGTTGTTGCTTCCGTTTGCGTAAACAAGGGCGAAGCGGTAGAAACGGGCGCTGCGGTCGTTACTATCAACGCCTGATTCGGGAGGAGTAACTGAAATGGCAAAATTGAAGATAACCGAAACCGTTCTCCGCGACGCACACCAGTCGCTGCTCGCTACGAGAATGTCAATGGACGATATGCGTCCGATACTGTCCACCATGGACAAGATCGGCTTTTATTCCGCGGAATGCTGGGGAGGAGCTACCTTTGACTCCTGCATACGCTTTTTGGACGAGGACCCGTGGGAGCGCCTGCGCATACTGCGCAAGGAGATGCCCAACACCAAACTCCAGATGCTGTTCAGAGGGCAGAATATGCTGGGCTACCGTCATTACGCGGACGATCTGGTTGAGTATTTTGTTCAGAAATCCATCGCCAACGGTATCGATATAATCCGTATTTTCGACGCGCTTAACGATATCCGCAATCTGGAAACCGCAATCAAAGCGGCGAATAAGGAGAACGGACACGCTCAGGTGGCAATCTCCTATACCCTCGGCGAAGTATTTACTCATGAGTATTACATGAATTACGCAAAGCAGGTCGAGGACGCCGGCGCGGACTCCATCTGCATAAAGGATATGGCCGCGCTGCTCACACCTTACGAAGCGGAAAGCCTTGTAAAGGATCTTAAGAGCGCTGTCAAGATACCTGTTCAGCTTCACACACACTATACCTCGGGACTTGCTTCGATGTGCATTATCAAAGCGGTGGAGGCTGGTGTTGACGCGGTTGATACCGCTATGTCCCCGCTCGCGCTCGGCACGAGCCATGCTCCCACTGAGTCGGTTGTCGCGACTTTCCGCGGTACGGAATACGACACCGGTATAGACCTGATAAAGCTGAACGAGGTGCGCGACTACTTTATGAAGCTGCGCAAGAAGTATATTGAAAGCGGTCTGCTTGACCCCTCCATGCTTGCTACCAATACAAACGCGCTTATATATCAGGTTCCCGGAGGAATGCTCTCCAATCTGCTGTCCCAGCTTAAGCAGGCGGGCAAGGCGGATCAGCTTGAGGACGTTCTCAGAGAGGTTCCCATGGTGCGCAAGGACAGCGGCTATCCTCCTCTTGTAACCCCCACATCTCAGATAGTTGGTACTCAGGCGGTGTTCAATGTTATAATGGGCGAGCGCTACAAGACCGTAACAAAGGAATTCAAGGGACTTGTAAAGGGCGAATACGGACGCACTCCCGTTGAGATAGACCCAGAGTTCAGAAAGAAGATAATAGGTGACGAGACGCCCATCACCTGCCGCCCCGCAGATCAGCTCTCTCCCGAGTTTGAGACCATGAAGCAGGAGGCTAAGGAATGGGTTGACGGTGACAGCGTGGAGGATATTCTCACATATGCCATGTTCCCGAAGGTTGCGCCCAAATTCTTTGAAAAGCGCCGCGACAAGCAGGTAGGCATTGATGCGGAGCACTGTGATAAAACCAATAAGGTTCACCCCGTATAAATATTTATCCCGCCGATGACCCGGCGGGATTTATTTAAATATGTCACTTATATGCACAGAAAGGCTGCTCTGATAACGATTTCCCATAAGTGAAAATATTTTTCAGCACTTTTACCAAATCAATTATTACAAATTGGAAACAAAATTGAAATAGTTTACTTAAAATTAAGGATAAAAAAAACACATAATTACAAAGCCCATTTTAAAGGCAAAAAATTTGCAAAAATGGTTTCCATAAATTTTAGGTAATAAAGTTATTGATATGTCATATTGAACAAGCTTGACATCTTGAAAACGTTTTCGTGCTATTTGCACAAAAAAAGTTTTGAAAAAAGGCTTGCAAAAAAGTGAAATTTGTGCTAAACTTACAAATGTAATCGGAAGGCGGTAACTATACCGAATTTCACCCAACAATATTTTATATCTCGGGCGGATTTCGGCAGCGTTGCGGTCAGACCGATTAAACTCTTAATCGCTTCAAAAAAGAAGCAAATGAAACCATTTTTGGGAGGAAAAAACTTATGAAGAAAAGAATATTGGCATCACTTGTTGCTCTTGCAACCGTAATGTCCTTTGCGGGTTGCCAGACCGACACCAACAGCAGCACCCCCGACAGCAGCACCCCCGACAGCAGCAACAGCGGCAACAGCAGTGAGTCCACACCCGACAGCAGCACGCCTGATAACAGCGATGTTTCAAGCACACCTGATGATACAACTGATTTTGTTGTTGACAAGGAAAATCCTCAGAAAATTGATACCGGCGTTCAGCTGTCCGATTCCGAGGGTAAGGTTCTGAACGTCTGGGCTTGGAACGATGAGTTCAAAGGCTTCTTTGAGAAGTACTACAAGGTTCCTGACGGTTACACTGTAAACTGGGTTATCAACCCCTCTGAGAACGGCGTATATCAGCAGAAGCTTGATGACGCGCTCCTTTCTCAGGACAGCGCTGCAGCTGACGACAAGATTGATCTCTTCCTTGCAGAGGCTGACTACATTCTGAAGTATGTTGACTCCGATTTCACTCTGGACGTTAACACCATCGGCTTCAACAATGCTTCCACCATTTATCAGTATACCGCTGACGCTTGCACCGACAGCGACGGCAAGCAGAAGGGTATGTCTTTCCAGTGCTGCCCTGCCGGCTTGATTTACAGACGCTCCATCGCTAAGGAAGTCCTTGGCACAGACGATCCCGCAGAGGTTCAGGAAGCTCTGTCTTCTTGGGAGAAGTTTGACGATGCTGCTGCTAAGGCTAAGGATCTCGGATATTACATGACTGCTTCTTTCGCTGAAACTTACAGAACCTTCTCAAACAATGTTACATCTGCTTGGGTAGACGATGATGGCAACGTAACCGTTGATCCTCAGATCAAGGCTTGGATCAAGCAGGCTAAGGACTACATGGATAAGGGTTACACACTTGAGGCAGGTATATGGAGCGATGAGAAGAATGCGCAGATGTTTGCTGACGGCAAGACTATGTGCTTCTTTGGTCCTGCTTGGTACTATAACTTCTCAATGGGCAATGCTCACGACGCAGAAAAGGGCTGTTCTGGTGACTGGGGTCTTTGCGTAGGTCCTCAGAGCTACTTCTGGGGCGGCACATGGTTGCTTGCAAGCTCTCAGACCGATAATCCCGAACTGGTTGCTGACATTATGAACGCATTCCAGAGCAACGAAAAGATCCTTAAGCAGATGGTTGAGATTGACAGCCAGTTTGTAAACAACACTGCTATCAATGATTCCTATACCAACGATCCTAACTTCGGCAATGAGTTCCTTGGCGGTCAGAATGACTGGCAGATATTTGCTGAGGGTGCTAAGGATATTGAGCTGAAATACTCCACTGGTTATGACCAGCTGCTCAACGAGAAGCTTCAGGATAATCTGAAGGATTACTTCAAGGGCACAGTTGACCTTGACACCGCGTGGAACAACTATGTAAAGACCATCAACGAGGCTTACACCGAGCTTAAGATGCCTGAAAAGCTGACTCTTGACTGATTTGCATAATTTAAAATCGTATTGATTTAAATTCCTAACCTTTAAGAGGTGAGGCGTAGTGCTCGCTTCACCTCTTTTTTAGGATTTTTTGTACGACAGAAACATAAATATGAGAGGTAGGGTGTTCTGTAATGACAAAAAAGCGTAAATCCATTAGCTATGCTAAATGGGGTTACTTTTTCATCGCACCGTTTTTTATAGTGTACATCGTGTTCCAGCTTATCCCGCTTTTATCCACATTCTATTACAGCTTTTTCGATTTTTACCGTTCCGGTCTAAAAATTATTGGTCCGGAGTTCGTTGGGTTTAAGAACTATATTACTTTGTTTACACCTGATCAGAACGGTCAAATAGATTTTCTTGCCTATACCGGCAATACTTTGATCATGTGGGTCATAGGTGCGGTTCCTCAGTTGGTTTTCTCGCTGCTTCTTTCCGTTATCTACACGAGCTACCGCTTGAAAATCAAGGGACAGCGCTTCTTTAAAACGGTTATGTATATGCCGAACCTGATAATGGCTTCCGCGTATTCGCTGCTGTTTTTTACGTTGTTATCCAATGTTGGTCCTATCAATCAACTTATTTTATCAGCAACAGGCTCAACTTTTGATTTTTTTGGACAAGTTTGGCCCGCGAGAACGGTTATCGCGTTTATCAACTTTATAATGTGGTTCGGAAATACGACTATACTGCTTATGGCGGGTATTATGGGAATTGATCAGAGTCTTTTTGAAGCAGCATCAATCGATGGCGCAAGCGCAGGTCAGGTTTTCTTCAAGATAACGCTGCCGCTGCTAACTCCTATCATGGTTTATGTTGCTATCACATCACTTATCGGCGGTCTGCAAATGTTCGATGTTCCCCAGATTATGACCTCAGGAAACGGTGCGCCTAACCGAAGTACGATGACGCTTATAATGTACCTCAACAACTATTTCGGAACGTCGAAGAACTATGGTATGGCGGGGGCGTTATCGGTATTGATCTTTATTATCACGGGTATATTAAGCTTTATTGTATTTAAAACAATGAACTCTCCCGATAAAGGCAAGAAAAAAGTCAAGAAAGCGAGGGGTTAAAATATGGCTACAACATATATATCTACGGGTGAAACAAAGGGTACCCGTATCAAAACAAATGCCGCAAGGGTATTCTCCTATATATTCCTCGTTTTTGTCGCACTGCTTTCACTCTTTCCGTTTTACCTGCTGATAATTAACTCCACAAGATCAAATGCAGAGCTTCAGTCGGGTTTTTCTTTAATTCCACACGCTAATTTTGTCAACAACTTTGTTACCGCATGGAACGATACAAACTTGTTCACTTTCCCGCGCTCACTGTTTAACAGCTTCTTCGTTGCCGCTGTGGCTTCTCTTCTGACCACCTACTTCTCTGCTATGACAGCTTATGGTATTCAGGTGTACAATTTTAAGGGAAGAAATGTTATGTTTAAGTTTATTCTTATCATAATGATGATTCCTACACAAATATCCGCGGCAGGTTTCTTACAGCTGGTTGATAAGTTCAATATGAGAGATACTTACTGGCCTCTCCTTATACCTGCTATCGCTGCTCCCTCCGTATTCTTCTATATGAAGCAATATATGGAAAGCTCAATGCCGATGGAGGTAATTGAAGCGGCGCGTGTTGACGGCTCAAATGAATTTCGTACTTTCAACACAATCGCGGTTCCCATGCTTAAACCTGCAATATCAGTACAGCTGATATTTGCGTTCGTTGCATCCTGGAATAACTACTTCACTCCCGCGTTGGTTCTGGACAGCTCCAAAAACTGGACGCTTCCTATTGCTTTGGCGGCTGTGCGTGCAAGAATTAATTCCGAGGCGGGAGATATGGGCGAGGTCTATATGTTCATCTTCCTGTCGATAATACCTGTTGTACTTGTTTACATTTTCATATCAAGGAATATCGTAGAGGGCGTTGCGCTCGGTGCGGTAAAGGGATAAACCAAATTAAAAGGCCTCCGCTCAGGCGGGGGCTTTTTGTTTAAATGTTGACGTTAAGCAAAAATTAAAACCGAATATTTTGTCAAAAATCTAAAAAAATTTTTTTCGCGATAACGGCGCGGCTTTACAAATTTTCTTTCAAAAACTTGTACAATATCACAGTTGACTTCCACAATATATTGTGATATACTTATAGTACAAAATACAGTATGAGGTGATAAACATGGTAAATGTAAATGTTACGGGAGGAACTCTCGACAGCGAGGAGATCAATTACTACGTCGAGAGCGCACAGAAGAAATTTCCGGAGAAAAATCTGACATCAATAGATTTAGAGGTAGACGGAGATTATATCAACGCAGCGTATCATTTCTCTGCTGAGCCTTTTCAGCGTATACGCAGGATAACAGGATACCTTGTGGGAACTCTCGACCGCTTCAACAACGCGAAGCGCTCCGAGGAGGCAGACAGAGTAAAGCATTGCTCGAATTAAGATAAAAGCCGGCTATATGCCGGCTTTTATATGCCCCCTTAACAGCGATACACTTTGTGGGTGCTGTCCCGCTTTGTAAGAGCTACCCCGCTTTGTAAGAGCTACCCCGCTTTGTAAGAGCT
>CAJULF010000016.1:18955-54348 GCA_910587135.1 uncultured Oscillospiraceae bacterium
CGCTTTGTAAGAGCTACCCCGCTTTGTAAGAGCTACCCCGCTTTGTAAGAGCTACTCCGCTTTGTGAGAGCTACCCCGCTTTGTAAGAGCTACTCCGCTTTGTGAGAGCTACCCCGCTTTGTAAGAGCTACCCCGCTTTGTAAGAGCTACCCCGCTTTGTAAGAGCTACCCTGCTTTGTGAGAGCTACCCTGCTTTGTGATTGCTTTTCTGCTTTGTGGGGGCTTTGATAAACCTGACGGCGGCACGATTTGTGCCGCCGCTTTTTGGGTATTTAAACTTTGCTGTTAAACGCAACCCTGAGCCTTCATAGCCTCTGCTACCTTAAGGAAGCCCGCTATATTCGCGCCTGCCATGTAGTTGCCGGGCATGCCGTACTCCTTAGCCGCGTCGTCGCAGCTCTTGAATATGGACTGCATAATGCCCTTGAGCTTAGCGTCAACCTCCTCGAAAGTCCAGCTGTAACGCATGGAGTTCTGGCTCATTTCAAGACCAGATGTGGCAACGCCGCCCGCGTTTGCCGCCTTAGCGGGACCGTACAGCATTTTATTCGCGAAATAAACCTCAATAGCCTCGGGAGTAGACGGCATATTCGCGCCCTCTGCGACTGCATAGCAGCCATTCTTGGCGAGAATCTCCGCGGACTTGCCGTCAATCTCGTTCTGGGTAGCGCAGGGCAGAGCAATGTCGCACTTTATCGTCCAGATGCCGCTGCAACCCTCTGTAAAGGTCGCGTTCTTGTGGGAAGTTCTGTTGACATACTCCTTGATTCTGCCGCGCTCAACCTCTTTAATCTGCTTAACTACGTCAATCTCAATACCGTCGGGGTCGTAGATGTAACCGTTGGAATCGGACAGTGCAACTACCTTGCCGCCCAGCTCCGTTGCTTTCTTGGTCGCGTAGATGGCAACGTTGCCCGAACCGGAAATTACCACGGTCTGATCCTTGAAGCTCTTGCCGTTAGCCTTGAGCATTTCATCGGTGTAGTAGCACAGACCGAAGCCGGTAGCCTCAGTTCTGGTGAGAGAACCGCCGTAGGTCAGCCCCTTGCCTGTCAGAACACCGCTCCACTCGTTCTTGATCTTCTTATACTGACCGAACATATAGCCTATCTCACGCGCGCCTGTGCCGATATCTCCCGCGGGAATATCGCAGTCGGGACCGATATGTCTTGCAAGCTCTGTCATGAAGCTCTGGCAGAAACGCATAACTTCTCCGTCGCTCTTACCCTTGGGGTCAAAGTCGGAGCCGCCCTTGCCGCCGCCCATGGGCAGTGTTGTGAGGGAGTTTTTGAAAATCTGCTCGAAGCCGAGGAACTTTATGATACCGATATAAACGGAGGGGTGCAGTCTCAGACCGCCCTTGTAAGGACCGATCGCGGAGTTGAACTGAACGCGGAAGCCGCGGTTTACCTGAACCTTGCCATTGTCATCGACCCAAGGAACGCGGAAAATTATCTGTCTTTCCGGCTCTACAATTCTGTCGAACACGCCTGCCTCGATAAGGTCGGGACGCTTTTCCGCAACGGGCTGGAGAGTTTCAAAAACCTCTGTTACCGCCTGAATGAACTCCGGCTCACCGGGGTTTCTTTTCTTTACTGTTTCCAGCAGGTCTGCCAGATACTGATTTTTTAACGCCATTGTTAAAATCCTCCTGTTAATGATTGAATGTTATGCGCCCGCGGCAATACGCGAAACGGCTACATTTAATATTATACAACATAGAGTCGGATTTTGCAAGATTTTTTTTGCGTTTTTTCATTTCACAAGAAAAGATTTGTAACAGTGCACTAAACACATCGCATTTTTTGTTACTTTATTACAAATTTCAAAGAGTTTCGCTACAAAGTCATGAAATACAAGTGTTTTTTTAATGCACAAAAAGTCAAGACTGCTCTCCCCTTTTTATAGTTTCCACAAACAATACAAGCATTTTTTCGGCTTGTTCCCTATAATATGGTTTAAGTGAAGCGAGCATTGTATTTATTTGCTTATTTTCAGAAAATGTTTCTGTGCCATTTACTATATAGTCGGTAGTTACGTTTAAAGCATCAGCAATTCTGCGGAGTGTTGCAATCGTCATTGATTTTCTTCCCTTTTCTATATCTGCTAAAAACTGTACAGAAACGTCCGCTAACTCCGAAAGCTTTTCTCTTGTGTACTCTCTGTGTATTCTTATTTCATTTATTCTTTTTCCCACATCTGTGTTATATTCCATAATACCACCTCTTTAGAAATAGTATATTACATTCAGTTGAAATAGAAAACCATCAATAGATATTGACAAACAATATCTATTGTGATATAATATTTATGAAAATAAGAAAAAATTTGTTTATAAGTGTGCAACCCCCTTTTTGGCAAGCACTGTAAGTGCATACCACTGCAAATTTTGTTTCATCACGATGAAATGAATTTCGTAATGCTGATATCCTTTTATTGACTTAAATTTGATATTCTCAGTAACTAAAACTGAGGTAAACCCTTCCCCTACGGTTTCACCCCAGTTCCAACTCCCCCTCCCCTTTACCAGATTTTCTTTAATCCAAAGTTTTACGGTCGGTTTTAAAATCAAGGCTTTTTTCGCTTTTTATGGTTTCCATAAACAAAACAAGCATTTTTTCCGCTTGTGACCTATAATACGGGTTTAACGAAGCGAGCATTGAATTTATTTGATTATTTTCAGTAAATATCTCTGTGCCATTTACAATGTAGTCAGTGCTGATGTTTAACGCGTCGGCAATTCGGCGCAAGGTGGCAATCGTCATTGACTTTCTGCCCTTTTCTATATCTGCTAAAAACTGTACGGAAACGTCCGCCATCTCCGATAGTTTTTCCCTTGTATAGCCCCTATATTTTCTTATTTCATTTATTCTTTTTCCTACGTCTGTGTTGTTTTCCACAATACCACCTCTTTAGAAATAGTATATCCCATTCAGTTGGAATATAAAATCATCAATAGTTATTGACAAACAATATCTACTGTGGTATAATATTTATGATACCATGGGAAATTTTTAAATAATTCGCTTTAAGTCAACACAGCTTAAATGCATTACAGCCGAGAGCCACACAAAAATCGTGCATGCAAAGGCGCTGAAAGCCCAAATCCACTGACCGCCCACGCATGAATTTCCCGAAATCCGCTGTGAAAGCGGAGTGCAGCGAAGCGTAACGGAGCTTTTACAGCGGGCTAACGACAACTTGCAAAGCAAGTTGTCGTGGCGCGGGAAATTCTTTTAAATAATCCGCTTCAGGTCAACACAACCTAAAAGCATTAGCCGAGAGCCACACAAAAATCGTGTATGCAAAGGTGCTGAAAGCTCAAACCTGCTGACCGCCCAAGCATGAATTTCCCGCAAGCCGTTGTAAAAGCGTAACGGAGCGTTAGCGTAGTGGAGCTTTTACAACGGGCTAACGACAACTTGCAAAGCAAGTTGTCGTGGTGTGGGAAATTCTTTTAAACAAAAGCCCGCCTGCAAATTATTCATCTTGGTCGCTGCCCCCGCTGCCGCCATAGAGCTTGTCCACCAAAAAGTAAATGATGTTACGCTCCGTTTTGTTGAACGTTCTTAATTTGGCAATCATGCTAAGCTCTTTTGCAGACACAAGATTCGGTTGAGGCGTAAAATTATTATCTAAAAGATAATCAACCGAAACGTTAAGCATAGAAGCTATTTTCACAAGCACCTCAAAATCGGGCTGCTTGCCGCTGTTAAGGTATCCCTCAAGGGTTGATGTGGGTATGCCTAACATATTGGCAAACTCCTTGTGTTTCAGTTCTTTTATTTCAAGCACCATTTTTAATTTACGCCCAAAATTCATTGTATCACCTCATTTGTAATATTATACTAAATTTGATGATTACTTTTGTTTAATGTCCCAAAACAGGATTTTTCTATTGACAAAACCCAAATCGAAATTTATAATATTATTATACACAATAATTAACCATTGAAAAGCCGAAAAAATGAATTCGACAATATACTATTATAAATATAAATGCGGAAAACGGAGTATGCCGACTATAAAAAATTCCCCTCAGCCGACAAAAACGGTCAAGAGGAGAGCGAAAAAACAGAGGCATGCGCCGATTGCCGCCACACGCGTAAAACGACATAGTTAATTTACAGAATAACCCGCATATAAGATGTGCCGCAGCATATCAAATCATGCTGCGGCAATATAATAAATCTTATCAGAGGCAATAAGGGAGGAAATCTCAAAAGGTCTTTACCCGCCGAATATTGCCGCAATAATTGTTATATATTTTATATTGCAATACAAAATTTTGAGCACCGATTCGGCATTAGCCAACGCTGCGCTCAATCAAGATTCAATACCACGCTGTTCTTTTCAGACAGCCTGTCCACAAGAAAAATTATTGTCGCGCGGTCTTCCGTGCTAAGCGCACGGAGCTTTCGCAGAAAATTAAGCTCATTTTCGGTAACCGGTCTATCCGCGTGTCTGAAATCCAACAAATAATCCGTTGTAACATCCAGCAACTCAGCAATCGCTTTGATCAATTTATGATCGGGCATCCTGCTGTCTGTTATGTAGCTGTTCAGTGTTGATGGTGAAATATGAAGTAATTGAGCAAACTCTTTTTGTCTTATATTACGTTCGGCGAGCAATCCTCTCAATTTAGCCCCAAAAGTCATTTTCTCAACTCCCTGTTTAGCAATAGCGATTTGTTACAAGAAAACATTTGTCCCTTTTTCAACACGTTTCTACTTACTATTTTAGCATAAATATACTAAAACCATGCATTTCTTTGGACAAAATCCACATATTAGAAATTTTGGTCTTGACAATTTTGCTATCGCGTATTAAAATGTAAATATTAAACACGACAGGAGAGTTTTTAATGATTTTAAACAAACGATCAAAAAACCCGTTTTCCAGACTTCATCCGACAGGAAAAAGCCTTGAGGAAATAACGGGTCAGTTGGGCACGCCTTGGAAAACAGACGAAAAGCCCGAGTATACACTGCGTATCTGGAGGCAGGGAAAGTGCGGGGAGTATTACATCATTCTTTTGTTCAAGAATGATAAGTGTCTGAGTATTTTTGACGAGGGTGAGGTTTCTACCACCGCCTGAGTTGTGCTTCGATTCTGCCGCTGACTGTCAATTTGCGGCTGCCTTTGCCTTTTCTCTGTCGCAGATCGTTTTGACTATCGCAAACCCGATAACCGCGCAGGCTGCTCCAAGCATAAGCTGTACGCCGTCCGCGCCCTCGGGGATAAGTTCGCGCAGCGAACCTGCCATAAATCCGAGTATAACAAGGTAGCACCCCTGACTGTGGCGTTCCAACAGCTTTTCAAGCAATCTTGCCGTAAGGAACGTTCCCGCGATCAGCCCCGCTGCCATCGGCAGCAGCGATATAACGTCAAACCGTGAAACGCTGTCCATAACAGGCTCATATATCCCAAGCATATACATCATGTGCGAAGCGGATATCCCAGGCAGCACCAGAGCAGCCGCCACAATGACTCCTCCCGCAAGCTGAACCGCCGCGGCAGCCAATCCCTCGCGCGAGGGCGAGAAAAGCCCCTCGGGAAGCTGTGCAAGCAGCACCACAACCACAACCCCCGTTAAAATCGGGGGTATACTTTTTATATATATTTTTTTCAGACCCGCCTTGCGGAAAATCAAAGGTATTCCGCCCGCGACAGCTCCCATAAACGCAAACCGGAGCGGCAATCCCGCTGGAGTGTCCAAAGCCCATGTTATCAGCCCCGCAAGCAGCACAACACCCGCAACGCCTCCTGCGCAGAATTTCAGCAGAAACCAAATATGTCTCTTCGGCTCGGAAAAAATTCGGCTCACCGCAGTGATCAGCCTGTCGTATACGCCTATTATCATTGCCATCGTTCCGCCGCTGACCCCGGGAACTGTCATGCTTGCCCCTACGGCAAATCCCTTTAACACATCAAATAAATGCTCCATATTGGCTCCCATCTCAGAAAAATTTCCGCATCGCGCAGGCTGCGCCCGCACCGCCGCACTCCTGAAGCTGCCATTGCACTTCGTTCCGCAGCGCCCTCGGAGCTTGCCGCTTAATTTTCCTGCGTAAGCGAAGCGCTGATCCGGCTTTCGGAGCTTTGTACCTCATCGGCTTCCATACCAAATTTTATGCGGACAAGATTTTTTTATGCTGCTTAACGTAAAATAATATAAATTACAAATAATTCTATTATGAGCCACTATTCATTTCTTATTATCCCCCACACCTATACAACACTCCGAACAATCAAACTATGACAGCTTTTATTCAAAAATTAAGCAAAATTCGTAAAAAATTTGATTTTTTGTGCAATTTCACAAATTTTAACCCTTACATTGTATATTGCCTGATGGCAGTTATATTGATTTACGGTATTTTTAAAATGCTGACAAAAAATTTATTTCCCGCATAATTCCTATTGCAAAATCCACCGAAAAATGTTATAATATTAGGGAATATGGAATAATTCGGCTTGATATGCAATGAAAATTGCACAAAAGCAGCGCTCAAAAACGCGCAGGCTTTAACCTGCGCAGAATACTTTCCGCAAACCGCCCGAATATCGCGGCAAATGCGGAGCGTTATTATAAAATAATACAATATTTTTCAAATCGGGAGGAAATGAAATGGCAGACACCATGCATGGGCTGAAAAGAACTTGTTACTGCGGCGAGGTGGCTCTCGGGCAGGGCGAAGTCGTTGTGGGAGGATTTGTACAGAGGGTACGCGACAAGGGCAGCCTTATTTTTATAGATTTAAGGGATAAAACGGGGATCGTACAGCTTGTATTTGATGAGAACACCAAGAAAAGCGTGTTTGAAAAAGCGGAAACTGTCCGCTCGGAGTACGTTCTTATGGCTAAGGGCAGTGTGCGTGCCCGTGAAAGCGTGAACACCGAAATAAAAACCGGCGGTGTTGAGATAATGGTGCGGGAGCTTTGCATACTCTCAAAGGCGCAGACCCCGCCGTTTGAGATAGTTTCCGACAGCAAGACCAACGAAGAGCTGCGCCTGAAATACAGATACCTCGACCTGCGCCGCGAGCCTCTCCAGCGCAATCTGACAATGCGCCACGAGATAGCGAAGTGCGCAAGGGAATATTTCTACGAAAACGGCTTTATTGAAATCGAAACGCCGATGATGATAAAGTCCACCCCCGAGGGCGCACGCGACTATATCGTACCCTCGCGTATCCACAACGGGAAATTCTACGCGCTTCCTCAGTCGCCGCAGATATACAAGCAGCTTCTTATGATAGCGGGTATGGACAGGTATATCCAGCTTGCCCGCTGCTTCCGTGACGAGGATCTGCGCGCGGACAGACAGCCCGAATTTACCCAGATAGACCTTGAAATGTCCTTTGTGGACGTGGAGGATATACTGGAAATGCTGGAGGGCTTTGTAAAGCGGCTTTACAAGCAGGTGCTGAATGTGGATATAGCCACTCCCCTGCCCCGCCTAACCTATGCGGAGGCAATGAACCGCTTCGGCTCGGACAAGCCCGACACGCGCTTCGGTATGGAGATAACGGACATTTCGGATATCGTGAAGAACTGCGGATTCGGGGTATTTACGGACGCGGTTGCCAACGGCGGCTCGGTGCGCGGCATAGTGGCAAAGGGCGCCGCCGCGGCGCTTTCCCGCAAGGAAATAGACAAGCAGACCGAATTTGTGCGCGGTATAGGCGCTAAGGGTCTGGCTTATGTGCGTTGGGCGGAGGACGCTCCCAACTGCTCCTTCGGCAAATTTATGGCGGAAGGAGAGCTTGAAGCGATCCTTAAGGCTTTGGGCTGCGAAAAGGGCGATGTGGCGCTTATCGTGGCGGACAAGAACAAGGTGGTTCTCCCCGTTCTGGGAGCACTCCGCTTGAAGCTCGCAAAGCAGCTCGACATAATCCCTGACGGTTGGAATTTCCTGTGGATAACGGAGTTCCCCTTCTTCGAGTATGACGAGGAAAGCGGCGAGTGGCTCGCAATGCACCACCCCTTCACCATGCCGATGGACGAATGTCTGGAGTACCTTGAATCGGACAAGGAAAAGGTCCGCGCAAAGGCATACGACCTTGTGCTGAACGGCGTGGAGCTTTCAAGCGGCTCTATAAGAATAACCGACTACGAGCTTCAGCAGCGTATGTTTGAGCTGTTGGGTCTTACCAAAGAGGAAATCGACGCGAAATTCGGCTTCCTTGTGGACGCTTACAGATACGGCGCTCCCCCTCACGGCGGCGCGGGAATCGGTCTGGACAGGCTCTCCATGCTGATGTGCGGCTGTGACAGTCTGCGCGATGTTACCGCGTTCCCGAAAGTACAGAACGCGAGCGAGCCTATGAGCGAAGCTCCCTCAGTGGTTTCGCAGGAGCAGCTTGAGGAGCTTGGGATAGCGATCGTAAAAACAGACAAATAATTTCGGGGGATAAGCCGCGGCATAACAGATACAAAGAAGCAAACGCTATGACAAAAAGAAAACGTATTATATTCATCGTTTTGGGCTTCATCATTGCCGCGGCAGCGCTGACGCATTGGCTGCCATATATTAACATCGCGCTTAACCGCGCCGATGACTATCGAAATAACGCAATTGAAAATCAGGTCAATTTTACATTATCTGCCATGGCTGACGATGAAGTTAAAACTTATTATAAGGATTATGTAAATTACGATAATTTGGCTGCGGTTTATAAATTTGCCGTTTCTGAAAGCGATTTTGCCGCCAAGACCGACTCGGAATGTCTGAAATTGTACAACAAAATAGTCAAAGCTACACATAATCCCGACCGGCATTCGTTTTACTCGACCTACGGCATGAAAAAAGGTACGGCTTATGAGAGCCTGATCGTCGACGGTGTTAAATACAGCATTGAACACGATCTTGACATTAAGGCAAATTATTTTACATTTGAGCCTTATATTGCGAAATGGACAATTTCCATTACTGCCGAGGAAACTTAAATATGAACGTAATGCGACTCATCAGACCCACCGCTGAATACTCCGAGGATATTTGGGCATTCCGCAGGGAGTTTCTTGAAAACAGCACCGACGAGGATATGGGCGGCTGCGGAAAGTTAAGGGAATGTTCCTCAGCCGATGAGTGGCTTGCGCAGGTCGAGGCTCTGACAAATCCCGAAACATGTCCCGAGGGAATGGTCACCGCGGACACCTATATTGCCGTAAGGTCGTGCGACAATAAAATAGTAGGCATAACGGACATAAGGCACAATCTGAATACCCCCGTATTAAAAGAGTGGGGCGGGCATATCGGGTACTGCGTTCGCCCCGACGAACGGCGAAAGGGCTACGCAAAAGAAATGCTGCGGCTTAATCTTGATAACGGCAGGCGGCTGGGACTTAAAAGGATCATGGTTTCCTGCAATGTGAACAATATCGCCAGCGAGAGGACTATCCTCGCGAACGGCGGCGTTTTTGAAAGAGAAACCGAGGACGGCAGCGGGCACAGAATAAAGTTATATTGGATAGAGCTTTGAGCGGGAAAAACAAATCCCGCTAAAGGGAGGTGCGGCATGTACAAAAAGGAATACAAGGAGCTGAGCGCCATGGCGGCGAACGGTGACACGAAAGCTTTCGCGTATCTTTACGAAACGGTTTACCGCGAGATGTACTACACCGCGTACTACTCCCTTAAAAACGACGCGGACGCGGTGGAGGCGGTCACGGGAACGATACGGGACGGCTTTGAAGCCATCAAAAGGCTGAACAGCGAAGCCGCTTTCCGTCTGTTTATGCTCAAATCGCTATGCGCGCGCATAAAGCTGCGATTCAAGGAATATTCAAGGGCGCGTTCTCCGGTTCAGTACGACAAAAAAAATCTGCGCCCCAACGAGGACGGGATTGACATTAAGCAGGAATTCAACAAGCTGCCCGACACCGAGAGAATGGTGATGGCGCTTTGCGTTATAGGCAGGTTTCCGCCCGAGGAGATCGCGCAGTTTACGGGAATGTCTGCGGGCGCGGTCAGGAAAAGGCTTACAAAAGCGGTAAACGCTCTGGAGCTTGAATAATGTAAAATTAAGATGTCATGTCGGCTTCGCCGACAACAGCTTGTAAAAGAAGCCTATTGGCAACGCAATGTCGCCGCATGGAATTTCAAAAAGTTCACATTTGCCGAATTGCAAATGTGAACGGTTTCCGGCAGGCATGCGGAGTGCTGCAAAGCAGCACGGAGTATGACTGGCGGAAATTTTGAAATTTTTTAAATAATCCGCTTTAGGTCAACCTTTATATACAAGCTGATGTCAGCTTCGCAGACAAATCGGATAAAAAAATATTGCGGCGCTGTATCGCCGCGGAAAAGCAACACACATAAAACAGCAGCATTCCGCCCACGCGTGAGAAATTTTCGCGAGAGACCGTCACAGCGCAGCGGAGCGAAAGTGAGCTGCGGCGGTCGGGTTGCGAAAATTTCTTTAAAAAAGGGTGATTTTGTGAACGTTGCACAGCTTCGCGACTATATGGCGGAGAAGGTAATACCGGAAAAGGTAATGCCGCAGAATATTGCGGAGTTTTTGATGGACGAGGAAGCGGAGCTTCCCGAGCTGAACGCGTTCACGTTTCTGAACCGACTGCGCTCGCTGGGGATAGGCTCGGCGGATTTTCTGTATCTTCTGGAGGGCTGCGGCGCTCCGTCGGAGGCTATTGAACGGATACGCCGTAACCCCGCCATGAATCTCCAGTCGCTGATAATAACGCTTGACAGCTCGGGGCTTACCTCGCAGGACTACACACGAATGCTTTACACGGCGCGACAAATGTGGGAGAGGACGCTTACCATGCGTCTGGAAAATATGGTTCCCAAAGCCCTGCCGCAAGATGACGACCCTTTTGTTGACACCGCTGAAATAGAGCTTGACACGGTCGAAGCGGATAATATAAGAAACCACGGAGCGATTCCCGGCGAGCGGGAAAGTGAAGATGAAACGACCCGTCAGACCGAAAGCCACACCGATTACACCAGCGAAATGACAGCCGTGGAGACCGAGGAGTACCCCGAGCCCGAGGACGATCCCGAGCTTCTGGCGGCGATGGCATATTACAAGAATATTTTCAGCCCTGCCGCGGAGGAAAGCGGCGTGAGCGACGACGAGCACTCGGATATACCGTCTGCCGTATCCGACACTTCGGACGAGTTTTCGGAACAGCCTCAGACGGAGGATATCGGTTATGGCAGCGAAGCGGACAGAACAGCCGATACCGAAGAAGCTGACGAAGCGTATTACAGCGCGGAAACTCCCGACGGTAATGCCGAAAGTTCCTTTGGTGAGTATAACGGCGGCACCTCCGACGAATCTCCCGACGAAGAATATGATGAGTTTGAGGGAACAAGTGAATTTGTACAAATAGACGCAGATGCCGTTATGAGGGAGCTTACAAGCGTATTGGACGAGGACGAGCCGTCTCAGCCCGAGCCTGTCCGTATGCGTCGGGAGGGCGGCTACCACAAGGCTGCTCTTATTTCCTCGGCAGCGGGAGCCGCATTGGTTTTCGCGGCAAGCGCGGCAGCATCCGCCATGGGATTTGAGCCCGAATCCGTGCCCGTTTTAAAGTATGCCGCGGAGTATATCGATATATTTGCGCAGACGCTTACATCATATAATGCCGACATTCTCGGCGGAAAGCCTTTTGAGTCGCATAACGGCGGCGAAATACTGGGTGGTCTGCTTATAGAACCGTTTGAGCCCGCGGATGAGCTTGGCGTTTTCAATACCGACGTATACGTTTACGCAGCTGAAACCGACGGTATTGCAGTATATAAGCGCGGCGATTCACTCACCGCATGCGGAACGCTCTGCCCGCCCGAAAATACGGAATTTATCCGCGTGTTTGAGCAAGACGGGGCGGTTTTCGCGGTATTCAGCGGAAAAAACTGCGGCTTTATGAAAATCGACAATGAAGCCCCCCTTTACATCTCGGAACAGGACGGAACTTTGACCGATATTGTGATTGAAAACGGCTGTATCAGGCTGGGTTCGGTATATGTCCCCGAATTCACCGAGGACTTCTCCGCGGTGCAGATCGAGAAATATATCCCCGAAACGGGAACAGCCGGAGTTATTCCCGCGGAAAAGGTGCTTCTCAGCGGAGAGGGCTGCGGTTATGCTGTGAGCGCCGCCTATGATACGGCGAACGGCAGCGTAATATCAAGCGGCGCGGTGATGGGTCGTGCTGTATATTCGGCGGCTGACGGGGCACTCGCGGCGCTGGAATACGGCGACGGCTTTCTGCTGGCGGCAATATCGGAAGAAATCAAAACGGAAACCGTAGGGGAGCTTATTGGCTGCGCTCGCGCCGGGGAGCTTCTCGCCACAGCGGAGCTCGGCGAGAACGGAATCGAAATATACCTGCGTGGTGCGGATCTGAAGCCCTTGTCCGTGATAAAAAACTTGTCGGGAGAGGTCAGATCACTATCTTTCAGCGGCAGCACCCTGCTTGTAAACGGCGACAGCGGGACGTTTGCGGCTATTGACTGCAACGACGCGGAAAACCCCAAGCCGCTTGATCTCACAAAGAAAACCGGCGCGGTAAGGGACGGACTTGCGCTTTGCGGAGAACTGTCGGGAACGCTGCTCACATATACCCTGTACAACAAGGACGGCGCGGTGTCCTCCTATTCCGTGACCCTTTCGGAGAAGGAGCTGTCCACGCTCGACATGGGCGGCATAAACACCTTGATAATAGAACCCGGACGCTCCGGTTTCGCGTTTGACTGCTTTGACGGAGTATGCAAGGTGTCGAGATACATAATTTTCGGGCAAAGCGGCGCGGAGCATGCTCTTTTCGACGATAAAACGGGATTTACGGCGGCAGCCGAGCTTGACGGAAATATATATCTGATATACGGCGGCGGAGCGATGCCTATTGAATGAACGGCTTTTTTCAGATGATTTTCACCTTAGTATACTTGACAGCCCGCTCCCTCAGGGTGTATAATAAAGAGAAACGAGTGATATAAAACGGAACGGGTGATATTATGGACGAGAAAAAAAGACAAAAGCTTATGAAGATTTTCAGAGTCGTGGCGCTTGTTCTGGCAATCGTAATGATACTGGGAATAATTATTCAAAGCTTTGTTTAAACTAATTCCTCAATAAAAGTGTACACAAAAAATCTTTGCAAAAAACATATATCAGAGTTTTGGTTCGATTTTTTGTACAATTTCTAATGGGAATAAGTTTAAAACAAAAAATCTGTCCTGAAAGGATTTTGGCTGATGGGATTATTTTATAACAATAACGTTGCGGGATCCGGGGTCGCAAAGAACGGACCGCAGAAAAAACCGTTTTTTCGGTTCTGGGAAATATTTGCGAATAAGTTCTGGACATTCTTCCAGATAAATCTGATCTACTTCCTGTTCTGTATTCCGATAGTTACCTTTGGTCCGGCGACCGCCGCTATGACTTCGCTTATGCGGAATATTTACCTTGAACGCCCGCAGTTTGTGTTCCACGACTTCTGGAAAGCGTTCAAGAAAAATTTCAAGCAATCCTTTTTTATCGGTATTCTTGATATTCTGGTGATGACACTTGCCGTTTTCAGCTATGTATTCTATACAGCCAACCTGGACAAGGAAAATTCATATTGGTTTTTCTATGCGCTCACTATGGCAGGGCAGGTCATATTCCTGCTGCTGAATTTTTACATCTATCCGCAGATAGTCGCGCTTAACCTGCGTATGGGCGCTATCGTCAAAAACTCCGTGATACTTACATTTGTCAACCTGAAGGGAAATTTGATAACGTTGGCGTTTTTCCTTTTGTACGGCTACTTAGTGGCGTTTTCGGGCATCGGCATCTATCTGTTTATGCTTTCGCCCCTGCTGCCGCTGGCGTGGCTTTCTTTCCTGGCGGTGTTCGCTTGCTATCCCGCTATCCAGAAATTTATAATAAATCCTTTCTATGAAGCTAAAGGAGAAAGAAATCCCGAGCTGCCCGATGTTGATAATAATGAAAGTATATTTGAAGACAAAGGCGGAAGCGAAGCTCCCATAAAGCTCAAATCCAAAGACAAAAAAGGCAAGGTGCTGAAGTGATTTTCCGGCGCGGATCGGTTCCGCGCCGAGTTTTATGCTCAGAAATCAAGATGTTTCCGCTTTTTCCACAAACCGAGACCGTCAGTCTGATGGTTTTTATATGTATTTTTGTTGAAAATTAGTACAAATAAACACAAAAATGCAAAAAAGTATTGCAAAAAAAATGAATTTGTGAGATAATATAAGTGTAATGGACGGTTAATTCACAATCGCGAAAAAATCCTGAAAAACTGCCCCGAATGACATCAGCGCAACGCCTGCAAAAAAATTTTACAAACCCGCTTAATTGTCGGCTAAGCGAAGTAACGACCGATAAACAAAAAGGGTAAAATACAACGCAAAATCGGGTTTTGAGCGGAACGGGAAATTCACATTTTAAGGAGATACGATAATGTCAGGAATTGTTGTTTTCGACCACCCTCTGATAAAGCATAAAATCACGCTGCTGCGGGACTGCTCAACGGGGACAAGGGATTTCAGAATACTGATCGAGGAAATCGCAACGCTTATGGGATACGAAGCGCTGCGCGACCTTCCGTTGGAGATGACGGAAATAAAAACTCCCATCGAATCCACCAAAGCTCCCGTTTTATCGGGCAAAACAATAGCGGTAATTCCTATTTTAAGGGCGGGACTCGGTATGGTCAAAGGATTGCTGACACTTGTTCCTACGGCTAAAATCGGACATATCGGTATGTACCGTGATCACGAAACCTGCCTTCCCCGCGAGTATTACTGCAAGCTGCCCGAAAATATCAATGAGCGAACCTGCATCATTCTCGACCCCATGCTGGCTACGGGCGGTTCGGCAAGCGCAGCGGTGGATCTGCTGAAATCCAGAGGGGTAACAAGCATTAAGTTTATGTCAATTCTTGCCGCGCCCGAGGGACTTGCGACGCTGATAAAAAATCACCCCGATATAGAGATTTACTGCGGTCATCTGGATAAAAAGCTTAACGAAGACAAATATATAGTCCCCGGACTTGGTGACGCGGGTGACAGGATATTCGGAACCATTTAAACGGGAAAACAAATTATCTTTGCGGCGGAAAGCCCGATCTAAAGCTGTTTCACGCAAAAAATGCTCTGCTTGAAAAACGTTTTTTTAAAATCTGCTTGAAATTCTGTTAATAGTATGGTATAATAAACGCAAAGTGTTATCATGCCGATATTTTAAAAATACGTGTGCTTTTGCACTTATATACGCGAACACGCAAATTTCCGGACGGCGCGGAAATTTGCTTTTACACTTAACAACGGAAACGAGGATTCATAAATGTCATCAAGTGTTATTATCGGAACCCAGTGGGGTGACGAGGGCAAGGGAAAAATCATTGATATAATGGCTGCCAAAGCCGATGTGGTAGTGCGCTCCAGCGGAGGAAACAACGCGGGACATACCGTAGTTCACGGAAACGAGGTGTACAAGCTGCACCTGCTCCCTTCGGGTATCCTCTACCCGAATGCACTTTGCCTTATAGGCAGCGGAGTGGTGGTCGATCCCGCGGTGCTGTTGGAGGAAATATCCGAAATGCAGAAGAGGGGCGTTTCCTGCGACAACCTGCGCATCGACGCAAGAGCGGATATCATTATGCCATGGCACAGATATCTTGACAAGCTGACCGAGGACTTCAAGGCAAAGCAGACCGGCGTTAACGTGGGCACTACGGGCAGAGGGATAGGTCCGTGCTACACCGACAAAGACGAACGCATAGGTATACGTATGTACGATCTTTGTCACCCCGAATGTCTTAAAAAGCTCGTGAAGAATACAGGAGAGCTTAAGAACCTGATAATAGAGAAGGTTTACGGCGGAGAGCCGTTTGACCTTGATAAGGTCTACGAAGAATACAAGGCTTACGGCGAGAAGCTTTCCAAGTATATGGACGACGTTTCGGTCATTACCTTTGAAACCTGGAAGGCGGGAAAAAAGGTGCTTTTTGAGGGCGCACAGGCTACGCTGCTCGATATAGATTTCGGAACATATCCCTTTGTCACCTCGTCCCACCCTATCGCGGGCGGAGCTTGTGTGGGTACGGGAATAGGTCCTAAAATGATAGACGAGGTAATAGGCGTGGGCAAGAGCTACACCACCCGCGTAGGCAACGGTCCTTTCCCCACGGAGCTTAACGATGAAACGGGAAAGGAAATACGCGAACGCGGCGGGGAATACGGCGTTACCACGGGACGTCCGCGCAGAACGGGGTGGTTCGACGCGGTAATTATGCGTCACGCAGTGCGCGTAAACGGACTCACCTCTCTTGCGATAAATAAGCTGGACACGTTGTCGGGATTTCCCGTACTGAAGGTATGCACCGCATACAAAACCGATGACGGGCGAACACTGAAGGACTTCCCCGTTACCCTTGAGGAGCTGGAGAAATGCAGCCCAGTTTACGAGGAAATAGAGGGGTACGACGAGGACATTGTAGGATGCAGATGCTACGATGAGCTGCCCGAGAAATGCAAGGCTTATATAGCGCGTCTGGAGGAGCTTTGCGAATGCCCGATATCTATTATCGGGACCGGACCCGGCAGGGACGACGTTATTTTCCGGTGATATGAGGATCGTTTTTATCGGCGACGTTGTAGGCAGTGCGGGCTGCGGTGCACTGGAAGCGGAATTGTCCGCGATAAAGCGCAGATACGGCGCGGACACTGTAATCGTAAACGGAGAAAACTCCGCGGAAGAAAACGGCATCGATCCGCGCTCGGCGGAGAGGATACTCAATTCTGGCGCTGACGTTATCACAACGGGAAATCATGTTTTCCGCAAAAGATCGATATACGAGCTGCTTGAAACAAACGAGCGCGTAATACGCCCCGCGAATTACGGCGATGATGTCCCCGGAAAGGGCTTGTGTGAGCTTGATTATGGCTCTTACCGCGTAGCAGTGATAAATCTGCTTGGCACGACCTATCTACAGCCTATTGAAAATCCGTTCAGATATGCCGACAGACTGTTGGCGGAAACAGATGCGAAAATAATTATTGTGGATTTTCACGCGGAGGCTACCTCCGAAAAGCGGGCGATGGGCTTTTACCTCAGCGGCAGAGTTTCCGCGGTGCTTGGAACGCATACTCACGTCCAGACAGCGGACGAGCAGATAATCAACGATACCGGGTATATCACCGATGCCGGAATGACAGGTCCGATGGATTCCGTGCTTGGAGTGGAAAAGGATATCATAATTGAAAAATTCCTCAGCTACTGCCCGCAAAGGCATATTTTCGCAAAGGGCGACTGTGAGATCAACGGCGTGTGCTTGGATATAGATGCCAAAAGCGGCAGATGTACCTCTATCGAGCGAATTAAAACAGTTTATTCGGAAAAATAGAGCCACAGCGTGTTTGCACGCGCCTGAAGCTCTAATAAATAAAAAAATGGTAAAAACAGACAATTACGAAGAAAGGCAGAACATGCAAAAATGTTCTGACAGGTGAGCAATCATGGAAGTTGTAAAGGTTTCAGCACACTCTGTACCTAAGTCCGTCGCGGGAGCCATTGCGGCTGTTATCCGCGAGAAAAACGAGGTTGAGGTTCAGGCGGTCGGAGCGGGCGCGGCAAACCAGGCCGTAAAATCAATCGCGATAGCAAGAAGCTATATGGCGTTGGTAGGCGTTGATTTGATATGTATCCCCGCTTTCGCCACCGTTGAAATAGACGGCGAGGAAAGAACGGCAATTAAATTCATTGTTGAGCCGAGGTAATAGTTTAAATCGGGTAGACACGGCGGTATATTTCGCCGTGTTTTGCTGTTTTTTGACGTTGTAAAAATAAGCGGCTCATTTACAGACAAATCAACAAAGATCCGGAGAAGATATGAAAAAAATCCTTTTTATCGCCACGGGAGGTACCATCTCCTGCGGACAAACTGAACTGGGACTTTCCCCCGCGCTTGGTGCGGGTGAGTTGCTGGGACTTATTCCGCAGATCGGGGAATTTTGCGAAATCTCATCGGTGCAGCCTTTTTCACTCGACAGCACAAATATGTCGCCAAAAGAATGGATAACACTGGCAGAGCTTATAAGGGATAATTATGAGAGATTTGACGGATTTGTAATCGCTCACGGGACCGACACCATGGCTTACGGCGCGGCGGCGCTGTCCTGCCTTATACAAGGAAGCCCCAAACCCGTAATATTTACGGGGAGCCAGCTTTCGCCCGACGTTCCTAATTCCGATGTGAAACGGAATCTTCGGGACGCGTTCCTCTGCGCGGCAAGCGATGGGGCGCACGGGGTAGCCGTCGCATTCGCGGGCAGAATAATCGACGGCAGGTGTGCCTGCAAGCTGCACACCCGCGAGCCCGACGCTTTCCGCAGCATCAACCGTGACGATATCGGAGCGATTTCAGAAGATGGAAAGATATTTTTCAAAACCGAAGTTCCCGACAGAGAACCCGTATTTTTCAACAGTCTGGATAACCGCGTGGCAATAATCAGGCTGACCCCCGGAGCGCCCTGCGGAATATTCGATATAGACGGCGCAAGTGCGGTGATTATCGAGAGCTACGGCGCGGGAGGGCTGCCCGAGATTTATGAGAGCAAGCTCGCGGAGCTTATCGCAAAGGGAATTTATGTAATAATGAGCACACAGGTGCTTTACGGCGGGAGCAATCTTGCGCTGTACCGCGTCGGACGTGTTGTCAAGGAACGCTTCGAGCTTACGGAAACCGGCGCGATGACCGCGGAATATGCGGTTATGAAAGCGATGTGGGCGCTTGCTTATTCAAAAAATTACGAAGAATTCAAGCGGCTTTATGCCGAATATATCAAGGAGTGATATTTATGCTTAAAGAGCTTAAGGAACAGGTATACGAAGCTAATATGCTGCTGCCGAAACACAGTCTGGTAACATTTACCTGGGGGAACGTTTCGGGTATAGACCGCGGCAGCGGGCTGATGGTGATAAAGCCTTCCGGAGTGGATTACGACAAACTCAGACCCGAGGATATGGTGGTAGTGGAGCTTGAGAGCGGAAAGCGCGTTGAAGGCTCTCTTAACCCCAGCAGCGACACGCCTACGCATCTGGTGCTGTACCGCGCGTTCGGGAATATCGGCGGGGTAGTACATACCCACAGCCGCTGGGCGACGGTTTTCAGCCAGTCGGGGCGTGGCATACCGCCACTCGGCACTACCCACGCGGACTATTTTTACGGTGAGATACCCTGCACGCGCCGCATGACTCCCGAAGAAATAGGCGGCGAATACGAGCGGGAAACGGGTAATGTTATAGTAGAAGAATTTGAGGGCAAATCCCCCGATGATATTCCCGCGGTGCTGGTTCACAGCCACGGTCCGTTTGCGTGGGGAACAGACCCGCACAACGCAGTGCACAACGCAGTTGTTCTGGAAGAACTGGCTTTTATGGCGTGGCATAATCTGATCATGCAGCCCGATATCCTTCCCATGCAGCGGGAGCTTATGGACAGACACTATCTGAGAAAGCACGGCGCGGGCGCTTATTACGGGCAGAACTAAGAACTTGTTATCATAGTCGCCAACGATTGTATTGCAGCAATTTTTTTGAGTACTGCGTCAAAGCAGCCATTTGACGTACATAAAGCATGTCTGCGCCGCTTTTCCTTGTCCTCGGAAAAATTTGCTTTGCAATCCAAGCATTTCGGGCTATAAGAACAATCTCCAAATCGAAAGGATAACGGTCAAATGAAAGCTATTTTGATATCCGAGCTGAACAAGCTCGCCAAGCACCCCGAAAAGCTTATCCTCTCTGACGAGAATGCATATGCGGACAGAATTTCCAAAGTCGCGCGGAAAATATACCTTGAACGCGAGGAAAGACCCGTGGTGCTGATCTCCGGACCCTCCGGCTCCGGCAAGACAACCTCCGCCACAAGGATACAGCGCGTTCTGAGCGAAAACGGCTGCACTACACACACCATATCCATGGATAACTATTTCCTGCCGCTGTGCGAAACGGAAAAAGCGCGGGACGAAAACGGAAATATTGACTTTGAAAGCCCCATGCGGCTGGATATACCGCTTTTCAGGGAGCATATAGAAAAACTTTTCAACTGTGAGGAGATAGATATCCCCGGGTTTGACTTTGCCCGACAGGAGCGCATAAAGGGAATGCCGCTGAAGCGTAACAAAGGCGATCTTGTTATTCTGGAAGGAATACACGCTCTCAACCCGCTGGTCACGGGAGACAGTGACAGCTTTACAAACTGCGTTTATGTCAGCGTGCGCACAAGGCTTTCCGACAAAAATGGCAAAACGCTCCACCCGTCCAAGATACGACTTATGAGGCGGCTTATGCGTGACAAGCTGTACCGCGGCAGAAGTCTTGCTGAAACCTTTGAGTTCTTTAAGTCCGTGGAGCGCGGAGAGAATCTCTATATAATGCCGTTCAAGCACCGCGCCAACTTCGATATCGACACCTTTATCGGATATGAGCCGCTGGTTTACCGCGATATTCTGCTGCCCGACCTTGAAAATATCTCAAGCACCTACGAGGGATATGGGGAATTTGCGGATATAGAGCGCTTCTTAAAGCAGCTTTCGGGAATTGACAGGCGCTTTGTGCCGGAAAATTCCCTGATACGAGAGTTTATCGGATAAAGTGTGAGTGCTCCCGCCGGTTGTTAAATCAACTGCCGTTTGATTTCTGTCAATACCGTTTCCATTGAAATCAACCGCTGCTTTTGTTATAATAAAAGCAATGAAAGCGGCTTTCAAATATTCAATTCAAGGAGATCATAACTATGAGCATTGAAATTATAGGAAGGCAGATCGCGGATATGCGCATGGAACGCGGTATCAGACAGGAGGAGCTGGCAAAATATGTTGGGGTGAGCACACAGGCGGTTTCCAAATGGGAAAACGGCGGTGCACCCGATATTGAGCTATTGCCTAAGATCGCAGACTTTTTCGGAGTTTTGACAGACTTCTTATTTGACCGCTTCATAACCGATTACAGTGACCTCCAAACGGTTCTCACTAAAAAAATAATGGAAACGTCGCCCGAACAACAGTTTAAGTGCGTTTTTGAATACTG
Source organism: uncultured Oscillospiraceae bacterium (assembly GCA_910587135.1). Lineage (GTDB taxonomy): Bacteria > Bacillota > Clostridia > Oscillospirales > Ruminococcaceae > CAG-115. Next base: position 40,024 of record CAJULF010000016.1, read on the forward strand.
CTGGGATATGGAACGCGCTTTGTGCTGCGGCAAAATTCCAACAGACGGAAGTGTTGAGGAATACGAAAACGACCTCGGCGAGCAGGAACAGATATACTCCAGCGTTATGTCGGAATACGGCTTTACCCGAATGGGTATCGCAAATCGGCTTCAATATTTCCTTCTGGTACCGGAGATACGGAATACCGACACAGCTTTTTTTGACGGCATTGATTATCCGTCCTTTTTCAAGGATCTATCGGATAAAGACTTTTTTGACGCCTGTGTTTTTCTGAATAGGCGCGAAAGCGGCAAAGCCTTTACTCCTGACTTTCTTGTTAAAAACTTAAAGATCGATACCGACAAGGCTGTGCAGATCATAGCTACTCTGGAAAAATACGGTTTGCTGAACCATACGGAAATTGAAATGGATGATGATATCCAGACCGTATACAAGTTCAATCCGACGTCATCATTTGTTGCTTTGTTGATCTTCGCAAGGGAAATGATAAAAGCTCCGGGTTCATTCAGCTATTATTGTGCGAGCAGAAATAAGCCCTATTTCAATTAAAACGGCTTTTTCCTATATATCACATAGCTGAAAAACGTAAATTTACCGCATAAGCCCGCCGCGCGTACCGAAACGCGCGGCGGCTCTTCTTGTTATGTTGTCGAAATAAAATCATTAAGTCCTGCTGCGACGATATTGCTTAGGTGTCAGCCCCGTTCTGGAGCGGAATATCTTGCAGAAATAGGCGGCGCTTCCGAAACGGCAATCCAGCGCGATCGCCTCCACCGTCATTTCTGTGCTGCGCAGAAGCTGCATCGCCTTCTGGACGCGGAAATTCAGCAGATAATTCACGGGAGAGGTGTTCAGGTAGCTCTGGAAGCAGCGGGATGCCTCGCTTTTGCTTATGCTTGCCGACTGCGCTATGTCGTTGAGCGAGATGTCCCTGGAGTAGTTCTCATTGATAAAACTAAGCATTTTCTGCATTCTTATCAGCAAAATATGCTCGTTTTTTATCCCCGAGGAAAACTCGCACTCACGCCTGTGGGTGAACAGAAGCTGCCACGCGCGGCTCATGCAGCGCTGCACCGTCATCTCAAAGCAGCTGCTTTCAATATTCTCATGGCGATATTCGACATGAAGCGGTTCGCCGTATATTCCCACCACCCCGTAACGCTGCAAAAGCGCGAATATCTCGTCCAGACAATCCAGTATCTCCCATTGCCAGTCCACCGCGGGCGTAAGATGAATATAAGGCAGTCGCTCATTCAGCAAAAGCGGTGTTACATACAGGTGATTTATCGCGCTGTTAAGCGGCGCGAGAAGCTCCTCCGAAAAAACTATATCGGGACATACGCAGTCCTCCTCCCCCGCCGCGGCGTAGCTGTGCAGCGTGTTCACATTCATAAACAGCCCCTCCCCCGACTTGACGTTTATCTCGGAGCTGCCCGCTCTTGCTTTTACCGTGCCGCTTTTTACGGTGAAAAATTCGGGGCGCGTATGCCAATGCAGCGGCACGTTATCATTACCGTCGGCTACAATGGAATTAACATAATACTGTATCGGAAACTGTACGCTTCCATGCTGTACCAGCTCCTGCATATCCGATTTCAACGGCATTATAAACTTGTCCATAATTTCTCCTTATTTTAAAGAATTTTCCGCACCGCTCCATCTGACGCTTTGTGTCGGATGGAGCTATCTCGATGTAAAAGCTCCGTTCCGCTTACGCTCCACTGCGCATTCACAGCGGATTGCGGAAAATTCATGCGTGGGCGGTCAGTTTCTCTAAACTATCAGCGCCTTTGTTACACAATTTTGTGTGGATATGGAGCGAAATTCTTTGAAGTTCTGAATTTCCCGCATGAAGCGCGGGAGCATGATTACAAAGGGGCTATTCCCTTTGGCATGGTATGTCGGTCTGCGCATAGGCAGGAAATCGGAGGGCTTTTCGGCCAGACCAGAGATATGGCTGTGCAGCTTGCAGAAAAACATAACAGAAGCGCTATTTATATATGGCACACTACAATCAAACCGACCGAAATCGTCCTTGAACCACACGGAAAGGATACTTTTCGCAAAGAGAACTCTTAAACGCCAATTGTCAATTATCGCCCAAAAACCTTCATTGCCTAATCCGAGAGAGGTTAATTAAGTTAAAACATGACTAAAAAAGTGAAAACGATTAACACAGTGTCCTCTTTGGGAATATTATAATATAAATCGGGAAAAATGTCAATTGTTTTTGGAGAAAAAAGAGAATATAATAATATTGTAAAGTACGATTTGTGCATTTTGCACTGTCGCTAATACGGTTAAAAAATCAACTTTTTTAATCATTAAGGAGGACTTACAAATGAAAAGCTACAAGAAAATCTTAGCCTGCGGCTTAACGTTGGCTATGTTGGCGGGAATGACTGCCTGTGCAGATGAGGAGCCGGGTTCCGTTCCGAACAGCGGCGCTCCCCAGACGTCGGGCACTACCACCGCTCCTGCTTCATCGGCAGACCCCAATGATGACGCGGCTACCGACGAAAAGATCAAGGATATCGACACCGCCTCATATACTCCCAGCGGAAACGCTGGAACACTTAAATTCCTCAGCCACTACAGCATTGAAAAGGATCAGAAGGGCAAGGAACAGTGCCTTATCTTCAAGAGCGACGTTTACGGCGGCGATATTGCTACTGAAACCTGCGCGAGCGGCGATGCGTATTTTGAAAAGCTCGGCTCTCTGATAGCCAGCGATGAATCTCCCGATATAGTTACAAGCGATGCTTTTATGTATCCCGGAACGGTTTCCAAGGGAATGTTCACCGCTCTTGATGATTATATTGATATGAACTCCCCGCTGTGGGTCGATATGTCGGACGTAATCAAATCCTACGGTTACCAAGGCAAGCACTACTATTATCCCCACCGCATTACCACACTCTACGCACTTAACTATTCCAAGAAAACCATTGAGGAAAATAATCTGCCCGACCCCTACGAGCTGTACAAAAACGGTGAGTGGACATGGGACACATGGCGCGATATGATGATAAAATTCTGTGACAGAGACGAAGACAACATCGGAATCTATACCACCGATACGACCCTTGTTCCGCTTATAAACACTACAGGTACGGTTCTGATAGATGTTAATTCTGACGGTACCATCACCAACAATATAAAGGATCCCAATGTAACAAGAGCTATGGGCTTCTACGAAACTCTCAACAGAGACGGTGTAATGTACGCAAAACAGCTTGGTGACTGGGTATCCCCCCAGACCTTCGCGACTAATTGTGACAAGCTGTTGTTCTTGGCTATGGAACCGGAATGGTCGTATATTGCCGAAACGGAGCAGCTGCAGAATCCTACGGGTGTTGAAAGCGACATTCACGATACTGTTTCCGAATTCGCATTTGTTCCGTGGCCCAGAGATCCCGAGGCCGATAAATATTACCAGGCATACGGAACTTATGGCTTCCTTATACCCAAGGGTGCAAAGAATATATCAGGTGCTATCGACTTTATCAACCTGTTCAGAGTATATGATACCGATCCCGCTATTATCGACCAGGTAAAGAAGGATCACATCGCTCCCGACCCCATTACTTTCACCGAAGGCAAGTACGCGGGCGAGCGTAAGTGGCAGATCACTTGGGGCGAGCAGGAATACGATCTCTGGAGAGAGATGTGCGATCCCGAGAAATTCTCCTTTGTTACGGAGGACGCTTTCGGATTTAATTCCGCATTCTGGACTCAGTATGCAACATTGCTGACCTCCGTTGTTTACGACGGCGAGTCCTGGACTCAGAAGAGCACAGAGTTCTCACCCATCGTTGACTCGACAATTGACGAGTACAGATTCTAAAAATACCCTTTAACATGGGTTTCCCCCCGCCTTATGGCAGGGGGAAACTTAAAATTTACAGCGGATATCGACTATGGCGAAAACATTTTATAATCGGGAGGTTTAAAATGAAATCAAGACGAATAATTGCGGCGTGCCTGTCGGCTGCGCTGCTGCTTGGAGTCACCGCCTGCGCGGACGAAGCTCCGATAAGCTCCGGAAACAACAGTGTTGTTCCGCAGACCTCCAGCCAGACCACCACACCCGCTTCCTCCGCCGACCCCAACGACGACGCGGCAACCGACAAGGAAGTAAAGGAGCTTACGGCGGGAAGCTACGAGCCAAGCGGAAATGCCGGAACAATAAAATATCTTGGCTTTTACAGCCTTGAAAAGGACGCAAAGGGCAGAGATCAGTGCCTTATTTTCAAAAGCGACGTATACGGCGGAGATATTGAAACGGAAACAGGTCCCAGCGGCGACGGTTATTTCGAGAAGCTTGCCACAAAAATTGCCAGCGACGACTCGCCCGACATAGTTACCTTTGACGCGTTTTTGTACCCGGGCACAGTCTCAAAGGGTATGTTTGAGGCGCTGGACGACTACATAGACTACAAATCCCCGCTTTGGGAGGGTATGGCGGACATCATCGAATCCTTTGCATATAAGGGCAAGCACTATTACTATCCCCACAGAACCACTACATCGTGGACTCTTAACTACTCCAAGAAGACCATTGAGGAAAACAATCTTCCCGATCCCTACGAGCTGTACAAGAGCGGCAACTGGACCTGGAACGAGTGGCGGGATATGATGATTCAGTTCTGCAACCTGAGCGAAAATAACGTGGGGATATATACCACCGACTACTCGCTGCTGCCCTTTATCGCAACGACTGGTACGGTTCTGGTTGACGTTCAGTCGGACGGCACTATTATCAACAATATGTTCGACCCCAACGTCACAAGGGCAATGAGCTTCTACGAAACGCTATACCGCGACGGTGTTATGTACGCGAAGCAGTTCGGCGACTGGGTTTCTCCGCAGGTATTTGCGGTTCACTGTGACGAGCTGCTGTTCAACGCCATCGAGCCCGAGTGGAGCTATATAGCTTCAACGGAAAACATCCAGAATCCCACCGGTACGGAAAGTGATATCCACGACACCGTTTCGGAGTTCGCCTTTGTTCCTTGGCCGAGAGATCCCGAAGCCGACGAATACTACCAGGCTATCGACACCTACGGCTTCCTTATACCCAAGGGGGCCAAGAACATAAGCGGCGCGGTTGACTTCATCAATCTGTTCAGAGTATACGATACCGACCCCGAAATTATCGCGACCGTAAGAGAGGATCATATCCACCCGCAGCCCGAGTACTACACCGAGGGAAAATACGCGGGCGAGCGTAAATGGAAAATAACCTGGGGCGAACAGGAATACGACCTGTGGAGAGAAATGTGCGACCCTGCCAACTTCACTTTCGTTATGGAAGATGTAAGAGGCTTCAACAGCAACTTCTGGCAGCAGTACGGACAGCTTCTCTGCGACGTTCTGTATAACGGCGACAGCTGGACGCAGCGCAGCGAGGAGTTTGCTCCTATTGTAGAGGCAACTATTGAGGAATACAGATTCTGATTTTCCTAATTTGATTTTTCCGCACAACTTCACCTGCCTACGGCAGGTGAAGTTGGTTTGTAGAAAAGGCTTATAATCCACGCAATATCGTCGCATCAAATTTCAAAAAGTCGTGCGTTTGCGTTCGCAAACGCACGCGGTTTCCGCTAAGCATGCGGAGCGGAACGAAGTGAAGCGGAGTATGATTAGCGGAAATTTTGAAATTTTTTTAAATAATTAGCCTTAGGTCAGCCTTTATATACAGTCTGCAGCTTTTTCTAAAAGCTGCAGTAATCCTAATCACTGATTAATATATTGTCAACCGGGATAAAAGGTTTAAAAGAATTTTTCGCATCTCTGCCGTAACTTTTTAGCCTCAAATTTAGCAAATCCCCTTGACTAAACGGGCAAAAGCTATTATAATATTTGTATGCCACGGGCAAATATAACGGCTTTCGCGAAAAGCGGCGAAATATAAGCAACAACGCAAAAAGCTATGCTCCGTGAAAGCAAATAAAAGTTGGGAGAACTATTATGTTTAAGAAAATTTTGGCTGCGGTCTGCGCAGGAGCTATCGCGCTGTCCCTGGCGGGCTGCAAAAAAGGCGAAGAATCGGACGACAGCGACGAAACGGCAATGACTGAGGAAAGCAGCGTTATCTCGGACGAGATAGATACAGCCATGACAAGCCTTGAGTTTACCGCCGGCATAAAGGTGGGCTGGAATCTCGGAAATACCCTCGACGCAACGGGCACAAAGGATATTTCCTCCGAAAAAAGCTGGGGAAATCCCGAAACCACCGAGGAAATGATGCTTGCGGTAAAGGAAGCGGGCTTCAATGCGGTGAGAATACCCACAAGCTGGGGAAATCATATGGACGAGAACCACAACATAGCCGAGGACTGGATGGCTCGCGTGAAGCAGGTGGTAGACTATGCCTACAGCAACGACCTTTACGTTATACTCAATATGCACCATGAGGAATGGAATTACCCCTACGAAGACAACAAGGAAGCTGCTTCGGCTATTATGACCGCTGCCTGGACACAAATCGCGGAGGTATTCAAGGGATATGATGAGCGGCTTATCTTTGAGGGAATGAACGAGCCGCGCTGGGTCGGAACGGAATTTGAATGGAACGGCGGCAACGAAGAGGGACACGCGGTCGTGAACTACCTCGACCAGGTATTTGTTGATACCGTAAGAGCTACGGGCGGCAACAACGCGCAGCGCTTCCTGATGGTATGCCCTTATGCCGCAAGCAGTTCGCGCGGCGCACTGGAGGCTCTGGAGCTGCCCGACGACAGCGCTGACAGACTTATCGTGTCGGTTCACGCATACACTCCCTACTCCTTTGCGCTTCAGCAGAACGGCGGCAACAAGTGGATGGCTGACAAGTCCTCCAGCACACGTGATATAGACGACCTTGCGGATACTCTCAATGAGCTTTTCATTAGCAAGGGTACTGCGGTAATAATCGGCGAATGCGGCGCCATGAACAAGGATAACGAGGAATACCGCGCGGAGTGGGCAAAGTATTATATGTCCAAATTCAAGGAGATAGGGATACCCTGCTTCCTGTGGGACAACGGAGCGTTTTACAGCGGTGAAACCTTCGGGCTTCTTGACAGATACTCCGTCACCTGGAGATACCCCGACCTTATGGCGGGCATCATGGAGGGTGCGGGTTCGGCTGACAACTGATCAAAGTCAAAGTATAATTAAAGCAAATAACGGAAAACATGATTTCAGCTGACAATTGCATATAATCAGATCGGAAGTGACTATGAACAAATTTGAAGAGGAGTACATCTCCGCAAACGGAATCGAGCATTTCCTGCTGCACTATCCCAAGTCAAACGGCACGCCTGTTCTGTTATATCTTCACGGAGGTCCGGGAATGTTTGAATCGCTGTTTGCGTATAAGCTGGACGAGGCATGGGGAGATATGTTTACCCAAGTACATTGGGATCAGCGCGGAGCGGGCAAAACTCTTCGCCGAAACGGAAAAAGCGGCATTCCCGAAACAATCGAACAGATGCTGGACGATTTGCACAGTATCACAAAGCATTTGCAGCACAAATATAAAACGGATAAAATCGTCATTTTGGGTCATTCCTGGGGAAGCATACTCGGCAGTCTGTACGCGCTGAAACACCCCGAAAACATATCGGCATATATAGGCTCGGGACAGGTTGTAAGTATAGCGGAAAACGAACGGATCGGGTTCAGAAATACACTAAAATCGGCAACAAAGGCAAAAAACCGAAAACACATCAAAGAATTGGAGAAAATGGGAGATTATCCACCCGATGACCCCGAATCGTTTCTGAAGCTGCTGCCCAAAATAAGAAAAATACAGGAAGCATATGATAACGGTGCGGTTTCCGGCTCGGGTTTAGGTGAAATGCTGAAAATCATACGGCACAGCCCGTCTTTCCGATGGAGTGACATTTCCGGTTTTATGAAAATGGCACGGGTCAATCATCCTCTTCACCTGCAAATGCTTTCTTTTGACCTCGGAGGTTTTCCGCCGCGCTATGAGATACCTGTTCACTACATTCTCGGCGAAGCGGACAATATCACCCCCGCGCCGCTTGTCAAGGATTACTTTGACAAGATAGCAGCGCCTGACAAAACTATCACGGTGATTCCGCAGGCGGGACACAACCTTATGTATGAGCGCCCCGACGAGTTCACCAACGCTCTCCGCTCGGTGCGCGAAACGTTATAAATTTTTCAAATAAACATTACAAAAATCCCCCGCGAAACGATTCCGCGGGGGGAGATTATTTTATGTACCATTAATCCAGAAATTCTACTTCGCCGCTTTCGATATTGTAAATCGCGCCGACGGTAGCTACCGCGTTCTCATCGCCGCCCTTATAGCCAAGGCTGTCCTTGATGACCGAAACGCTTCTCTCAACGTTTTTGCGGCACGCCGCAAGCTCGTCCTTTTCGTCGCCTATCGCCTTTTTTATCTCATCGGTGAGGGTCTTTATATAGCCCTCGGGGTCGCTTCCCAGCGCCGCGCCGACAGCTCCGCAATGAGTATGTCCGAGCACTACCACCAGCTTTGTGCCGAGATGTCCCGCGGCGTACTGTACGCTTCCGAGCTGGTGATTATCCATAACGTTTCCCGCGACGCGTATGGTGAATATCTCGCCGATACCCGCCGAGAAAACCGCCTCGGGTATCACTCTCGAATCCGAGCAGGTTATCACGATAGCGTACGGGAACTGACCCTCGTCGCAGGTCTTTTTCCTTATCGCGGGGGATACGTCGCCGGAGTTCGCGGCAGCGTCAAGATAACGCTTGTTTCCGTCCCTGAGCTTTTCAAGCGCCTTTGCGGCGGGTATTCCTGAGTTGTGCATAATTTCCTCCGTTCCGTTCCGCGGCTCTGCCGTCGGAACTGTTGTTATAGGAAAATTATATCACATTTTTACCCGATTGTCAAGACTTGGAGCACATTGTCACCGCACTATGCAGCAGCGATAAAAAATCAGCCGCAATAAGCTACCGCGTCCGCCTGAAACAACAATCCGTTTTCCCCGCCCATATGCGCAAAATTGGTCTGAATGGATTTACGCACCGGATATTTTCCGTTAAATCTTTCTCTAATCACCTTTTCCATAACGGGAATGTTCCACACATCTCTGAACAGGCAATCCATCTGCACAACATTTTCAAGCGTAAGACCTACCTTTGACAGCCTCTTTTCCATTTCGTCGAACGCACCGTTGATTTGCTGTTCGATAGTTCCGCCTATATTTCCGACGCAATAACTTAAAAAGCAAAAATCTCCCGCTTTGATTATGCCCGTATGCGCCCATTCCTCGTTTACATCATATCTTTCGATCATTTTTGTTTACCTCCACAAATTTTGGTCTGCGGCTTCGTATTTCCGCATATTCGCCTACGAGCCGCTGATACGGGGCAATTATATCATATTTTTGCCCGATTGTCAAGACATGAAGCTTGTTGTCACCATCATTTGTGCGCACAGCGCCGATTCCTTTTATCAAATAACGGATACCGCAAAAAAAATTAACAGCCGATATTTTTAACTCCTATCCTCATTCTGTAACAGAATTCAATATTAAAAGGCTCGCTGTCAAGATACTGTCACGCTCCGTCATGATGACTCTCCATAAGGCAGAAGCTAACCCTCTTTATGTGATATGCAGAGGACTATCGGGGGGCTACCTCGGCAAACAGGCTTGTATCAACTTTTCCCAACACAGAGGAATAAAAACGTCCCTTTGCCGTTTCAAAGCCATCCTCATCCCATTCATAATATGCGATGCAATTCCAAGCGTTCATTCCTGCATAAATATCATTCCGCACATTGTTGTCAATCGCTATCCTCATATAGAACAAATGATTCAAGATAAAAACGCTCACGTCCTTGAATTCGCCGTCATACTTATATAAAACGCTTTCAAAGCTTCTGATAAGCTTTTGCTTGGTCGCTTTGTCTTTGATCGTCAAACCGTCGTCATCAATCACACTACATATAGTTATGTTATTATCCAGATAATCGGAGTATTCCTCAGCAACATAAAGAGGAATTTCACCATGCAGGTCTTTCGTGTCGTTGGGAACGACGGCGGAGCTTGACATCTTCTTTATTGTGCCATAATTTAAGACCGCGCCGTTTTCATGAACGGCGGCGCGACCTTTGACGCCCATAATACCGCCTTCCGAAATCTGCAAATTGCCGTAGGCAGAAAACCTGCCTTTGCCGCCTATCAGCAGTCTGCCGTTTATCACGCCCGCGGATGTGGATTTAAGAATGACCTGACCGTTGATTATAAGATTCGCCTTGCTGTGAACAACTACAACACCCTTGACATAAAGTTTGACATTCTCGTTGACAGTCAGTTTGCCGCCATTTTCAATTACTATCATTGAATTTTCTGGCAATGTATTGTTTGATGTCACAATGACTGGGCTATCAACGAAGTAGCAGGTATCTGACAGCAGCCGCGCTTTGCCGTTCCATTCCCTTTGCTTTAAAACAGTATCACAGCTTACTATCGGAATACCTTCACTGTTTCGCTCGTTGAATCCGTTTGCCGATGAGGCAGCCACCCGCACGGAAAACGATACAAATAAATAAATAAATGCTGTAATTAGTGAAACAATGCGCATTTCTTTTTATCCTTTCACGTATCAATATCGGGTAGTTTTCCATGTATGGTATGTACCGTAATCAACAGCTGATGCGACCGTGTCGGGATTTGTATGGGTAATTAACATATCGCGCACGGTTTTTTTATTAGGATCGCAAATAGTAAACCTTGATGTTGACATATCAAGGGTAATTCCTGATATCACCACTTCATGACCACCGTTGCCCCCTGTTATTGAGATCATTATGGGTTTGTCATTACGCAACTGTGTAGCCACATCCCCGACTGAAATAGGAGTTTTTAATGTGGTAACATTATAGCCGTACTTATCAAAAACAGCAGTTACCCTCTTGGAATCGCCTGTGGAATTGGGTACAAGCTCCTTAGCTTCGCTATACAATTGCGAAGCGGTTAAACCGGAGCCATGACCGTGATAATTAAGAAGCATAGCCGTCGCAGCATATACACAAAGCCCTCTCCCATCAACGGTCTGGTTAGGAACTATCTCAACATCAAGCTCTATTGTTGCGATTGACATTGTTGAACTTGAAGGAATTAAATTTACCGAATTACCGAAATTAATTTCCGTAACGATTGGCGGAACGCTCTCCGGCTCTTCATATTCGCACAAACCGTCTGCCAGAACATATCCCGTGTCCGAACTATAAAATAAAAGGTTATCGTTAACAAAGCCAAACGAAGCATTTGCTTCTGTCAGAATTACTTCTTGTATCTCATCGGGAAGATATGTATCAAATATGGAAGTATATCCTATATCCTTGCAGTATACTTCCATCTTTCCCAGATACTCATTGTCTTCCAGAATAATTATTTCTGAACCAATTACTTCAAAAGTTTCAAAATCATACAGGGCTATCGGATCGCTGTAATTCAAGTCGCCGTCAACAAATATCCCTTGTCCGCTAAGGTGTTTAGTGATTGCTTCAGCAATAAAACTGTCAAACGATTGAGCTTCCTGTGATATATCACTTGCTGAAGCTGTAGAAATCAGATTGGTTGACAAAATCAACGCCATAATCCCCGATAGAAACCTCTTAGAATACCTCATGCTGCTTAACTCCATAATAAAATTCGTGGCACTGAGTGCAATTAATTAAATCGGTTAAGATAAAACCAATTTTACTATATTATACATGTCCACTGACAAAAGTCAACCTCTATCAGAGTAATTTTTTCCAAAAATCACTCTGTGTCAGATGCGAGCGATTTCAGCTTTTTTATGTAGATAAGCCCTATAAACAGCGGATACTGCCAGCAAAGCAGCAGGCTCATCAATCCGAAGCCGCCTCTGCCCGATATGATATAACCGACCGCGACCAAAACGATAATGACCGCCTGAATTATCGAAGCCGCTATATACATTTTCCGCGTCAGCGCAAGCTCCTCCGCACCGATACTATCCGCGTTTTTCAGCGCGAGCACTCTCAGCAGGACGCTTGACAGAGCCGCTCCCGCCGCGGCAAAAAGCGCGTAAATCAGCGCCGCCGCGAAATATATCAGCATGACCATTCCGTTTATCTCACCCGCGGTCAGCAGGAAAACTCCCCAGTCCGAACCGACAATAGAGATATCATCGCTTCCAACAGGTATTATCGCGGTAAAATCGCATATTCCCCACCCGAACCATACCACAAGCACGACCGACAGCAGCGATATAACCGCAAACACGATAACGCGGGTCTTTTCCTGTTTTGAGAAATTATTCACAGCGACCTCCGCTCAGTTTTTAAGGCTTTGCAGCGGTGCGGGAATACGTCCGCCGCGGCTGATAAACTTTGACGAGGAATATTTATTCACGCTCATTACGGGTCCGCTGCCGAAAAGTCCGCCGAATTCCAGAACCTCGCCCTCCTTCATGCCGATAGCGGGAATAACGCGCACCGCCGTGGTCTTGGAGTTCACCATGCCGATAGCCGCCTCGTCCGCTATTATCGCGGAAATGGTGTCGACGGGAGTGTCTCCCGGAATAACTATCATATCAAGTCCGACGGAGCACACCGCCGTCATAGCTTCCAGCTTATCCAGCGAAAGCGAGCCGCACACCGCCGCGTCTATCATGCCCGCGTCCTCGGAAACGGGGATAAACGCTCCCGAAAGCCCGCCGACGTGCGAGGAAGCCATTACGCCGCCTTTTTTCACCGCGTCGTTCAGCATGGCAAGGCAGGCGGTCGTGCCGTGAGTTCCGCAGCTCTCCAGACCTATCTCCTCTAAAATATGCGCCACGGAATCTCCAACCGCGGGGGTAGGAGCGAGCGACAGATCAACAATACCGAAGGGGACGCCCAGCCGCTTTGAAGCCTCCGTTCCCACAAGCTGACCCATGCGGGTTATCTTGAATGCGGTCTTTTTGATAACGTCCGCTATCTCGCTTATATTCGCGTCGGGGTGCTTCGCGAGAGCCGCGCGGACTACTCCCGGTCCCGATACACCGACGTTTATCTCGGTGTCATACTCGCCTACTCCGTGGAATGCTCCCGCCATAAAGGGATTGTCCTCGGGCGCGTTGCAGAATACCACTATCTTTGCCGCCCCGAAGCAGTGGTCATCCTTGGTAGCCTCCGCGGACTGCATAATGATCTTACCCATCATCGCCACCGCGTCCATATTTATGCCCGCCTTGGTAGAGCCTATGTTCACCGAGGAGCACACGTTGGTGGTTTCCGCGAGAGCTTCGGGTATAGATTCGATAAGCTCCCTGTCGCCTGCCGAAAAGCCTTTGTGCACCAACGCGGAATATCCGCCGATATAGTTCACGCCCGTACCCTCGGCAACGCGCTGGAGAGTCTTGGCGAATTTTACGGGGCTTCGCTTTGTGGCAGCCGCGACCATCGCTATCGGAGTAACGGAAATACGCTTGTTGATGATGGGTATTCCGTACTGCTTTTCAATGTCCTCGCCCGTTTTAACGAGGTTCTCCGCCTTGCGCATCATCTTTTCGTAGATTTTCCCGCAGGCAGCGTCTATATCGCCGTCGATACAATCAAGAAGAGAGATACCCATAGTTATGGTGCGGATATCGAGGTTCTCCTCCTGTATCATCTTTATCGTTTCAAGTATATCGCCTGTATTAAGCATTTTCCGAAATTCTCCCTTATATTTTGTGCATGGAATTGAAAATATCCTCATGCATAACGTGCACCTGAAGACCCATTTCCTTGCCCGCGTTCTTCAGCTTCTCCGCAAGGTCAATATAGTCTATGGAAATTTTTGATATCTCAATCAGCATGGTCATGGCAAACAAGTCCTGCATAATGGTCTGGGTCACGTCCATTACGTTCGCGCCGTACTCCGCGCAAATACCGCTGACCTTCGCCAGTATACCGACCGTATCCTTACCTATAACAGCAACAACAGCTCTCATTGATTCCTCCTGTTCCGCGGGCAAAAACCGCAGGCTTTTTTCTTTTCCTCTTTATTATACTAAAAAATTCGCAAAAAGTAAATCTATTGAAAGAATAAATTTGAATTTTTGTGATAAAACAATAAAATAATTTGCGACTTGACACCTTTTTATAGAGAAAAACAACAAAGCTGTTTTTTAGAATTTGTGATGCGTATGCTATTCAAGCAATTGTGTAAAATAATAATTTATACCATTAAGCTGTGTTGCTCTGAGCGGTCTGATTCTTGATTTAAAGGTGGCTCTGGGCTGAGATGCTTTTAAGAGCCTGTTTAGTATCTCTCGGCACGCATCTTGCTTGCATATTTTGCGTATTTCTTCGTTAATTT
>CAJULF010000017.1 GCA_910587135.1 uncultured Oscillospiraceae bacterium
CGTCAGAATTTGCGCGGCAAATTCTGACCGGTTTCCGCAATCGCGCGGAGTGAGCGCAGCGAACGGCGCGTGCTTGCGGAAATTTTGAAATTTTTTAAATAAACAGCTTTAGGTCATCCTATATAAAGCCTATTGCCACGCAATGTAGGCGCATCGGATTTCAAAAAGCGTCAGAATTTGCGCGGCAAATTCTGACCGGTTTCCGCAATCGCGCGGAGTGAGCACAGCGAACGGCGCGTGCCTGCGGAAATTTTGAAATTTTTTAAATAAACAGCTTCAGGTCAGCCTAAAAACCGTATAAATCAACCCCATCGGTCATTCCGCTTGGTTCTGTTCTGCCGTTTGTCAGCCGTAAAACGCTGTATTGACCGTTTCGCCGCCTTTAATATACACGCGCGGAACTCTTGCGCTTATACAACACAGAATTTCATGGCTTATAGTGCCGCTTTGCGCCGCCGCCTTTTCCAATGAGCATACATCTTCTGAGTTATCTGAATAAACCGTGACAATATCGCCAACACTTATATCGGGGATATCCGTGACGTCAAGAACCGCTTGATCCATGCATATTCTTCCGCAGACGGGCGCGGGCTTTCCTCTTACAAGACAGCTCCAGTTTCCCGAAAGATGACGGTTGAAGCCGTCGGCATAACCGCAGGGTATCATGGCAAGAACCGTTTCGCGCCGCGCCGTAAATGTACGCCCGTAGCTTACGGTTGTTCCCGTTGGTACGGTTTTTATTTGTGATACTACGGTTTTCAGGCTGAAAAGCGGTCTTACTCCATCGGGAATGGGGCAGGCAAGATCGCCCCTGTGCCCGTAAAGCATTATCCCCGCACGTACAAAATCTCCGTCAAATCCGCTGTGGCAGGTTATTCCGCCGCTGTTCTGGGAGTGCATTTTCAGTCCCCTGCTTTTGCATAGGGATTCAAGCGCCGCCTGCTGCTTTCGCGTGAACTCCATGTTTGAAGGCTCCGTACTGTCGGCTACCGCAAAATGAGTGTACGCGCCGCGGCAGTACAATCCCTTTTGCGAAAGGATACGGTCTGCTTCGCTTTCCGCGGAAATCCCCACACGGCTCATGCCCGTATCCAGCTTTATATCCGCTGTTACCCTGACGCCGCGCCTAATCGCCGCTTCGGAAAGCTCCTCGGCATACTCTGTCGAGCCAACCGTGAATATATAGTTCTTATCAAGATTTTCCATGACCGAGGGAACGTCACAATACCCGAAAATTATAATGTCGCCTTTGATTTTGCCCTCGGTGAGTATCTGCGCTTCACGCAGATTTGACACCGCAAAATGCGTTATACCCATCTCGTTCAGCGCCTTTGAGCAGGGCACGGAGCCGTGTCCGTAAGCGTTCGCCTTTACTACCGCAATAATCTCCTTGCCGCGCGAAAGCTCGGATATTATCCGTATATTTCCCTCCAGAGCGTCCAGATTTATCTCCGCCCAGGTTCTGCGATAAAAATTGTCCCCGTTGTTCATTTCTACACCCCTTGAAATTTTAAATAAAATGTGCTATACTATAAGCAAGATGTCAGAAGTAAGAAGTATGACAGCCTGCGCGGGTTTTGACACCGTGCGTGCGGCGCTTCTGATTTTCTTACTTGACGTTACAACTAAATTATATTACATATTTTACAAAAATTCAATAGCTTTTTGCGGATATGCTCAAATTTCCGCGGAGCTTGAGAGTCTGTTCGGCGCATGGCACTTCGACATATGCCGAACAGACTATGGGAAAGGATTATTTATGGCTGTTCGCAGGAAAAGCAACTGGTATATTTATCTTTTGGCGTTTGTGGTAACAACGGCATTTGTGATAATGGTTATATTCACATTCAGGTGGTATCTGTTTCCCGAAAGAACGCGGGAGGTGGGACTGAATAACGCGGGCGGGCTTTCCGAAAGCTTTACCCCCACAGCCGAGCATAATTTCAATGCGCTTATAATGCTTTCAAAGAGCGCGGATGACAGCCCCGAGCTGTATGTTATAGCCGCATATAACGCGGTGGAAAGCAGGTTGTCGTTTATACCGCTCCCGACAGGCATTAGCGTGGCTGCTGAAGGAAGAGATCTTCCCAATATCTATGCCGCTCAGGGCGGAGCGGGGATTATTTCCGCCATTGAGGATATAGTCGGGGTGAAGCTGGACAACTATGTTACCTTTACCCGCGAGAGCTTTGTGGATTTTCTGGCGGTTTACGGAAACGTGCGCTATAATGTTCCCAAGACAATTATTGTGGCTGACGGAATAGAGGCTGATACGTTCAACACAGGCTCGCAGCTTTTCTCGCCGGAGTCCTGTTACAGATATATAATGCTGGCCGATTTTGAGGAGGGCGAGTCCTACCGCTTTAATATTATAGGCGATGTACTTTCCTCGCTTGTAAATCAGAATTACTCTTATGCGGACAGTACCCTGCTGGACAGCTATTCGCGCCATTTCATAGATGCACAGGACAGCAGTATAACCGAAGAGGATTACACCGCGCACAAGGCGGCGCTGCTGAACACGATAATATACGGCTCGTCCCCCGCGGAATACTATGTTCCTTACGGCGACTACGAGGACGGCGGCTTTAAAATTTCGGACAACTCGATTATCACCATCAAGCAGAAAACGGGTCAGGACTGATAATAACTGTAAAGCGAGGACAGAAAAATGCCAATTGACAGCAGGATAGAAAGGGTAATGGCGGCGCTTAAGCTAAACAAGATGAAACCCTTCTATGTGGAAAACTGCGACCAGCTTAAGATAATAATCCGCGAGCTGGTCAAGAATGACAAGCTAATAACCATCGGCGGCTCGGTAACGCTGAGGGAGAGCGGGGTCACGGAAATGCTCGAGGAGGAGTTTTCGGGGGCTTTTCTCGACCGCTCTGCCGCGCAGGACAGGGAAGAGATAGAGGAGATCATGCGAGCCGCTTTCAATTCCGACACCTTTATTTCAAGCACCAACGCCCTCACCGAGGATGGGGAGCTTTACAATGTGGACGGCAACGGAAACCGTGTATCCGCAATGATTTTCGGACCGCGGCAGGTCATTGTAGTGGCGGGAGTAAACAAGATTGTAAAGGATATGGCGGAGGCGGTGAGGCGCGTTGAAACAATTGCCGCCCCCAAAAATACGGTTCGGTTGGAGTGTGACACTCCCTGCGCGAGAACGGGGGAGTGCGCTCACTGCCGCAGCGAAAGCAGGATATGCTGCTCTTACGTCAGATTGGCTCAGCAGAGAGTGCCTAACAGGATAAAGGTCATTATTGTCAATCAAGAGCTTGGATATTGATAACCGACAGCGAGTTATAAAGAATGTGTACGGCTGAGGGGAAAGACCTCTTAAAGCAACATAAAAAACGGGTGGTCATAGGCACTGAAAGCAAAAATCCACAAACCGCCCACGCGTGAATTTCCCGCAAGCCGATTTGAAAGCGCAGCGGAACGAAGTGAAGCGGAGCTTTTAAATCGAGGCTAACGGAATCCGCCGCAGGCGGATGGAGTGGTGCGGGAAATTCTTTTAAATAATTCGCTTAGGTCAGCATAACTTAAAAGCATAAAATACTAAGGAGGGTATCATGATCTTAAAACTAACCGCGCCCTGCAAGGACTACATCTGGGGCGGAAACAGACTTCGCGAGGAGTATGGGAAAAATCTGGATTCGGACAAGATTGCGGAATCATGGGAGCTGTCCTGCCATAAGGACGGGCAGAGCGTTATCCGCGGCGGGGAATTTGACGGAAAGACTTTGTCGGAATTTATCGCCGCAAAGGGAAAATCGGTGCTTGGCACTAACTGTGAGCGGTTTGAATATTTTCCGATATTGATAAAGCTTATTGATGCGAAAGACAATCTTTCGGTGCAGGTGCACCCGTCAAACGATTACGCGATGAGGGTCGAGGGCGAGTACGGCAAGACCGAGATGTGGTATATTGTGGACTGCGACGAGGGCGCGGAGCTGCTCTACGGTTTTAAGCACGAAATCACAAAGGAGGAGTTTGCCCGAAGGATAGCGGACAACACTTTGCTTGAAGTGACAAACAATGTGCCCGTACATAAGGGTGATGTGTTCTTTATCGAGTCGGGTACGCTCCACGCTATCGGAAAGGGCATACTTATCGCGGAAATACAGCAGAACAGCAACACCACGTACAGGATATACGATTACGGTCGTGTGGGAACGGAAGGAAAGCCGCGCCAGCTCCATGTGGACAAGGCTGTGGACGTTACGGTGCTCACCCCACCGAAATACCCCACCACGGCGGTGGGAAATCCCTTGAAGGTCGAGGGCGGAGTTATGACGCTGCTGCGCTCCTGTGAGTACTTTACCGTGCATAAGCTGGAGCTTGACGGCACGGCACGGCTCGAAGCGGACAGCAGCTCGTTTGATTCGCTTCTGGTGCTTGACGGCGAGGCGGAGATCTCCGCGGCGGGTGAGAGCGTTAAGGCTAAAAAGGGCGACAGCGTTTTCGTGACCGCGGGAACGGGAAAATATACCGTAAGCGGAAAGGGCGAGATAATTATTACCGATATCGATGACATGGACAACATTGGCGACTGACTGGGGGTATAAATGTACTACATCGGAATTGACATCGGCGGAACGAATATCGCCTGCGGCATAGTTGACGAGGATTGCAGGATAATCGCTTCCGCAAAGGTAAAGACCAACGCGCCGCGCCCTTATGAGGAAATACTGGAGGCTATAAAGGAATCCGTCCGCGCCGCCTGCGCAAAAGCGGGGATATCTCCCTCAAATGCGGAATGCATAGGGATAGGCTGCCCCGGGACGTGCAACAGGGAAAGCGGCACGGTGGAATACTCCAACAATCTCGGATTTGTGAACGCTCCCGTGGGGCGGGATATCGAGGAGGCGTTCGGACTTAAGACATATCTCGACAACGACGCGAACGCGGCGGCTTTCGGAGAATTTGTCGCGGGAGCGGCAAAGGGTAGCAGAAACGCCGTGGTCATTACCCTTGGAACAGGTGTTGGCTCGGGGATAATTATTGACGGTAAAATTTACAGCGGCTCGAATTTCGCGGGGGGAGAGATAGGTCACACCGTTATAGTCGCTGACGGACTTCCCTGCACCTGCGGCAGGAATGGTTGCTTTGAAGCTTATTCCTCGGCTACGGGGCTTATCCGTATGACCTCGGAAGCGGCGGCGCTCAATCCCGAGTCGCTCACGGCAAGGCTGATAGAGCAGGACGGGCGCGTCAGCGCGAGGACTGCCTATAAAGCGATGAAGCAGGGTGACGAAACGGGCAAAGCCATAACCGAGCGGTATGTGAAATATCTCGCGTGCGGTATCGCAAATACGATCAACATATTTCAGCCCGATATACTTTGTATCGGCGGAGGAGTGTGCAACGAGGGCGACACGCTGCTGCTGCCGCTGAAAAAGCAGGTCGCAGAGCAGATATACTCCAAAAACAGCGCCAAGAATACCGAGATAGTTATTTGCAGCCTTGGCAATGAGGCGGGGATAATCGGCGCGGCTATGCTGCACAGAGGATAAGGAGCGTGCGGATTTATGAAACTTCATATTGTGAAACCGGATCTGTATTTTTTGGTCAATACAATGACATGATGAAGGAATGGAACGAAAGCGGAACTCAGATCGCGCCATGGTTTCTGGATAAGCCCTTTGATAATTTGGAGGATTTTGCAAAATTTATTCAGATGTTGGATGATTGCGAAAATGCCGCTCTTGACAAAAAATATTCCTCGACGTCCTTTTATTTTGTTATCGATGAAAACGGCAGACTGATAGGGGCAACGTCCTTAAGGCACTATCTGACCGTTGAGGGGTATAATACATGGGGCATATAGGATACGGCGTGAGACCTTCCGAAAGGCTAAAGGGCTGCGCTGTCCAAATGCTTAAAATTATTCTTCAGGAGGCAGGACACAAAAAAATGCACAAAGTCATGGTTGCCTGCCATACTTCAAATACAGGGTCTGTCAGGGTAATAGAAAGCTGTAATGGCAGGCTTGAAAATATTGTTGCCGATCCAAACGAAAAAGGAGAAACGATCAATCGGTATTGGTTTGACATCAGCTTATAAAAAATAAAGGCAACACCGCACAAAACCGCCATTCGGGCATTGTACAGTATTGCCTAAAGACACATAAAGGTTCTGAGAAAGGATAGGAAAATGAGAAGTGATCTGATAAGAGCGGGAGTGGAGAAAACTCCTCACAGAGCGGTATTAAAATCGCTGGGAGTTATCGACAGTGAGATGAATAAGCCCTTTATAGCGGTGGTGTGCGCGGCAAGCGATTATGTGCCGGGGCATCAGCATCTCCATGAGATATCCCGCTATGTTAAGGACGGTATCCGCAACGCGGGGGGAGTTCCGTTCGAGTTCTTCACCATCGGCGTTTGCGACGGTCTTGCAATGAACCACAAGGGAATGAGATATTCTCTCGCTTCAAGAGAGCTTATCGCGGACAGCATAGAGGTCATGCTGACGGCTCACCCGCTGGACGGCGTGGTGTTTATCCCCAACTGTGACAAGATAGTTCCGGGTATGGTGATGGCGGCGGCGAGAATGAATCTGCCCTCCATATTTGTGAGCGGCGGACCTATGAACCCCGGGTGCGTTCAGGGTAAGCGTGTGGGATATTCCGAGATATACGAGGCGATAGGGCAGTATACCAACGGCGAGATAGGCGACGAGGTTATAAAGGACTATGAAAACAACGCCTGTCCTACCTGCGGAAGCTGCTCGGGAATGTACACGGCAAACTCCATGAACTGCCTTACGGAGGCTATCGGTCTGGCGCTGCCCACTGCTGGCACAGAGCCTGCGGTAAACTCCGCGCGCCGCAGGCTGGCAAAGGAAACTGGCGAGAGGATAGTCGAACTTGTAAAGCAGGATATTAAGCCGAGCGATATTCTTACAAAGAGGAATATGGAGAACGCGCTGGCTACGGATATGGCAATTGGAGCGTCCTCAAATACCGTTCTTCATTTGCTGGCGATAGCTCATGAGGCTAAAGCGGGTATCACTCTTGACGATATCGACAATATGAGCAAGAAAACGCCGCAGCTCACAAAGCTGAACCCCGCAAGCAGTGTATTTATTACTGACCTCAATGCGGTGGGTGGTATACAGACGGTTATCCGTGAGCTTTCCAAGGGCGGTCACATAAATACCGACGTTATGACAGTAACGGGCACGCAGGCGGAGCGTATAGCGGCGGCTCGCGACGCGGACGGAGAGATTATCCGTAAGCTGGAATCTCCGATACGCAAGGACGGCGGTATTGCCATTCTGAGCGGAAATCTCGCACTTAACGGCTCTGTTGTAAAGCAGGGCGCGGTAAAGCCCGAGATGATGGACTTCACGGGTACGGCAAGGGTATTTGACGGCGAACAGGACGCCTGCGACGCTATCCTTGGCGGAAAAATAAAGGCAGGCGACGTGGTGGTTATCCGCTACGAGGGTCCTAAAGGCGGTCCGGGAATGCCCGAGATGCTTGCGCCTACGGCGGCTATCGTGGGTAAGGGTCTGGACGGCAGCGTGGCGCTTATTACAGACGGGCGTTTCAGCGGAGCTTCCCGCGGAGCGGCTGTCGGGCATGTTTCGCCTGAGGCGGCGGAGGGCGGTCTTATCGCTTTTGTTGATGACGGCGATAAGATACACATAGACATTCCCAACAGGTCGATAACTCTTCTCGTTGATGAAAGCGAGATCGAGGAGCGCCGCAAGAGAGGCGTAAAAGCTCCCAGAGAATTCGGCGGATATCTCAGCAGATACGCGAAGATGGTGACCTCCGCGAATACAGGTGCGGTATTCGGAGAATAAAATTATAAAGCGCGGGATTTAATGTTCCGCGCTCAGCTGGTAGAAAAAGCCTATTGACAACGCAATGTCGGCGCATTAAATTTCAAAAAGTGTCGGAATTTGCTTCGCAAATTCCGACCGGTTTCCGCAATCGCGCGGAGTGAGCGCAGCGAACAGCGCGTGATTGCGGAAATTTTGAAATTTTTTTAAATAATTCGCTTTAGGTCAACCTTTATATACACACTGAGCGCGGGACGTTGAATTCCGCGCTTTAGTTATGGAATTGTTTGATTTTTGTTGGATTTCTGCTGCTTGGCTGTTGTTATAAATAATTTATGCTGTTAATATATGTTGACAAAGGCTGAAATGCAGTTAAGTCATGTTGATCTAAAGCTGAATTATTAAAAAGAATTTCCCGCACCGCCGCAAACAACGCATAGCGTTGTTTGCGCTATCTCGCCGTAAAAGCTCCGCCCGCTTTGCGGGCTGCGCTTTCACGGCAGATTGCGGGAAATTCATGCGTGGTCGGATAGTGGATTTTAGCTTTCAGCGCCTTTGACTTCTTGATTGTTATGTTTTTCGTTGATTATTTTTTATCATGTGAGTTTTAATTCAATGCTCTTTGCGCTTAAAATAGTAAAGATATCTTAAAAAAATATTACAATTTTGTAACTATTCTTGACATACAAAGCGAATAGTGATACAATTATATATGTGTGATAGTTTATTGTTTTTTCACGGTAAAAATTTTTAGAATAAGTAAAATTTTTCTGAAAAAATGCAACTTTTTTGGTATGTAATTTGTCTTATATAATGAGGAATAAAATATCGGCTGACATCACGGATATAGTCGACAGTAAAAATATAAAACCGTCAACTGTAATCTGCCGATTGTCAACTGTGAATAAGGGGGCAGACGCTTGGAGGAAAATAAAAAACAGCCAAAAACAATGATAAGGGTCAAAAATCTCCGCAAGGAGTATCGTCTGGAGGACGATACTGTCGTTGCGCTGAAAAGGATCAATCTGGAAATAAAGCAGGGCGAGATCTGCTGTATTTTCGGTACGTCGGGTTCGGGTAAGTCAACGCTGCTTAATCAGCTCGCGGGGCTTGAAAAGCCCACCTTCGGCGACGTATTCATACGCGGTGTTCCCATCACCCGGCTCTCGGAAAGAGAGCTTGCGGCTTTCAGACAGAAGCACATAGGCTTTGTATTTCAGTCCTATAACCTGCTTCCGTTCATGACTGCCGCGGAGAATGTCGCCATGCCGCTGATGTTCCGCGGGGAATCAAAGCGGAAGCGCATGAAAAAGGCTGTGGCTATACTTAAAAAAGTCGGTCTGGGCAACAGATTGAAGCATTACCCGCGGCAGATGTCAGGCGGTCAGCAGCAGCGCGTCGGTATCGCGAGGGCTTTTGTGGCGAAGCCGGACGTGGTATTTGCGGACGAGCCTACGGGCAACCTCGATTCTAAAACGACCATTGAGGTTATGGATATGATAAAATCTTTCGCGAGAAGATTCAACCAGACGATAGTGCTTGTTACCCATGACCCCGAGATGGCGCAGTACGCCGACAGAATCATTACGCTTGTCGACGGAAGAATTGTAAAAGAAACTATTAATAATGAAGGAGAACAACATGAACAAGCT
Organism: uncultured Oscillospiraceae bacterium; assembly: GCA_910587135.1. Classification (GTDB taxonomy): domain Bacteria; phylum Bacillota; class Clostridia; order Oscillospirales; family Ruminococcaceae; genus CAG-115. The sequence goes on from CAJULF010000017.1 coordinate 9,453, forward strand.
ATTTAAAGCAGCTGCGGCTTTTGCTGTAAGCGCCGCGCTGCTTATTCCGCAGAGCGCTATAACATATGCGGTGCCCGCAGCTGCGGATGCCGCGCAGACCGGCACCGCCGATACGGTGCCCGGGGAAACCGCACCGTCAACCGATCCGACAACCCCCGATGACGGCAATGAGCCTACGGAAAAAGGCAATCCAAGCAAGCCCGTGCTGGTGGGATATACTCTTACAAATGACAGAAACAAGCCGATAAGCAGCGTTTCGCCCAACGGAGAGTTCAATATCGAGGTAATCATCAAGGATATTGGGCTTAAAACATCCGATATAAAGGGAAATGCGGATATAGACTTTATTAAGTCGGTAGACAGCTTCAGGGGTACGCTCAAGAGCGTGGAAATAACCTCTCAGCCCGACGAGCTTCTTACATACAAGGTAAACTTTGAAAAGTGCAAGTGGATAGGCGGAAGCACGGATTTCGGCTTTATGACGGGTTTTCTGTCCCTTGGCAGCGATTATAAGGAAATGACCTTTGCTGTAAGGGAGTGCAAGGAGAGCAGCGGCGGCAATACCCCCGACTACACCACAGCCGAGCCTACTTTCCGCGTTACCGCAGAGCAGCCCGATGCGCCTATCAGAGCGGGCGACGAGGGCACCGTCGAGTTTACGATAAAGAATCTCGGCTCTGTTGAGGCGGAGCGGGTACTGGTAGAGATAAGCGCGTCCGATGACCTGCTCATTACCGACGGCACCGGCTCTCAGGATATCAATATCATATATTCGGGCGGCAGCGATACCGTCAGAGTGCGCTATAAGGCGGGGGACAAGATAAACTCCGCAAAGCAGACCTTCACGGTCAATCTGCGCTATTATTACGACAACGGCAACGGCGAATCCTCAGGTTCCTCCACAAATACGGTCAGCTTTGAGTCCGTTGTTTCCACGATAGAAAAGGTGTACCCCGTGGTGCTGTCGGAGTTCGACTTGTCCGAAAAGCTTGTGGACGCAAATAAGGAATATTCGGGAACGGTTACGCTCAATAATATCGGCTCGGCTGATATGAAGGGTGTGTTCATCAACTTCTCCAGCGGCGGCGATTTCATTTTGACGGGCGGCACAAGCACGGTTTTCGTTCCCGATCTGGAAAAGGGAAAATCCTATAAAGTGCCCATCAAGATAAAGACGCTTTCGGGCTTCAACAGCCTTAAGCAGGACCTGTCCGTAAGCGTGAAGTACTCCTATACCGTTGGCAGCGAGGACAGAGAGGGAACGGTTGAGAACACCTTTACCATGTTCGCGAATATGGAGTCCGCTTACGCTCCGCTTCCCGTGGTATCCATATCGGGACAGGAAACTCCCGTTTCGGCGGGTCATAAGTACCGCTATAAGATAGTTGTGGAGAACAAGGGCGAGCTTGATATGGACAACGTTACCCTTAAGCTTAAGGGCGGCGAGGGTATCGGCATCGCCGCGGCGGACGAATCCGCATTCATAGCGAAAATTCCCGCGGGCGGCAAGGAGTCTGTTCCCATGAGCTTTGAAACCGCGGCGGAGCTTGTAAGCTCTAAGATAGGTGTGGATATCGACATAAGTTATTTCTTTGAAAATAACGGCAAAAATGAGCAGGTATCCTCCTCTTCATCGGTTTCCATGGACGCCATAGTTTCGGGCGCTCCGATAATCCGCATGACCGGCAAAAGTTTAGGCAAGGCGGTTACCGCAAAGAACGAGTACGAATATACCCTTAATCTCACAAATTACGGCGATATTGCGGTAAAGGACATTTATCTCAACCTGACCACCTCTGATTCTCTTTATATGCTTGAGGGTACGGAGTACGCGCACGTTGATTCCATTGCCGCAGGCAAGACCGCTTCCGTAAAGGTGAAGTTCCGCACTACGGATACTATCACTTCCGCAAAGCAGTCCATACACGCAAAGATAACATATAGCTACGGCGTTACAAACGCCGAAAAGACTGCCGAGACCGACGGCGAGGTGAGCATTATCGCTGCGGGCGCGAGCGATCCTTCCTCATCCAACACCGCTGCTCCTAACGTAATTATCGGCGCATATAATATCGGCGCGGAGCAGATAGCGGCGGGCGATCCCTTTGATCTTAAGCTCGATCTGTACAACACCAGCTCGGCGCTGGGCGTTGAAAACCTTGTAATGACGATAAATGCCAGCGGCGATATAAGCATATACGGCGGCGGCAACACTTTCTTCTATCCCACTATGGACGCTACGGGTACGATATCCGAAACTATACCGCTCAAGGCTATGGCTACCGCGGATACCGGCACCTCTTCTGTTTCTATCTCGCTCAAATATGATTATGTGGACAACGGCAACCGTCAGACCGTGACCAGTGAGCAGACCATCTTTGTTCCCGTTTATCAGCCCGATAAGATGTCATTTGAAGTTCAGATACCCACTTATACGGTCATGGCGGGAAATCAAGTGTATATCACCACGTCCTACCTGAATAAGGGCAGAAGCGCCATAGCCAACATCAAGGCGGAGCTTGTCGGTGAAATCGAGGCGCTCTCCACCTCCAAGGTTATCGGTACGGTAGACCCGGGCAAGAACGGCACGTTTGATTTTATCGTTACCCCCTATATGGGCGGCGAATGTTCTTTTACAATAAAGGTGACTTATGAAGATTCTACCCTCACTGAGATAACCAAGGAGTTCCCCGTAAGCTTTATGGTAGAAGAGCAGATATGGGACGATCCGAGCAACTGGGGAGATTTTCCTATGACTATGGAGCCTGAGGACGGCAGCGGTTTCCCGTGGCTTATTCTCTGGATAGGCATAGGCGTGCTTGTAGTGGGCGGCGTGGTTACTCTTATCGTGCTGCTTAATGTTAAGAAGAAAAAGAAGAAAAAGCTGACCGAGGCGGATATTGACTGGGAGGACGATCTGGACGACGTTCTGAACGATTCAAATGAAACCAAGGTCTGACCCGAAAGGACAGCTATGAAATTAGGAGACATGATTAAAATCTGCCTTCAGAACCTGCTGCGCCGAAAGAGCCGTACCATTCTTACGGTTCTCGGCGTTGTGGTGGGCTGCTGCGCTATTGTAACAATGCTGTCCATCGGTATAGGAGTGCAGAATTCACAGGAAATTATGCTTTCGGGCATGGGCGACCTTACCCTTATTCAGGTATACGGCAATGGAATAAAGGCGGAGCTTAACGACGAGGCTCTGAGGAAATTCGAGAACATACCGTACGCGGACGTGGCAATAGGAAAAACACGCCTTGAAAACGTAGGCTTTAATATATACGCGGGAGAAAACCGCCGTTATGAGCTAAGCTGGGCGCAGGTCATAGGCATGAACGCGGACGCGATGGAAAAATTCGGTCTGGAGCTTGTCGAGGGAAGCTTTCCCAAAAATGATTTTGAGGTTCTGGCAGGTCAGAAAACCGTCTACAACTTTATGGATAGGGAGCGCCCCGACGGTCAGAATCGCATAGATTTGTGGGATTATATGTACACACAGACTCCCGAGGGATATTATGAATATAATCCTGACGCGGAGCTGCCCGACCCGTTTTTCAATATACTCAACCAGAAGTTGGAAATGGAGCTGTACAGTTACGAAGATTATGACAACAAATTCACGCAGGAAATCAAGATATGCGGCGTTCTTAAAGAGGATCAGAATAAGGATTACGCCACAAGCGAAGGTCTGATTTTCGTTACAAAAGACCTTAAGGCTATCCAGAAGATGGTTTATCCTACCAGCAATCAGCAGAAAACCACCTATGACGAGATATACGTCAAGGCGACGGACATCTCAAAGGTGGCAGACGTTGAGGAGGAAATAAAGGCTTTGGGATACTCCACATGGTCTATGGAATCTATCCGCAAGCCGCTTGAAGAGCAGGCGCGCCAGCAGCAGATGATGTTCGGCGGACTGGGCGCAGTATCGCTGTTCGTTGCGGCGCTGGGCATTACAAACACCATGATAATGTCGGTTTCCGAGAGAACGCGCGAGATCGGCGTTATGAAAGCGCTTGGCTGCTATCTCGGCAATATCCGCGCGACATTCCTTATGGAGGCGGGATTTGTGGGGCTTATCGGGGGCATTATCGGCTCGATTATAAGCTATATAATTTCAATAGTGATAAATGTGGTTTCCACACAAACCGACCTGTCCGCCGCGCAGAGTTTTCAGGAGTGGTTCGGTATGATAATCGGGGTAATGGATCCGGCGAGCAGCCCCGTTTCAATAGTGCCGCTCTGGCTTGCGGGCTTCGCGATACTGTTCTCGATTATAATCGGTCTTGGCTCGGGCTTCTATCCCGCAAACAAGGCGGTGCATATCTCGGCTCTTGAGGCTATCAAGAGAGAGTAACGGCAGCTGACAGCCGATAAATTCGTTTCTCCCAAGGTGCGGACTTTGTTTTGCGCCTTGGGAGTTTTGCGTAATACTGTTTTTTTATCGGAGTATAAATTTGATTCGAGGCAAGACCGTGTATAGCGCAGGGAAAAGCGACGCAGTCGTACCGTGGTACGTCAGGGAGCTTTGTCGCAGCGATAGGTACGGGACTGCCGCGAAGCTGTCTATACGTAGATTAAAGATTGGCAGCCTGTAGAAAAAACCCATATGCCACGCAATGTCGGCACATTAAATTTCAAAAAGTGTCGGAATTTGCGAAGCAAATTCCGACCGGTTCCCGCAATCGTGCGGAGGTGGTTTTGCACAATATACGCGTGGCTGCTTGTGGCGTTCTGCAGCTCCTTGCACAAAACCTCGCGCAGCGAACAGCGCGTGCTTGTGGAAATTTTGAAAATTTTTAAATAATTAGCCTCAGGGCAACCTTTATATACAGTCCGAGTTCACATATGCCGAATGGCAAATGTGAACGGTTTCCGGCAGGCTTGCGGAGTGGGGCGCAGCATAACGGAGTATGACCGGCGGAAATTTTGAAATTATGATCAGAAAAATTGTTTTACCCCTTGACAAACAAAAAAATATGTGTTATACTATAACAGTGGTATACTGCATTAATATGGTGAGATCAAACCTGTGAGCAGGAGAAGTAAGCATTGTCAAAGCCTTACAGAGAGCCGCCGTTGGTGGAAGCGCGGCAGGACAGCTTTGCCGAATGGACCTGCGAGGGCAAACCGAAAGATTTTTATTAAGTAGGGGCGACGTATCGCGCGTTAAGCGGAACCGTTTTGCCGTGATAAAGGCGGCAGCGCGGGCAGAGTGCGTCTTTTGGACGAATTTGGGTGGTATCGCAGGATAGAAGTTATCTTGTCCCATGTAGAACAGGGGCAAGTTTTTTTATGCCCCAAAGCGGACGCCGCATAAATAAAAAAACAGCGGCAAAGACTTATTTACAGGAGGAATATGTTATGAAAACCTTAAAGAAAATTATTTCGGCAGCAGCTGCTATTGGAATGGCGCTTACTATGTCGGCGGCGTTTGCGGGCTGTAAAAATGACGATGCAAACGGCGGTAACGACGAGATGCTCAATATAGGCGTTATTCAGTTTGCGGCGCACCCCTCTCTGGACAACTGCTACAGCGGTATCGAGCAGGGGCTGATGGCAAGCGAATACGCAAGCAGAATTAAAATCGATCTTCAGAACGGAAACGGTGACACCGCCGCTTGCGACAGCATCGCGAGCAGCATGGTCAGCAAGAATTACGATATGATATTCGCTATCGCTACTCCTGCGGCGCTTTCCGCATATTCCGCGGCGCAGAACAGCGACATTCCCGTTATTTTCTGCGCGGTAAGCGATCCCGTTGAAGCGGGTCTTACCGAGAGCTTTGACGCCGGCATAAAGAACTGCGTGGGCACCTCCGATATTTTGGAGCTTGACAAGCAGGTGGAGCTTATCCAAACGCTTCAGCCCGACGTTAAGTCTATCGGCGTGCTTTACACCACAACAGAAGCCAACTCGCTGTCGCACCTTGCATCGCTTAAGGAGATATGCGCGCCCCTCGGGATAGAGGTTGTGGATCAGGGCGTTTCCAACGCGGCGGATATCCCTCAGGCTGCGACCTCTCTCGCAAGCAAGGTTGACTGCATCAACAACTTCACCGACAACAACGTTGTAAACAATCTCAGTACGCTTCTTGAAAAGGCTGACGCGGCGGGTATCCCCGTGTACGGCTCGGAGATAGAGCAGGTAAAGAACGGCTGTCTGGCTTCCATATCCATCGATTATGTTGCTCTCGGAGTAAAAACCGCAGAAATGGGCGTTGAGGTTCTTGACGGCACAAAATGCGAGGAGATGGCGGTAGGCAAGATATCCGAGGGTACGCCCGTTGTCAATACGGAGGTCCTGGAGAAGTTTTCCATAACTCTGCCCGAAAGCCTTGCTGACGCGGAGCAGGTCGTAACCAATAAATAAGAACTTGTTCTCATAGTCTGAAATTTGCCGTTGGACAAGAGTTGAGCGGCTATGAGAGCAAGTTGTAACTCATCTAAAGGCGACAACGCACAAAGACGGATTTGCGGCTTTGTGCGGGGCTGCCTTAAACGTCGTTTCAACTGTTCCGTGGGGGGTCGACATGAATTTTGTTGTCAATATATTGATTGGTATTGTTGAGGAGGGGCTGATGTACGCGCTCCTCGCGATGGGTATGTATATAACATACAGCATACTGGATTTTCCCGATCTGTCAGTAGACGGTACTTTCCCTTTGGGGGCGGTGCTTACGGGTGTGCTTGTTCTGCATGGGGTAAATCCATGGCTGTGCCTGCTGATATCGTTTGCGGCGGGTATGCTGGCGGGAACGCTTACGGGTCTGATGAACGTAAAGCTGAAAATAATTCCGCTGCTGTGCGGTATTATCATGTATACAGCCATGCTTTCCGTTAATCTTGTTATAATAAGGACGGGAACGAACGGCGGCGCGATAGCCTCGTTCTTTACAAAGAAAACTATTTTCAATTCCGTTCCGGCAACGATAATTCCCGAGAGAATTGGCGGATTTTACCTCAGGACGGTCATAATCTCCCTGATTCTGGTGATAGTGTGCAAGGTGTTGGTAGACCTGTATTTAAAAACTAAGAACGGCTTGCTGCTGCGTGCCACCGGTGATAATGAGAAATATGCCGTAATGCTGGGAAAAAACCCCGGGAGTATGAAGATTTTCGGTCTGGCTCTTGGTAACGGCTTCGCGGCGCTTGCGGGGTCGGTCATAGCTCAGAACAAGGGCAGCGCCGATCAGCAGATGGGTATCGGCATGGTAGTGCTTGGACTGGCTTCGGTCATTATAGGTCTGAGCATTTTCAAGAGGGTAAAGCTTTTAAAAGGTACTACTATGGTGATTCTGGGAAGCCTTATTTACAAGGCAAGCTATCAGATAGTACTGGAGCTGGGTCTGCCCACGGAGTGGAACAATTTTATCAAAGCGGTTATATTCCTTATCGCGCTTGTAATAGGCGGTGATCAGCTTCACAAGCTGGTCAGAGGTCTGCTTAAGCGTCCGAGGAAGGAGGGGGAAAATGTTAGAGCTGAATAACGTCAGCAAGGTGTTCAATGCGGGCACGGTTGATGAAAACCGTCTTTTTGAGAAGTTTTCCCTCAGCGTGTCGGAGGGAGAGTTCGTTTCGGTCGTCGGCTCTAACGGCAGCGGCAAAACAACTTTGCTGAACATTATCTGCGGCACGCTGCGACCCGATTCGGGAAAGGTTCTTTTCGGCGGCACGGACATTACCTATGCACCCGAGTACAAGCGCGCGAAAAGGATAGGCAGAGTCCTGCAGGATCCGAAGATGGGAACCTGCGGCAGTCTGTCCATTCTTGAAAACATGGCGCTTGCGGAGAACAAGAATAAGCGTTACAGTCTCGGGAGAGCTGTCAACAGGCAGCGCGAGGAGCATTTCAGAAGTCTTCTCGAAACCTGCGGAATGGGACTTGAAAACAGGCTCGGGGTGCTTGCAGGCTCTCTCAGCGGAGGGCAGCGACAGGCTCTGGCGCTTATAATAGCCACCATGACGGATATAGACCTGCTTATTCTGGACGAGCACACCGCCGCGCTCGACCCCAAATCCTCGGAAACTCTTATGAAGATAACTCAAAGGGTGGTAACGGAAAAAAAGCTCACAACGCTCATGGTAACGCATAATTTAAGGTTTGCGGTGGATTACGGAACAAGGCTGATAATGATGCACTCCGGCAGCGCGGTCATGGATATTGACGGGGAGCGCAAGCAGGAGCTTCATATTGACGATATTCTGGGGAAGTTCAATGAGATAAGCATAGAGTGCGGTAATTAAAGGTAAAAGCCCTATCAAAGAGCAACCTTTAGACCGCGCAGCAAAGCAGCGCTTGCAAAGAGCAACATAAAGCGTCCGCAGCAAAGCAACGTTGACCAAGAGCAGTATAAAGCCCACGCATGAATTTTTCGCAAGCCGACGTGAAAGCATATTTTCGCGCAGCGGAAATGTGCTTTCGCGGCGAGGATAGTGAACTCGGTTGCCTCGCAACCGAGTTCACAGTGCGGAAAATTCTTTTAAATCATTTACTAACGATCAACACACAAAAAACACTGACAAGAGGTGCGATAAGTATTGAATAAGTCTGATCTGCTGAAAAAATATTTCGGTCACGATTCCTTCCGTCAGGGGCAGGAGGAGATAATAGACAGTATTCTTGCGGGCAGGGACTGCCTGGGGGTAATGCCAACGGGGGCGGGCAAGTCGATTTGCTTTCAGATCCCCGCGCTTATGCTGGACGGCGTGACGATCGTTATTTCCCCACTGATATCGCTGATGAAGGATCAGGTTGAGGCGCTTACCCAGTCAGGAGTAAGCGCCGCTTATATTAACAGTACGCTTTACGCGGGCGAGTATCAGAGGATATATGACATCGCCGCGTCCGGCGGCTACAAGGTGCTGTATGTTGCTCCCGAGCGTCTGCTCACGGAGGATTTTCTCGGACTGTGCGCGGGCTTGAAGATACCGCTTGTGGCGGTGGACGAGTCACACTGCGTGTCGCACTGGGGGCAGGATTTCCGCCCGAGCTATCTGAAGATACCCGAGTTTATCGCGGCGCTGGAAAAACGTCCTGTTCTTGCCGCGTTTACCGCTACCGCCACCGACACCGTAAAGGCGGATATTGTGAAAATACTCGGGCTTAAAGACCCGTTTTCCGTTACTACGGGCTTTGACAGGCAGAATCTGTATTTTGAGGTGCGCAAACCCAGGGATAAGGACGAGGAGCTTCTGAGCATTCTGCGCGGCGCTTCGGGAGGCAGCACGATCGTGTATTGCTCTACCAGAAAGAATGTTGAGAGCGTTTGCGGTATGCTGTGCGACAACGGCTTCAACGCGGAGATGTATCACGCGGGAATGGCTGACAGGGAGCGCAAGCGGACGCAGGAGGACTTCATTTACGACAGGTGCGGCGTGATGGTCGCTACAAACGCTTTCGGAATGGGGATAGATAAGTCGGATGTTTCGCTGGTGGTGCACTACAATATGCCTAAAGACCTGGAGAGTTATTATCAGGAGGCGGGACGCGCGGGACGCGACGGCGGTCCTGCACGGTGTATACTGCTGTACAGCGGTCGGGACGTCAATATAGCGGAATTCCTTATCGAAAACAGCCATGAGGATTCCGAGCTTTCGCCGCGGGAGCTGGCGGAGATACGCAAAAGGGACAAGGAGCGGCTGCGGCAGATGACCTTTTACTCCACTACCACCGGTTGTTTAAGAGAGTTCATTTTGAAGTATTTCGGCGACAAATCCCCGAATTACTGCGGCAACTGCGGTAACTGCGTGACGAAATTTGAAACGGTGGACGTGACAGTCGAGGCGCAGAAGATACTTTCCTGCATATTCAGGCTGAAGCAGCGCGGGCGCAGCTCCGGCAGAGTGCTTATCGCCGATATACTTCTCGGCAGCAGGAGTGAAAAGATATTGCAGGGATCGCTGGACAAGCTGTCTACATACGGTCTGCTTAAGGGCGGGAACCGCTCGCGGATCATTTCGATAATTGATTTTCTTGTGCGCGAGGAATATATCGAGATAGAAGCGGAGCACTCCACTTGTCAGCTTACGCGCAAGGCGGACGAGTTCGTAAAATCGCGTGCTACCCTTCTAATGAAGCTCCCCAAAGAGAAAGCGGAAAAGGAGAAGCCAAAGCAGGAATATGAGGAAAATCCCGAGCTTATGAAACTTCTTAAACAGGAGCGCTTCAGGCTGGCAAGCACTATGGGAGTACCCGCTTACGTAGTTTTCAGCGACGCTACGCTGAGGGAAATGAGCGCGAAAATGCCTCTGACCGAGGAGGAATTCCTTAAAATAAGCGGCGTGGGCAGCCGCAAGGCGGAAAGATACGGGAAGACGTTTTTGGGGATAATAAAAGACTTTAAACAGGAGGAAGATATCAATGGAGCTTGAAAATCTTTCTTTGCCCGAAAAAACAAAAAAGCTGGAATATGCGGCGCTTAATTTGTCTCCAAAGGAGATCGCCGAGGTCTGCGCGGAGGTCGGTAAGCTGGAATATTCCGCGCGGGCGCTTGGGCTGGCGTGCCGTTACCGCGGCGTTGACTGCGTGAGAGCGCTTGCTGAGGGCGGCGCGGACTTTCACGCCGAGCTTTCCAATTACATGGTGGAAACATATGAAAGCTACGGCTATGATTTTTCGATAATGCTGCTCGACAATTTCCCGAAACAAACGGTGCCGTATCTGATGATTACTACCGAGTATAAGGAATCGGTCAAGTGCGAGGGCGGTAAAACGCTTGCGCCGATCGGGTTTGATAAGCGCGTTGAGGTTCTTGATTATCTGTGCGAAAACCGCGAAAAGGTTGAGTTCGACCCCGGCGAGCTTCTGTATTATGCGATACTTTTCGGGGACAAGCGCATGACGGAGGAGCTTGAAAAGCGCAGCGCGGAGTTTTCGGATAACCGCAAAAAAATGCTGACCGACAAGGGCGAGAGGAAAGATTTATACATCTGGACGGGATTGCTTGAAAACCTTTCCGAAAAGAATTTCGTTCCCGTGCTGTCGCAGATCACAAAGCGGCTGGACGGCGTTAAGCTGCACTGCACCGAAGGGATATATTTTGCGTGCGAGGATAAATTGCTCAAGGTCGAAAATCTTGAATTTTATTTTGAGAATTTCGACAAACCGAAAATAAACAAAATCGATATCATGAGAAAATCCGTTGACCGCAGCCGTACAGAGCCGCTGGAATACGCGGCGGAAAACGGCTGGCTAAAACAGCCGAAAAAGCGCGACGAGCTTATAGAATATTCACAGAAAAAGGGCAATACGGAGTGCACGGCGTGGCTGATGGACTTCAAGAACCGCACTGCCGACCTTGCCGCCGAGCGCGCCAAAGCCGAGAAGCAGACCGAGCGCGAGCTGAATGCCGCGCCGGATTCCGTAACGGCTCTTAAACCGCTCTGGAGCTGGAAAAAGCGCGAGGACGGCGGGCTTGTTATCACAGGCTATAAGGGAAATGAAACGGAGGTTTCCGTGCCCCCGAAAATCGGTAAAGACACGGTAACGGCGCTTGGTATGGCGTTTTCTCCCGCCGCGAGGGTAACAAACGAGGTCTCCGATTTTCGTGAGACGATAACGCGGGTCACGCTGCCCGAAACTATCACTGAAATCTGCGACGACGCATTTTTAGGCTGCATTGCGCTTGAATCTGTCAATATCCCGAAGTCGGTTGTTAAAATCGGGAAAGGTGCCTTTGAGTTGTGCCGTGCTCTTCGCGAGGCAGATATTCCCGAAGGTGTTGCGGAAATATCCGATAACGCGTTTCATCATTGCGATTCGCTGGAGTTCGTAAGTATTCCCGAAAGCGTGAAAAAGATCGGAGGCGGTGCGTTTTGGTATTGCTGCATACTGGAGAGAGTACATATTCCGAATGGGGTGACGGAGATAGTCTCGTCGGCATTTGCGGACTGTGGCAAGCTGAAGGTTATCGAGCTGCCCGATACGCTGAGAGAGCTTCCGCATCATATGTTGGACGGCTGTGTTGAGCTTGAGTCTGTTGTTATTCCGAAAAGCATAACAGCTATTCAGGGGTATGTTTTTTATAATTGCCGTAAGCTGAAGCGGATAGATATTCCCGACAGCGTTAAAAAAATCGGAGAATATGCGTTTTCGCGGTGTGCGTCGCTTGAAACGATAGTTATTCCCGAGGGCGTGGAAGAAATCGGCGGGCGCTCGTTCGCGGATAACCCGAGCCTTAGGCGTGTTGAGCTGCCGCGCTCTCTTAAAAAGGCGGTAAATTTTTCTTCAAAGTTCACTCCGACCATGACTGTCTTTGATAATTCACCGAATGTTACAGCGGTGGTTTGCCCGAAAAGCTACGCGGAAAGGTACTGCAAACGGAACAATATTCCGTTTATATATAAGGGGTAAGCGCACAAAGCTCACACATCTGAATTTCAAAAAGAGTCATAATTTGCAAAGCAAATTCTGTACGCAGCTTGTAGAAAAAGCTTATAAGACGCGCAATGTCGGCGCATGAAATTTCAAAAAGTCGTGCGTTTGCGTTCGCAAACGCGCGCGGTTTCCGCTAAGCATGCGGAGCGAAACGAAGTGAAGCGGAGTATGATTAGCGGAAATTTTGAAATTTTTTTAAGGCAACACCGCACAAAGCTTGTGCGCAGATTGCGCCGTCAGATTTTTCGTCAGATTGTACAAGGTCGACGCCGGCGGGCTGACGCCCGCCAAGGAGAACTTGTGCAAGATGACGGAAAATATGCAAGCAAGATGCGTGCAAAGCGCGAAGCGCGGGCTTTGTGCGGTGTTGCCTTAAATCAATGGCTTATCGTCAGCATAACTTAAAAGCATCAAAGCTCAGATCATCCTGTAAAAAAAGCGCTGAAATCTGCGTGAAAAGGCTTATGATAAAAAAATTTAAAAATCCCCTTGACAAAATAAAACAGATGGTGTATAATGTTTGAGTAAATAAAGCAGAGTCACCACACTCTCACCCGCCGACGAATAAAAGATTCAGTCAGGCGCGGTCGTTTAATGTGAATAAGCTGTAAGCGTTTATGGCATTTATATTAAGCGTGAGTGCGTATCGGTGTGCTCGCGCTTGTTTTATTTTCGGAGAACCAGGGCAGAAATGCCATGCGTGAACAGATGAACGAGTGAATATGGAAAGGCGGTGCACGGTTATCAGCACAAAGGAACAGCTCATCAATGAGGAAATACGGGAAAAGGAAATCAGAGTCATCAGCAAGGACGGAGAGCAGCTGGGGATAATGTCCTCGGCGGACGCGCTTGGTATGGCGGCGGAGGCGGATCTGGACCTCGTTATGATTTCTCCGACCGCAAAGCCTCCGGTATGCCGTATAATGGATTACGGCAAATATCGGTTTGAGCAGACTAAAAGGGAAAAGGAAGCCAGAAAAAACCAGAAGCAGGCTGAGGTAAAAGAGATCAGGATGTCCCTTAATATCGACACCAACGATTTCAATATCAGGGTGAAGAACAGCATTAAGTTCCTGCAGAACGGGGATAAGGTCAAGGTGACCATACGCTTCCGCCGTATGCGCGAGATGTCGCATATGAACCTGTGCGAGGAGCTGATGAAGAAATTCGTGGACGCCGTTTCGGAATACGGCTCGTCCGATAAGCCTCCCAAACTGGAGGGCAAAAACTACGCGGTGGTTATCAGTCCGAAAAAGTAAACGGCGCAAGGCGCTGAAACAAGAAAATCCAAGGAGGAAACGAAAATGCCTAAAATCAAGACACACAGCGGAGCCAAAAAGCGTTTCAAGCTGACGAAGAGCGGTAAGGTAAAGATGCAGCACTGCAACAAGCGTCATATACTTACAAAGAAGAGCACTAAGCGCAAGAGAGGTCTGCGCGCGGGCGCATATGCCGACGTTACCAATGTTGCGGCGGTAAAGAGCCTTATTCCGTACAAATAATCAAAATTCATCGCGGCGGAATGAGCGTTTCCGCGACAAAACAACAGGAGGTAATTAAAGATGGCACGAATCAAGGGTGCACTCGCAACTCGCAAGAGAAGAAATAGAACGCTGAAGCTCGCTAAGGGCTACTTCGGCGGCAAGAGCAGACTTTTCAAAACGGCTAAGGAGGCTGTGTGGAAGTCGGGTCAGTATGCCTATGTGAGCAGAAGACTTAAGAAGAGAGATTTCAGAAGACTTTGGATCACTCGAATCTCCGCGGGCTGCAAGGCTAACGGTATGAACTATTCGACGTTTATGAACGGTCTGAAAAAGGCAGGCGTTACTCTTAACAGAAAGATGCTTTCCGAGATCGCTATCAACGACGCTGCGGGCTTCACCGCTCTTACCGAAAAGGCTAAGGCGGCTCTCTAATCGACTTTTTTCTCACGCCTTGAGAATCGGGGCGTGAGATTTTCGCTATACGGGGCACAGGGCGGAGGTTTCGGCATACGCTCTGTCGGAAGCCTTGCAGGGGGCGGTATCGGCAAGGTTTGGCGGGATTTATGTGCGGATGCCGGATTGATTCGCGAAAAGTGAGCGGAGGTGCGTTTTGGAGATTATTTCGTCAAGGTCGAACGGGGAGGTGCGGCTTTTAAGGCAGCTTCTGCGGGACAAGAGAGCACGGGACGAGCTGGACAGCTTTGCGGCAGAGGGAGACCACCTCTGCGGAGAACTGGCGGATTCGGACTTTGAAGCGGAGCTGTTCGCTTGCACGCGCAGGGCGGAGGAAAGATATCCCGAAACCGTGGCGAAGGCGCGGGGCAGATCCGTGAGGTCAGTTGTAATAACCGACGAGATCTCCGAATATATTTCAGATACAAAATCCCCTCAGGGGCTTTTTATAAGGGCGAGGAAACGCATATCGGAGATACCGTATGACGCGGGCAGGATACTGGTGCTTGACGGGGTGCAGGACCCGGGGAACGTCGGCACGATCCTCCGCGCCGCGGAGGCGCTGGGGATAGACGGCGCGGCGCTGCTGGCGGGCTGCGCGGATATCTATTCGCCCAAAACTCTCCGTTCGTCAATGGGCAGCGTGTTCAGACTTCCGTGCGTAAATGTGGACGATAGCTTTGTCGGGGGACTTTCGGAGCAAGGCTTCTCGGTTTACGGGGCAATGCTGGACGAAGGCGCGAAACGACTGGGGGAGTTCGCCTTTTCGGGCAGATGCGCCGTTGTGATAGGCAGCGAGGGCGCGGGAATATCTCCGCGTATAGCCGCGCTGTGCGGTGAAAAGATATATATACCCATTCAGAGCGCTGAGTCGCTAAATGCCGCCGTTGCCGCTTCAATTATTATGTGGGAGATGAGAAAAACGCCGTGAAGCCGCTGTGCCGTGATTTTTCGGGGCTTACGGAAAGCGAATGTATAAAAATGCAGCAGGAGCTTTCGCCCGGAATAGTTCAGAAAAACGCTGTCGCGACCGAAGATATCCGTACTGTTGCGGGAGTTGATATCGCTTATTGGCAAGCCGACAATACCGAGTGGGCTGTGTGCTGTATCGTGGTGATAGACGTAAAAAGCAGGACGGTGACCGAAAAGCAATATTCGGCGGGATCGGTGAAATTTCCTTATATCCCCGGCTGTCTGGCTTTCAGAGAGCTTCCGCTGGTTCTGGAAACCGCCGCAAAGCTTGAGCGGAAGCCCGATGTGTTCATTTTCGACGGCAACGGTATCCTGCACCCGAGGGGAATGGGTCTTGCGGCTCATGCTTCCTTTTATCTTGATTCGCCGACGGCGGGCATAGCCAAGCATTATTTTAAGGTGGAGGGCGCGGAGTTTACAATGCCGCCGCCTGAAAAGGGTAGCTTTTCGGATATAATAAAAAACGGCGGGATTCTGGGAAGAGCGGTCAGAACGCACGGCGGCGTAAAGCCCGTCTACGTTTCGGTCGGTAATCATATGGATATAGATGCGGTAACGGAGCTTGCGCTGTCGCTTACCGATGATGAAAGCCATATTCCCATACCCACAAGATACGCGGATATGGAAACCCATGTCATGCGGAGCAGGCTGAAAAATTGTCAATGCACAATGGACAATGCATAATTTAGGAGCGTCTGCGGCGCGAAATACAGATATGTATTCCGCATACGGCAAGAAAATTGTTTATTGTCAATTGTTTATTCTCAATTAAATTATATATAAATTAGGGGGACAAATCGGTGTCAAACCTTGTTATACTGGAGTCGCCGTCCAAGGCGAAAACCGTAAAGAAATATCTGGGAGCGGGCTACGATGTTATCGCTTCAACGGGGCATATAATCGATCTGCCGAAATCCAAGCTGGGTGTGGACGTGGATAATGATTTCACACCCCAGTATGTGAATATGAAGGACAAGTCCGATGTAATAAAGGAGCTGAAGAAGCACGCGAAATCCAGCGAAACGATATATCTCGCGACCGACCCGGACCGCGAGGGAGAGGCTATCGCGTGGCATTTGTCACACCTTTTGAATATAAGCGAGAACGCTCCGGTAAGGGTCACCTTCAACGAGATAACCAAAAGCGGCGTTCAGTACGGCATGAGCCACCCGAGAACGATAAATACCAACGTTGTGGACGCTCAGCAGGCGCGCAGGGTTCTTGACAGGATTGTGGGGTATAAGCTGTCGCCGTTTCTCTGGAAGAAGGTAAGGCGCGGGCTGTCCGCGGGGCGCGTGCAGTCGGTGGCGGTTAGGATAATCGTAGACAGGGAAAACGAGATACGCAGTTTCAAGACTCAGGAATACTGGAGTATTGACGCAAAGCTTCTCGCAGCCTCTTCAAAAAAGGCATTCGCGGCAAAGCTGACGGAGGTGAACGGACAGAAAGCCGAGATCGCGGACAAGGCTCGGGCTGATGAGATACTTAAGCGTCTTGAAAACGCGGAGTATGTGGTGAGCGCTTTGAAAAAGTCACAGCGCAAAAAACAGCCCGCTCCGCCCTTTACCACCTCCACGCTTCAGCAGGAAGCTTCAAGAAGACTGTCGTTTCAGGCAAGGCGCACCATGAAGGCGGCTCAGGAGCTGTATGAGGGCGTAGATGTCGAGGGAGTGGGAGCTGTCGGTCTTATCACATATATGAGAACCGACTCGCTGCGCATTTCCGACGAGGCAAAAACCGCCGCCGCGGGGCTTATAAAGGAGCTTTACGGCGCGGAGTACCTCCCCGACGCTCCGCGTGTTTATAAAAGCAAGAACAACGCTCAGGACGCTCATGAGGCTATACGTCCGACAGATATCACGCTTACGCCCGAAAAGATAAAGGGCTCTCTTTCGGGTGACCAGTGTAAACTCTACCGGCTTATTTGGGAGCGCTTTATGGCAAGCCAGATGCAGAACGCGGTCATGGATACCGTTTCGGCGGATATCACGGCTGCCGGTTGCCTGTTCAAGGCGAGCGGTTATTCGGTAAAGTTCGACGGATTTACAAAGCTGTATGAGGAGAGCCGAGAGGGCGAGGATTCCCAAAGCGGTATGCTGCCCAAGCTTGACAAGGGTGAGAAGCTGAAGCCCGAAGAGGTGCTTGGTCATCAGCACTTCACGCAGCCCCCCGCGCGGTACAACGAGGCTTCGCTGATAAAGACCCTTGAAGAAAACGGTATCGGGCGGCCCTCCACCTACGCTCCCACCATCTCCACCATTCTCGACAGGCATTATGTCGAGCGGGAAACGGGTAATCAGCTAAAGCCGACGGCTTTGGGTGAGGTAATAACCGAGCTGCTTAAGGATCATTTCAACAATATCGTTGACGTGAAATTTACCGCCAAGATGGAGTCCGATCTGGACGATATCGAAAACGGCGAGCGCAATTGGGTGGATACCATGCGCAGATTTTACGGCGGCTTTTCCAAAACACTGGAGAAAGCGGAGCAGGATATGGAGGGTAAGCGGGTCAAGGTCCCCGATGAACAGACGGATATCGTCTGTGAGGAGTGCGGCAAGCCGATGGTCATCAAGATCGGACCTTACGGAAAGTTTCTCGGCTGCTCGGGCTTTCCCGACTGCAAGTTTACCAAGAAGATAGTGGTGGAGACCAAGGGAAACTGTCCGAAATGCGGAAAGAAAATGCTGGCTAAAAAGTCCAAAAAGGGCAAGCCGTTTTACGGCTGCGAGGATTATAAAAACTGCAACTTCATGACGTGGGATCTGCCGATAGACGAAAAGTGCCCCGAATGCGGCGCGCCGATGTTTAAAAAGGCGGGCAGGCAGGGAATGATATATTGTGCAAAAGAGAACTGCGGATATAAACGTCCGCTTGACACAAAGGAAAGTAAGACCGATGAGAGTTAAGGTTATCGGGGCGGGTCTGGCGGGCTGCGAGGCGGCTATGCAGCTCGCGCGGCGCGGATTTTCGGTTGAACTTTGCGAGATGAAGCCGACGAAGTTCTCGCCCGCCCACAAATACGAGGGATTTGCGGAGCTGGTATGCTCCAACTCCCTTAAGGCGGCGAGGGCGGAGAGCGCCTGCGGTCTGCTTAAGGAGGAAATGCGGCGCTTCGGGTCGGTCATTCTGGAAGCGGCGGAGCGGACAAGCGTTCCTGCGGGCGGAGCGCTGGCGGTTGACAGAACGGCGTTTTCGGACGAGGTTACGCGCATAATCGGGTCGCACCCGAATATCGAGGTAAGATACGGGGAGATCACAGAGTTCCCCGATAATAACGCGGTAATTTGCACCGGACCGCTGACAAGCGACGGGCTTGCCGATAAGATACGCGAAAAATGCGGAGATTACCTCAGCTTTTATGACGCGGCAGCCCCCATCGTGACGGCGGAAAGTATAGATTTTTCGATAGCGTTTGAGCAGTCGCGGTATGACCGCGGAGGCGCGGATTATGTAAATTGTCCGATGAGCAAAGAGGAGTATGAGATATTCTACAACGCGCTGATAAACGCCGAAACAGCGCCCTTGCATGAGTTTGACCGCCCATCGGAGGCGAGTGGATTGAAGGTGTATGAGGGCTGTATGCCCGTTGAGGTTCTGGCGAAGCGTGGGATAGAAAGCGTGCGTTACGGCTGCATGAAGCCCGTAGGGCTGACCGACCCGAGAACGGGTGTGCGTCCCTACGCGGCGGTACAGCTCCGCAGAGAGAACGCTGAGGGCACGCTTTACAATATAGTGGGATTTCAGACAAATCTGAAATTCGGCGAGCAGAAGCGGGTGTTTTCGCTTATCCCGGGGCTTGCGAACGCCGAATTCGCGCGGTACGGGGTGATGCACCGCAATACGTTTTTAAACAGCCCCCGACTGCTTGATGAGCATTTTATGCTGAAAGGCTCGGATAATGTATTTTTCGGCGGGCAGATAACCGGAGTGGAGGGCTATGTTGAAAGCGCGGCAAGCGGCATTATGGCAGGCAGGGCGCTTGCGGACAGGCTTGACGGGAAACAGCCGCTGACGCTGCCGAGAACGACGATGATGGGGGCGCTTGCGGATTACGTCGCCCACGCTTGGGAGTGCAATTTCCAGCCGATGGGCAGCAATATGGGGATACTTCCCCCGCTCGGAGAGGATTTCCGCGGCAAGGACGGAAAGCAAAGGAAGTATGCGGCACTGGCTCAGCGGGCGTTGGATGCGATAGATGATCTGGTTACGTCATCGGATAGTTAAGGCAACACCGCACAAAGCCCGTACTCCGCGCTTTGCACGCATCATGTCTGCATATTTCCCGTCATCTTGCACAGGTTCTTCCTGGCGAGCTTGTACAATCCAATAAAAAATCTGACGGCGCAATCTGCGCACAAGCTATGTGCGGAGTCACCTTAGTTCTTTTTACTTTTCGTGTTGATGGCTTTAAGTACAAACGGTATCACCGATTGTGTATTGAAATTGAAAACCGACAGCGAAATAATCAAAAAATTAACCGAAATCCGGAGGAGAACATAATGCAGGAAGCTGTACTGAAGCTGCAAAAATTTGGTGTAGCACCGGAGGGCTTTGAAAGTGTTATATTTCCCGGAGATGATGGTTTTCCCTCTGATGAAACACTTGACTTATGGGACGAATATCAAGACGCGGTTGTGTCTATTCGTCACCCTGTTGCATGGGAAGAAGCGGAAATACTTATAAAATGCTGTCCTACCGATCACATGGCAGGAATAGAGTGGTCGCTGTTGCATTGCACAGAAAGCTGCTGTAGTTTGACGGAAAACCCCGATGAAGTGGAAAGATATAAAAGCCTGATAAGCGAATGCAATTCGGATATGATGAGAGAAGAACTGTTAAAAAGGTTGAATCATACATTTCAAAACACTCCTAACCAATTCGATAATTCGGTTTGTCCGTCAGTTATCCATGGCGAATGACTATTAACGCAGGCGAAAATAAAACAGAACGGTAAAATAAACGACGGAAATAACTGCGTAACGCTCGCGCAGGAAATTTCAAAAAGTGCGCGTTTGCCCTAATGGAAAATGCAGCACGGTTTCCGATAGGCGTGCGGAGCGTAACGCAGTGAAGCGGAGCATGGCTATCGGAAATTTTGAATTTTTTAGATAAGGACAAATGTTATGAAAATAGTAATTGACGGCTTCGGCGGCGACAACGCCCCGGATGAGGTTCTTAAAGGCGCGGCAATGGCTGTGGAGCAGCTTGGCGCGGATATATCGGTGACGGGAGATATTGAGCTGCTTAAGGCGCGTATGAAAGGGCTTGGTATTCCCGAAAAGGGTATTGAGCTTGTGCCCGCCAACGGCGTTATCACCACCGAAGACAACCCGCGTTCCATTCTTAAGGATAAGGCGGATACTTCTATGGGGGTGGCGTTCCGTATGTTAGCCGACGGCAAGGCGGACGCGGCGATAAGCGCGGGAAGCACGGCGGCTATCGTAATAGGCGGAACTATGATAGAAAAGCGCATAAAGGGCGTTAAAAGGACTGCCCTTGTGCCCCTTATGCCCTGTAAGGACGGGAAGAAATACTGTGTGCTGGACGGCGGCGCGAACATAGAGTGCCGTCCCGAAATGCTTCAGCAGTTCGCCATTTTGGGCAGCTGCTTTATGGAGAAAACTATGGGGGTAAAAAATCCCCGCGTGGGGCTTCTCAATATCGGCACAGAGGACGAAAAGGGGCGCGAGCTGGAGCATGAAGCAAAGCTTCTGCTGGAGCGCACTCCCGTGAATTTCGTGGGATATGTCGAGGCGAGAGACGTGCCGCTGGGCGCTGTGGACGTTCTGGTCACCGACGGGTTTACGGGCAATGTTTATCTTAAAGCCTGCGAGGGCATGGGGGCGCTGATGAAGGACGCGCTGAAATCGATGTTTTTCGCCAACCTGAAGACGAAGATCGGCGCACTTTGCGTTAAGAAACAGCTCGGCGGCTTTTCAAAGCAGATGGACTATAAGGAGATAGGCGGTTCGCCGCTGCTTGGCACGGCAAAGCCCGTGTTCAAGGCGCACGGAAGCTCCGACGCCAAGGCGTTTTTCGGAGCGTTCAGACAGGCGAAGCTGTTTGTGGAGAACGACGCCATCGCCGAAATGACCGAAGCTATCGCCGCGCTCGGCGTGAAAGATGACAAATAGATACGGTTTGCGGAAAAACCTGTATGCCATGCAGTGTAGCCGCGTGAAATTTCAAAAAATCGCGCATATCCCTTAACGGCAGATGCCGCGCGGTTTCCGACGGGTATGCGGGACGGAGGCATAGAGGAAATTTTAAAATATACTCAAATAATTTGTCTTGAGGAGCGTAAAAAGATATGAATTTTCGGGAGCTTGAGGACGCCATAGGATATACCTTTAAAAAGAAATCGCTTCTGGAGCGGGCAATGACTCACTCCAGTTATTCGGGCGGCAAGAATAACGGCTGCAACGAGAGACTGGAATTTCTCGGTGACAGCGTTTTGCAGCTTACGGTGTCAAAATATCTGTTCACAAATATGGATAAGGAGCCCGAGGGCGGTCTTACGCGGCTGCGCGCTTCTATTGTCTGTGAAAACTCTCTGTACAGCTTTGCCAAGCGGATAAACCTCGGGAAGTATATCCTTTTGGGAAAAGGCGAGGAGATGACGGGCGGGCGCGACAGGCGCTCTATTCTTGCGGACGCTTTCGAGGCGCTTATCGCGGCGATATATCTCGATGGCGGCATGGAAATCGCGGAGAAGTTCATTCTGGGCTTTGTACCCTCAATTGAGGCGCTGAAAAGCGGCAAGGTCAAGCTCGGGGACTACAAGACAATCTTGCAGGAGATCATACAGCAAAATCCCGAGGAGCATATCTCTTACGACGTAACCGACGAGGATGGCGAGGAGCACAATAAAGTTTTTGCGGCAAGCGTTCTGCTGAACGGTCAGGTCATCGGCAGGGGCAGGGGACTCAGCAAAAAGGAGGCCGAGCAGGCTGCCGCAAAGGAAGCTATCGGGCTTATGGGCTATGAAACAGACTAATCTTTCGATTTTCATACCGCATATCGGCTGCCCGCATTTGTGCAGCTTCTGCGACCAGAAGAGCATTTCGGGTGCGGCAAAGGCGCCGTCCGCCGAGGAGGTGCGGGAGCTTCTCGCGCGGCAGGCGGAGCATTTGAATACTATCGGTGCAAAAGCGGAGATAGCCTTTTTCGGCGGGAGCTTCACGGCTATCCCGCGCGGATATATGACAGAGCTGCTGGAAACCGCGGCGCGTGCGGTAAGGGAGTATGACGCTTATAACGGTATACGCTGTTCCACCCGTCCCGACTGCGTTTCCGATGAGATAACGCATATCCTGAGAGAATACGGCGTTACTTCGGTGGAGCTTGGGGCGCAGTCTATGAGCGACGAGGTGCTGGCAGCGAACGACCGCGGTCACACCGCCGATGACGTAAGGCAAGCTTCGGAGCTGATAAAAAAAAGCGGTATCCGGTTGGGGCTTCAGATGATGACGGGTCTGTATAGGGACAGCCGCGGCGCGGTGCTGGACACCGCGAGGGAGTTTATTAAAATAGCTCCCGAAACCGTAAGAATATACCCAACGGTTATTTTAAAGGGCACGCGGCTCGGGGAGCTGTACGAGCGCGGAGAATACACCGGTTTCGGCTTTGACGAGACCGTGGAGCTTTGCGCGGAACTGCTGAGAATGTTCGGGCGCGAAAATATTGCGGTGATAAGAATGGGGCTTCACGCTTCGGCGGAGGTGGAGCGGGACAGACTGGGAGGAGTTTATCACCCCGCGTTCCGCGAGCTGTGCGAAAGCAGGATAATGCTAAAGGACATCACGGCGTGTCTGGAGAAGCTGCCGAAAGGCGAATATACCGTGCTTACGGATAAAAGGAACATAAGCAGGCTGGTGGGGCAGAGGCGCGGGAATATCGCGGCGCTGGAACAAGCCGGCTATAAAATAAAGGTCGGGGAACGGACGGGAGCATATCTTGAGATCATTCCCAAAACGGAGATATAAATGTTTTTTAAAACGCTTGAAATACATGGGTTCAAGTCCTTTGCGGACAAAACGGTGCTGAATTTCGACACCAAAACCACCGCCGTTGTGGGAAGCAACGGAAACGGAAAAAGCAACATAAGCGACGCGCTGCGCTGGGTCATGGGAGAGCAGGGCGCGAAAACCCTGCGCGGCGAAAAGATGGAGGACGTTATCTTCCACGGAACGGTGGAGAGAAAGCCGATGGGCTTCGCCAAGGTCGCGCTTACGATGGATAACAAGGACAGGGCGCTGGCGGTGGACGCCGACGAGGTGGTCATTTCGCGCAAGCTGTACCGCTCGGGGGAGAGCGAGTACCTTATAAACGGGCAGAAGTCGCGGCTTAAAGATATACAGGAGCTGCTTATGGGCACGGGCCTGGGGCGCGACGGCTACTCGATCATCGGGCAGGGCAGGGTCGCGGAGATAGTCAACAGCCGTGGGACCCAGCGCCGCGAGATATTTGAGGAGGCAGCGGGGATATCGCTGTTTCTGCACAAAAAAGCGGACGCGGAAAAGCAGCTCGCGACGGCGGAGGAGAATATACTCCGTCAGAGGGATATCATAAGAATGGACGAGGAGCGTCTTCCCATACTTGAAAAGCAGTCGGAGAAGGCGCGGCTGGCAAAGGAGCTTCAGGACAAGCGGCAGGAGCTGGAGATATCGGTAAGCACCGCGCAGCTTCTCAACAAAAGGGAGGAGCTTAAGAAGCTTGATGACGACCTGTTGCTTAACCGCGGCGAATACGAGCATTACGAGAACGACGCGCGCAAGGCGCAGGAGCGGATAGAAAAGCTGGCGGACGATAAGCTGGGCATACAGGGCAGCCTGGAGCGGCACCGTTCGGGAATACAGGCGGCAAACGAGGAGCTGGCTGACAAGCGCACGGAGATACAGCTCGCGGAAAACGACCTTAAGCATAACGAGCATCGCCGCGGCGAGCTTACCGAGCAGCTTAAGAACGCGGAGCTGAGCAGCAGGGGCTTTGACGGGCAGATCGGGGAGATAAACGAAAAGATCGCCGCAAAGAGAGATGAGATATCGGGATTTGACGGCGAGATAGAGCGTGCAAAGCTGGAATTGTCGGAGATATCGGAAAAAAGCAGCAGAGCGGGTGAGGAGTATTCCGCGCTGGAGGCGGGTCTGGCGGAAGCCTACCGCAAAAAGAGCGAGGCGAACATCGCCATAAGCCAGGCAGAGCTTGCCGGGAACGAGGCTGAGGCTCAGAAGGCGGCTTTTCTGGCGGACTTGTCGGAAAGCGAGGAAAAGACCGCGCAGTATACCGCGGAAGAAGCCGAGGCCCGCAGAAGCCTGGAGCGGCTCTCCGAGGAGCGCGGCGGCACGGAGAACAAGCTGCTGGGATATCAGCGTCTGCGCGAGGGCAAAAAGCGCCGCATGGACGAGGCGCGGGCGGCTCTTGACGAGATAAACGCAAAGCTGGGCGAAAAACAGCAGCGCTATAAGGTGCTGTCTGATATTGAGAAGAGCAAGGACGGCTATTACCGCAGCGTAAAGGAGATAATCACCGCCAGCGAGCAGGGGCGGCTGTCGGGCATACACGGCATTGTGGCGGACGTTATCTCGGTAAGCGAGCGGTACATTACCGCCGTTGAAACGGTATTGCAGTCGGTAATGCAGAATATAATCGTAGATAACGAGGAAACCGCTAACCGCTGTATCCGTTTTCTGAAAGAAACAAACGCCGGACGCGCCACTCTCTACCCGCTCACCAGCATGAGGGGGCGCAGCCTGAACGAGCCGCGGCTTTCCTCGGAGCAGGGCTTTGAGGGCATAGCAAGCGAACTTGTGCAGTGCGACGACGAATATATAGAGATAATACGCAATCTTCTCGGCACTACCGCGGTGGTGGACGATCTTTCCACCGCGACGAGGATAGGCAAGAAGTACGGATACAAATTCCGCATAGTCACGCTGGACGGACAGCTTGTAAACGCGGGCGGTTCGTTTACGGGCGGAAGCCGCATAAACAAAAGCGGCAGCATTATTTCCAGAAAGCAGGAGATAGAGTCGCTGTATACCGAGATATCCAAGCTGCGCCAGACCACCCACGAAAAAGAGGAAGCGTACAATCAGTATCGCTCCGAGGTGGCTAAGATGGATATCGAGGCGGATGGAATGCAGGACAGAATAAGAGAGATAGACGGCGAGGAGATACGCGTAAGGGCGGAGATCTCGCGACTGGAGAGCCTTATCGAGCAGCTTTCGCGGCAGGGCGAGGCTTCAAAGCAGACCTTGGCGCGGTTTGACGCGCAGATAAAGCAGCAGGGCGATATAATGGAGAAGAACCGCGCGTCGCTGACAGAAACATCGGCGCTGATAGAGGAGCTGGAGCGGAAGCATTCCGAGCAGAGTTCCGAGCGAAAGGACGCGGAGGAGCATATAAAAGCGCTCTCGGACAGCATACAGGAGCTGAACATAAAGCGCGTTACCGCCGCGGGAGAGATAGAAAAGCTGAGCGCGGAGATACGTAATATCGAATCCAACCGCCGTATGCTGCTGGAGAACAGCGGCGGCTACAAGCAGGCGATGGAGGAACTTGACGCGGCTGACAGAGAGCTGCGCGAGAATATAGAGCGCATAAAGCGCGAAATAGAGAGCGGCAGCGACGTTCTCACCGAAAAGAGCGAGGAGGTGGAGCGGCTCAACGCCGAGGTGCTGAAGCTTGAAAAGGAGATAAACGAGCTGCATAAGACCATAAACGAGGCTGCCTCGGACAAGGAGAAATTCTCGCGCGAGGTGGCAAGGCTCGAGGAGCGGCGCAACGCCGTGCAGCGCTCCTATGACACTATCGTGAGCCTGCTGTTTGAAAGCTATGAGCTTACGGTTTCGCAGGCGGTGGAGCGGGTGACGCTCCCCGAAAACCTTATGGTAGCCGAAAACGAGCTTGCCGAGCTTAAAAAGCGCATAAGCGGTCTGGGCATGGTAAATCTCGCAGCGATAGACGAATATATCGAGGTATCGCGGCGCTATAAATTCCAGACGGAGCAGCTGGCGGATATCGAGAGATCGAAGCGGGAGCTTGAAAAGCTGATAGAGCAGCTCACCGCGGATATAAAGGCGCGCTTCCTCAACAGCTTTGAGGATATCAACACCCACTTCAAGGAGATTTTCGTGAAGATATTCGGAGACGGCGCTCACGCGGAGCTGGAGCTTACCGACCCCGAGGATGTACTCAATTCGGGGATAGAGATAAAAGCCGCTCCCCCGGGAAAGGTAATAAAAAACCTGATATCCCTTTCGGGCGGCGAGCAGACCATGGTAGCGATAACCATATATTTCGCTATACTTATGCACCGCCCAACTCCGTTCTGTATGCTCGACGAGGTAGACGCTGCGCTGGACGACATAAACGTTGACAAGTACATTTCCTATCTTAGCCAGTTCAGCAACCACACGCAGCTTATGGTCATCACCCACCGCCGCGGCACAATAGAGGGCTGCGATGTGCTGTACGGTGTATTCATGCAGGAAAAGGGAGTGTCCCGTCTGCTGAGAAGAGAGCTTACCGACGAGCTGGACGTTGAATTGAAATAGGAGAATATATGGGAGCTTTCGGCAGAAAGAAAATTCCCGATATTGATAATTGCCGCTTCGGTCATAGTGTTGGTATGCGCGGCGGCGCTGATAACAAACGGCGTTACCGCGCAAAGGACGGACTTCCGCTGGTACCCGACATAGCCGTTGAGGCGGATAAAGCGATAGAAGCGCTGTAAGAGATAGCCGCGAGAGGAGAGGAATAAATGGGACTATTCGATAAATTTAAGAAGAAAAAGGAACGGGAGGAGATATCCCCTGAGGAGGAGCTTACGGCTGCCGACGCTGAGGAGGTGGCTGAGGAGCTCTCCGGGCGGGAAACGGATGATGAACTTCTGTCCGATACGTTGGAGTATGCAGCGGAGGTGATTGAGGACAGCTTCGATATGGAGGAAATTCCCGAAAATTCCGACGCGAATAATGAGGAAAGCCCCGATTCGGAGGAATCCGAGGACGCTCCGGCCAAGCGGGATGGATTTTTTTCAAAGCTGAAAAACGGCTTGAAAAAAACCAAGGACGGTTTTGTGAACAAGGTTGAGCTGCTGATAAACTCCTTTACCAAAATCGACGAGGAATTTTTCGACGAGCTGGAGGAAACGCTGATATTGTCGGATATCGGCGCGGAAACCTCGCTGGAGATATGCGACAAGCTCCGCGCGGCGGTAAAGCGCACCGGAGCGACAGATCCCGCGGAGGTAAAGGAGCTTTTAAGGGAGATAATCGCCGAGATACTTACGGGTGACAACGAGCTGCGGCTGGAAACAAAGCCCTCGGTCATTATGGTTATAGGAGTGAACGGCGCGGGAAAGACTACCACCATAGGAAAGCTCGCTGCCCATCTCAAGCGCTCGGGCAAGCGTGTGATAGTGGCGGCGGCGGATACCTTCCGCGCGGCGGCTATCGACCAGCTGAATGTATGGACGGACCGTGCGGGTGTGGAGCTTGTTAAGCAGACGGAGGGCAGCGACCCCGCGGCGGTGGTTTTCGACGCCATAAGCGCGGCAAAGGCACGCGGCGCGGACGTGGTTCTGTGCGATACCGCGGGAAGGCTTCACAACAAGAAAAATCTTATGGAGGAGCTTAAGAAGATAGCGCGTGTTGTCAGCCGCGAACTTCCCGAGGCTTCGACGGAGATACTGCTTGTTCTGGATGCCACAACAGGGCAAAATGCTGTTAATCAGGCGAAGCTTTTCGGTGAAAGTGCCGAAATTTCGGGAATTGTTCTCACAAAGCTTGACGGAACGGCAAAAGGTGGTATAATAATACCTATAAAGAATGAATTGGGCATTCCGGTAAAGCTGGTGGGCGTAGGAGAAAAAATCGACGATCTTCAGCCCTTTATACCGGAGGATTATGTAAGGGCGCTGTTTGAGTGACGGCGCTCGGTTACAGCCTGCGGTGATATTATGCCCACGCGGGCATGCGCCGTTCGCTGAGAGCGTCAATTTGCCTGTGCAGATAAACATCGCCAAAAAACAGCAACATTCAGCCCATGCGGGAAATTTCCGCAATCCGCTGTGCGGGAAGCACGGAGCGAAGCGGAGAGCTGCCCGCACGGCGAGATAGCGCAAACGCCGCAAAGCGTAGTTTGCGGCGGTGCGAAAAATTTCAAATTATAATCAGGAGGAAATATGAAACATCATCACAAACCGAGTGAGGAAGAACACTCTACCGTGCCTGTCCGACAAAGGATAATAATAGCATCTAACAACGAGGGGAAAATCAGGGAGTTCAGACAGCTGCTGCGCCCCTTCGGGTTTGAGGCGGTATCCATGCGCGAGGCAGGCTATACGGAGGAAATCGTCGAGGACGGGGATACCTTTGAGGAGAACGCTCACATAAAGGCAAGGGCTATCTTCGAGGCGCTGCGCGTTCCTACCATTGCTGATGACAGCGGGCTGGAAATTGATTTTCTGGACGGAGCGCCGGGGGTGTATTCCGCGCGATACGCGGGCGAGGGAGCAACGGATAAGGAACGCTGCGAGAAGGTTCTGGAGGAAATGCACGGGGTGGCAAGACCTCTTCGCGACGCGCGTTTCGTCTGCTCGATATACTTTATATACGACGAGGACAGCGAGTATTCCGTAAACGGAACGGTTGAGGGGTACATAGGCGACGAGATGACGGGAAAAAACGGCTTCGGCTATGACCCCATTTTTATGATAGACGATAGCGAGAGCATGGCGACCATCGACGATGAGGAAAAGAACAGGATAAGTCACCGCGCAAGGGCGTTTGAAAAGCTCTCGGTTATATTGAAGGAGAAATTTCTTGATGCTGACAAGTAAACAACGCGCCCATCTGCGCTCCATAGCGCAGGGGTATGATACGATATTTTTTGTGGGAAAGAACGGAATAGGAGAGGAGCTTGTAAAGCAGCTCGACGACGTACTCAACGCGCGAGAACTCATCAAGGCGGGAGTTCAGGAAAGCTGCGAATACACCGCGAGAGAGGCTGCCGACGAGATAGCGCGGCTGACAAGCTCGGAGGTTGTGCAGGTGATAGGGCGCAAATTTGTGCTGTGGCGCAGAAGCAGAGACCCGAAAAAGAGGGTGATAGAGCTTGATTAAAACGGGTATATTCGGGGGAGCATTCAACCCCGTTCATAACGGTCATGTCCGTCTTGCGGAGGAGGCTGTGGAGCAGCTTAAGCTTAAAAAGCTGCTGATAATCCCAACATTTGATTCGCCGCATAAGGACACAAAGCTTGCCCCGTTTGACGACAGAGCGGAGATGTGCCGCCGCGCTTTCGGGCATATTGAGGGAGCGGAGATAAGCGATATTGAGCGCACTCTCGGCGGAAAAAGCTATACGATAACCACCGTACGGGAGCTGAAAAAGCTGTACCCCGAGGACAGATTCTTTCTGCTTATAGGCGGGGATATGCTGTTCGGATTTGACAAGTGGTACAGATACGAAAGTATCCTTAACGAGGTTAAGGTCTGCGCCGCGGCTCGTGACAATGACAGCCTTACGGATATGATGGAATTTGCCGCGGAGATGGGAAAGATCAAGGTGCTGCCCACCAACGCCGTGGAGGTAAGCTCTACCGAGATACGTGATAAGGCGGCGCGCGGCGAGGATTTTTCCGCGCTTGTTCCCCACGGCGTGTGTGAATATATAAAGGAAAAAAATATTTATTCCGTACAATAAGGTAACAGGTCAAAAGTGTTGCCGGCTTTATACCCGCGCGATATGCGGAAACGAATTGAACAGTGCCATATCCGTCGACAAGATCGGAGAAAAAATTGGGATTGTTGTGGAATTAAATGAATAAATTATTTAAAGATATAAGGCATGGCGATATTGAAGCTGTGCGGGCGGCAATATCAAAAAATGCCGCCGTTGTAAACGAGGTTTACAACGCAAAAGCACCTAAAAAGGATATAGGGCAATCGCCGTTACAAGTAGCTATCAAATGCGGAGAATTTGAAATTATAGATCTTTTGCTTGAAAAGGGCGCCGACTCCGATTTCATGGAAGACCCGGCGATTGTTCCGCCTCACAGCGTCTGTATGTCCGTCCTGCATGATGCTATAATAGGTGTATTTGCCTCATTATGTTACAAACAGTACAGCCATTCCGAAAAGTATATAGATCTGATTAAATACTGCTTGAGAATGGGGCCGATCCCAATCGGAAAACGTCATCGGAAGTGTTTCCGATAGGTACGGCAGTAAATTATGCGGAAATGATTCTGGAGCGCGGGGGTGCTTATCCGGATATACAGGAAATAACCAAAAAGAGATTATTTGAATCCCTCGATTTACTTATCAAATATGGTGCGGATATGGAGGAATGGCTTGATCAAAACTTCTGGGGAGTTTCAAATAAAGTCCATTATTTTGAGGAAAAAATGTATGGAACGGATAATATTGACATAAGGGAACCTATTAGAATCGTTCTTAAAGAATATTTCGGCTGAATTTCCGTTCTTATTGAACAAATATGAGGAGCCTGCTTAGTATTTTCCGAAGCACCGCCTTTACCCGCCTTTCCGCGCTGTGCTCGGGCAAATTTTCTTGATAGGCTGACTGCGTCGATCCGGTACATACAGTACATCTGTGAAAAATTGCCGTCGTTCGATGCGAAAATCCGGGCTTATCCGGCAATTCTCCGGATACTAAACGGGCTATAAAGGTGACGGTTAACGACCGCGCGTGAATTTTTGAAATGATCATCGGGGGGATTATCTTTGAAGTATGAAGAATTTGAGGAGTACAGGGAGCTTTTGAAGCAGCGCCTGTCGAAAAAGCGCTACACTCACAGTGTAAACGTGGCGCAGGCGAGTTTTAATCTGGCGGAGCTTAACGGCGGCGACAAAAAGCGCTGCTATCTTGCGGGGCTACTTCATGATATAATGAAGGAGGAGGCTCCCGAGCTTCAGAAGCGTTACTGCGCGGAAAGCGGGCTTGACCCCGACCCCGCGGAGCTGCTCTCGCCGCAGCTGTGGCATGCGGTGGCGGGCGGATATTATGTCCGCGAGGAGCTGAAAATCACCGACGTGGAGATAATCGGCGCGATACGTTTTCACACGATCGCGCGGGCGGATATGTCGCTGCTTGAAAAGATAGTCTATCTCGGTGATATGATATCGGAGGACAGAAGCTACAGGGACGTTGACAAATTCAGAAAAATCTGTTATGATAATCTTGATAAGGCAATGTCGGTGGCGCTGATATACCAGATACAGAAGGTGTCTTCAAAGTGCGGGTATATCCCGCGGTATACGCTGGACGCATATAATTTTTATCTGAAATACAATACGGACAAGGAGAGCTTATGACTGATTTACAGAAACTTGAAACTGCTGTAAGGGCGCTTGATTCAAAGAAAGCGTCGGATATAAAGGTGCTTAAGGTGGAGGAGCTGACAATTCTCGCGAAATACTTCGTGATAGCCTCGGCGACAAGCACCACGCAGGTAAAGGCGCTTGCGGACGCGGTAGAATTCATGCTCGGTGAAAAGGGCGTTCAGCCCAAAGGCACAGAGGGCGAACAAAGCAGAACATGGATAGTTCTTGACTATTATGATATAATAATTCATGTGTTCTTGGAGGAAACAAGGGATTTCTATCGTCTGGAACATCTCTGGGCGGACGGTACGCCCGTTGATATCTCGGAATGGGTAACGGAATAGCCGCCGCTTAGAGCCTGTTTAGTATCCCGATGTACGCGGCAGCTTGCAGAAAAAGCTTAAATGCCACGTAATGTCGGCGCATGAAATTTCAAAAAGTCGCAGAGTTTTACGCAACGACAATGTGGTTGGCTAAAGCATTACGTCGAAGTTTGCGTAAAACCACGTTTGCGAATACAAACGTGCGCGGTTTCCGCTAAGTATGCGAAGCGGAACGAAGTGAAGCGGAGTATGCTTAGCGGAAATTTTGAAATTTTTTAAATAATCCGCTTTAGGTCAACCTTATATACAGTCTGAAGCAAGAGGCATACGGTAAGATAATAACAGGTTCTTAGAAAAAATTGCATAAAATTTTAAATAAGTACTTGACAAAACGTGATTGAGGTTGTATAATGTAGTATATACTTTTGTATATACTACGTTTAGTAGATAACCTGTGCCGACCGGCAAAGGGAGGGAAATATAGATGGCAGAAATTCGTCTGGGCAAAAATGAATCTCTTGAGACAGCTCTGAAGCGTTTCAAGCGTTCATGCGCAAGGGACGGCGTTCTTGCTGAAGTTCGTAAGAGAGAGCATTACGAAAAGCCTTCGGTAAAGCGTAAGAAGAAGTCCGAAGCTGCTCGCAAGCGCAAGTTCTGATTTGGAGCGTGTGAAACATTCTGATTTGGAGTTTGCTTTTGCTACTTAAAATCAACGGTTAGGGCGGGCAGGTATTTGTCCGCTTTAATTGTTTTAAGGCTATTTATAACGGAATATGGATATGATTTTGATTGGGTGACGGGCGTCCCCGAAGAATTGTATAATACTAATTTCTCATTGAAAGTGTACACAAAAATCTTCGCAAAACCATATATCAGAGTTTTTGCTCGATTTTTTGTACGCTTTCTAATGGGAATAAGTATAAAAGATAATTGACTTGTGTCACGATGAAATGTCGTTGGGGGTTATAATGCTGTTCAAACCTACCTTCTGGCTTAACAGCGTGCTTATGATAGACGAGGATTTTCTCAGAGAAAACCGCGTCGAGGCGCTTGTGCTGGATCTTGACAATACCCTCTCAATGCACGGAGACCCCGTCCCCGAGGAGGGCGTGGAGGATTGGCTGGATAAAATGAGGGGTCTGGGGATAAAGATGCGGGTGGTGTCCAACAACACCAACAGGCGGGTAGCGCCACTGGCGGCAAGGCTGGGTCTGGAGTTCACCGCAAACGGAGCAAAGCCGCTTACCTTCGGAATAACCCGCGCCATGAAAGCGATGGGGGCGGACAGAAACGTTACGCTGGTCGTTGGCGATCAGATATTCACGGATATCGTAGCGGGAAATTTAAGGGGAGTGCGGACAGTGCTTGTCGAGCCGTTTCACCTGGAAAAGACCTGGACTTTCCGCTTAAAAAGGCGGCTGGAAAGCGTAGTGTTCCACAGAGATTATTCTAAATTGGAGAGAAGATAATGGGTATTACTTTCGGACCCGGAGGAAATTCCGTGAGCTGGGGCAAGCGGAAATTTCCCGAGGAGCTTCCCGCGTATCTCAAAGAGCTTGGGCTTAACGGTTACGAAATAGAGTGCGGCAGAGGGGTGCGGCTGAGCGAAAAAACTCCCGTGCTGCTTCCGAATTTGGCAAGGGAAAACGGGATATACATCACGCTCCACGCGCCGTATTTTATCTCGCTGTCCTCCGTTGAGGAGGAAAAGCGGCTTAAAAGCGTGGATTACATTTTGCAGTCGGCGAACGCCGCGAAATCAGTGGGAGCGGAAAAAATCGTCGTTCATTCGGGCAGCTGCTCCAAAATCAGCCGAGCGGAGGCGACTTTTCTCGCGAAGGATACGCTGAAACGCGCTCAGGCGGCGCTGGACGAGGCGGGACTTTCCGAAATAATAATCTGTCCCGAAACTATGGGCAAGATAAACCAGCTTGGAACTCTTGAAGAGGTCGTGGAACTGTGCGGCGTTGACGAGAGATTTCTCCCCACGGTGGACTTCGGACACCTTAACGCGCGTACTCTCGGCGGAATAAAGGGCAGGGAGGACTACGCGAAAATGCTGGATCATATTGAGGACAAGCTCGGGTATGAACGGCTGAGCAGAATGCATATACATTTCAGTAAGATAGAGTATACGAAGGGCGGTGAAAAGCGTCATATCACATTCGAGGACAATATCTTCGGACCGCGCTATGAGCCGCTTATAGAGGAGCTTTACAGCCGCGGGCTCTCCCCGTCCGTTATCTGCGAAAGCGATGGAACGCAGGCTGAGGACGCCGCGGAGATGATGAAATACTACAAAGCTTTGGGGGGTAAGGTATGAAAATACTGGTGCTGAACGGACCGAATCTCAATCTTCTCGGAGAGAGAGAGCCTAATATTTACGGCGAAGAAACAATGCAATCCATCAACGACGAGATGATGGAGTTGGGGCGGGCTATGGGATACGAGGTTGAATATTTCCAGAACAACGCCGAGGGTCGCCTTATTGACAGATTACAGGAGGCGCGGCTGGACTGTGCGGGGGTCATTTTCAACGCGGGCGCGTATACTCATTACAGCTATGCGCTGAGGGACGCTATCGCTTCGATAAAAATACCTGTGGTAGAGGTGCATATGTCAAATGTTGACAACCGCGAGGATTTCCGCAAGATAAGCGTGATAGCTCCGGTCTGCCGCGGCAGTATAAGCGGCTTTGGCAAGTACAGCTACTGTCTGGCATTCTACGCGCTCAATAATATTCTGGGGGAAGGAAAGTAAGGATATGAACAGGATTGAACAACTTTCACAATGGCTGGAGGACGAGCGCAGCGGCGCTCTTATAACCTCCGAGGTGAGCCGCCGTTATCTCAGCGAGTACGCGTCCACTGACGGCATTATGCTGATAACCAAGGAGGAGAGCTATTTCCTTATCGACGCGCGGTATTTCGACCATGCGAAGCAGAAGGCTAAAAACTGCACGGTAATACTGCTTACGGATACGGGCAAGCAGCTGCTCGATCTGCTTATCAAGCATGGCATAAAGCGGCTTCATATCGAATCGGATATGCTGACGGTAAGGGAGCTTGAGGATTACCGCGAAATGCTTCACTACTCCGAACTGGACAGCGGAAACGGGCTTTCCGATAAGCTGCGCGAAATGCGGATAGTTAAAAGCGCGGAGGAGATCGCTCTTATCACAAAGGCGCAGCGTATCGCCGAAAAAGGCTTTGAGCGCCTTCTGGGGACTGTGCGCAGCGGCATGACCGAAAAGCAGGTCAGCGCGCTTTTGGAATATTATATAATGGACAGTGGTGCGGACGGGATATCTTTTGATACCATCGCGGCATCGGGCATAAACTCCTCGGTTCCCCATGCCGTTCCCACGGACAAGGAGCTTAAGGAGGGCGAATTCCTGACGCTGGACTTCGGGGCGCTTTATGACGGGTATCATTCCGACATGACCAGAACTCTTGCGGTGGGCAGCGTTTCCGAGCAGATGGAAGAGGTTTACAATGCGGTTTACAGCGCGAATATCGATGCTATGCAGGCGGTGCGTGCGGGGGTTGGCTGCAAGGTTGCGGACAGTGTTGCGCGCAGCACCCTTAACGCTTGGAACGGATTGGATAAGTATTTTAACCATGGTCTGGGACACGGTGTGGGGCTTGAGATACATGAGGAGCCCCGTCTTTCCAAAAGCAGCGGAACGATGCTCCGCGCGGGCATGGTGGTGACTATCGAACCGGGAGCCTACATCAGCGGAAAGTACGGTGTGCGTATTGAGGATATGGTGGTCGTTACCGAAAACGGCTGCGATAATCTGGCAAATGTCACTAAAAACCTTATTCACATATGAAATGTGTAATTCTTTTGGCTTTTTTTAGGATTTTTTATAAAAAGGTCTTGAAAAAATCCGCGATATAGGTTAAAATATAAAAGTATGGTGTCGGATATGTTTATGCGCGGTCAACGGCGCGTCCGGCTTATGACAGGAAAAAGTAAATTGGAGGCATATTATGATCACAGCAGGAGATTTCAGAAACGGCGTAACCTTTGAGGAGGACGGCAACGTAATGCAGATCATCGAGTTCCAGCACGTTAAGCCCGGCAAAGGCGCGGCGTTTGTAAGAACCAAGGTGAGAAACGTTATTACCGGCTCGGTGGTTGAAAAGACCTATAACCCGTCCGCAAAATTCCCTACCGCTTTTGTGGAGAGAAAGGATATGGAGTACACTTACAGCGATGGCGAGCTGTACCACTTTATGGATCCCGAGAGCTATGAGGACGTTCCCGTAAACGCTTCCGACCTCGGCGACAACTTCAAGTTTGTCAAGGAAAATATGATCTGCAAGGTTTTGTCCTATAAGGGCAAGGTTTTCGGCGTAGAGCCTCCTAACTTTGTGGAGCTTGAAATAACCCAGACAGATCCCGGCTTCGCGGGAAATACCGCTACAAACGCGACCAAGCCCGCAACTCTGGAAACGGGTGCGGAGATCCGCGTTCCCCTGTTTATCAACGAGGGCGAGGTTATCCGTATTGACACGAGAACGGGAGAATATATGGAGCGCGTAAAGTGATTTGCGCTTCATGGGGCAGAAAGGAAGTAAAACGTTATGACTATCGGCGAAAAGGTATCTTATATAAAGGGTCTTGCGGAGGGACTTAAGGTTGACGACTCCACAAACGAGGGTAAAATTCTCGGCGCGATTCTTGACGTTCTCGCGGACATTTCGGCGGAGCTGGATAACGTGGACGAGCGTTTTGCGGAGATCGACGAGGAGCTTGACGATGTTGCGGAAGTAATGACGGATATTGAGGAGAGCGTCGCCGATCTTGAGGACGAGGTCTTCGACTACGAGGACGAGGATTACGAGGACGATTTTGACGAGCTTGACGAGATGTACGAGACCACCTGCCCCAACTGCGAAAATACCATTCGTTTTGATTACGAGCAGGCTGCTCTCGGCGGCATGGACTGTCCGAACTGCGGTCAGCACCTTGAGTTCGAGCTTGAGGACGATGAATAATAATTGACATTATAGTAATGGGCAATAGACTGTAACGATATGCATACGGCGATATCGGAACGTTTATTGTCCATTAGTTATTAGGAGAGATTTTTAATGAGCTGGAAGGACAATCTGATAAAAATACAGCCCTATACGGCAGGAGAACAGCCGAACAAAACGGATTTTATAAAGCTGAACGCAAATGAAAATCCTTATCCGCCGTCGCCCGAGGTCATACGGGCAATCCGTGAGTTTAACGGTGAGAACCTGAAAAAATACCCAAACGCGGACGCAGTGCCGCTGAGGGCGGCATTGGCTAAGCGATTCGGTCTGGAGTGCGAAAACGTGTTCGCGGGGAACGGCTCTGACGACGTGCTGGCGCTGTGTTTCCGCGCCTTTTTCAACTCCGGCAAGCCTATAATTTATCCCGACATAACCTATTCTTTCTACCCTGTGTGGTGCGAGATGCTTAAAATACCCTATGAAACGATTCCCGTAGACGAGAATTTCAATATCAACGCCGCGGATTATGACCGCCCCAACGGCGGCGTGGTAATCGCCAATCCCAACGCGCCAACCTCTATCGGCAGGGGACCGGATTTTATCCGGGAAATTCTTGACTGCAACCGCGAAAGCGTGGTAATTGTGGACGAGGCATATGTGGATTTCGGCGGAATAAGCGCTCTGCCGCTGCTTAATGAATACGAGAATCTGGTTATAACACAGACCTTCTCAAAGAGCCGCTCAATGGCGGGAATGAGGATAGGCTACGCGCTGGGCAACAAAGAGATAATCTCAGCCCTTTTCGCTGCAAAGGACAGCTACAACTCCTACCCCATGGACAGCGTGGCGATAGCGGCGGGAATAGCTTCGGTGGAGGACGAGGAATATTTTGCGGAAACCATTTCGCGGGTTATATCTTCGCGTGAAAGGCTTACAGAGGGGCTTCGTGCGTTTGGCTTTGATCTGCCCGACAGCTCTGCTAATTTCGTGTTCGCTGAGCACCCGAAATACGCGGCGAGGGATATCTGCGAGTTTCTTAAAACGAAGGATATTTATGTAAGGTATTTTTCAAAGCCGAGAATAGACAACCGACTGCGCATTACCGTGGGGACGGAGGAGGAGATAGACAAGCTGCTGGATGCGTTAGCTGGATTGAAATAATAATATTTTTATGCTTATATTAAGATTTCTTAACACATCAACAATGTGTCATTATATGTGTAGGGGCAGGTTATAATAAAGTTACGGCAGGCTTTCGAAAAATCCGAAAACATCGTAAAATATAACTACGGTTTTTACACCGCGTTTTAAAATTTAAGGGGGAAAATCATGAAAAACAAACGTATTTTATCCGCTGTGGTTGCTGCGTTAACGGCAACATCTCTTTCGCTTTCGATAACTGCCGAAACAGTAAAAAACGGGGAATCGGCACACGCTGTAAGAAATTCCGAAATTGCATCATGCCTGGGCCATGTTGAATCCCAAAAGGAGCTTTGGGGTATCGGCAATGTGGACTTTGAAGATTTGTATTTAGGTGAAGCGGTTCAGACCTACGAATATCTTAAAGACGGTTTTTCGCCTTGTATAACCATGTATCCGTTGATTTATGGCGATGATATAGTTCTGTGGGCGATTGAGGCGGATGACAGCTATCAAATCACAACAGAGCTTACATATTCTATAAACGATTATATTGACGCCGATACGGAGTTTTCCATCGTGTATGCCGATGACGGGAGTTATCTGTATACCGATGGGGAGTTTATAATGCTGTCGGAGTATGATTACGGCGATTCAGACCGTGAGGTTCTTGGCGGTGATGAAAACGGCGGCACATTGGTTCTTTCAAGCCTTTTGGAAAGCGAGCCGTTAAACTATTATGGGACTGAGGCTTATGCTGTTAATGATTTGTATGAGTGCGATGTAGACTATATTGAACAAGGACATAATTTATGCTGGGCTGCTGCATGTGCGTCAATAATAAATTACAAGAAG
Source organism: uncultured Oscillospiraceae bacterium (assembly GCA_910587135.1). Taxonomy (GTDB): domain Bacteria; phylum Bacillota; class Clostridia; order Oscillospirales; family Ruminococcaceae; genus CAG-115. The sequence continues at coordinate 48,409 of CAJULF010000017.1, forward strand.
GGCACAAACTATGATTCGTATGATGTAAATAATTATTTTACATCTTATAACCCTAATGACGGAAATAAAGTTTACACAGAGGATATTCCATATGTATTGTCTTTGTATGGGCTGAGTTATAGTTACAAGTCAGTCGCCCCCGGTGCGCAGATTGTTTTAAAAAACATTAAGGCAGATTATCCTATTTATGGCGGATTTGCAGATTATACTAAACCGGTCAAATTAGAAGATGGTACAATAGATTATACAAGGCATGGAGCTGTATTGTATGGAATTTATACCAGTCGTGAAACAATTTACATAATGGATCCTAATTATGGATTTACCTACTCAAACCCCAGTTCATCGGGAGAATATTCTTATTATGCTTCCGGATACACTTGGACGTTGGAAAGAGGCGTGTGCCATGTTTGGTAAAGGGCTGATATTCGTAACGCTTTTATGTTTTGCGGTTTTTTTCTTCTGCTCCTGCACAAAGGTGGAATCTTCTTTTGATTTGGATTCTTCGCTCCAGACTTTTGAAAGCGTTGAAGACGAATCTGCTAACAAAATATTGTCGCAAATTGTTGAAAGCGCCGAAAACCGGGAAACAGACGATGCATTTATGCCGTTTGTTAAAACAGCCGCCGCTGAGTATGCATATATTGAGATAGTTCCGGGCGGACTGGACGCTTACAGGGAGGATGGCTCTGTAGTTGAATCCGCGCGTCTGTCAGACGAGGATGCCGAAAGGGTGTTTGAGCTGCTGAGGCAGATACGAATAGAAAAACCTCCGCTGAACAAAAACACATGGGCAGGAAGTCCCGATGGCGGATATAGAGCAATATTTCTGGTTAGCCGTTACATTAGCTCTATGACGGACGATGTGAACACGCTTAGTGTAATTCCCGGCGGAAAAGTTGTAACGATCAGTTCAATACAGTTTTTGGCAGACGAAGAGGTCGTTTCTGAGCTATGCAGTCTTTATGATGAGCTTTATCGCAAATATTATCCTGAGCTCGCCGCAAAATGGGATGCTATAGCCAACGGATCATAGAAATTAAACAGTTATCCCCCGCCTGATAAGCGGGGGATATATTTGTGCAAAATTAATAAAATAAATTGTTTAAAAGCTTTGAAATAATATTACTATCAACAAAATAATATATTCGGCGGCAAAAAAGTGAAAAAACTCTTGACTTTGGGAGTAAAATGTAGTATTATATACATGGTTAGCAAGGGCTAACCAAAATCAAGGGCAGTGCGTTAGATTACGCTAACCTATATGGAGCATTGAATGCCTTATATAATAAAACAGGCTCTGAGAAATTTAAAACGGGAGGGATAGTATGATGCCGCTTACAATGGCTGATTCGGGTGAAGAAATGATGATAAGGAAAGTTGGCGGAAATCCCGATACACGGAAGTTCCTTGAAAGCCTGGGCTTTGTCGTGGGTGGAATGGTGACAATTATCAATGAAATAGGAGGGAATGTCATAGTTAATGTCAAAGAGTCCCGCGTAGCTGTTTCTAAGGAAATGGCGATGAAAATCATGGTATAAAACAGAAATTACAGAGATTGGGAGGTATGTGTTATGGCAACATTGAAGGACGCTAAGATCGGACAGACCGTCACGGTAAAGAAGCTTACCGGTGAGGGAGCGGTCAAGCGCAGGATAATGGATATGGGTATAACAAAGGGTACGGAAATATATATCCGAAAGGTAGCTCCGCTGGGAGACCCGATAGAGATAACCGTACGCGGCTACGAGCTTTCGCTGCGCAAGGCTGATGCGGAAATGGTGGAAATATAACTGCAATTTTGCGCACGGTGCATATGCCGTCTTGATTATATGTTTCATATGCAGTGCGGTTAGGCTAAGCTAATCCAAAATAAGAAAGGAGAAATTAAATGGATATCAGAATCGCCTTAGCGGGTAATCCGAACTGCGGTAAAACAACGCTGTTCAATGCGCTGACGGGTTCAAATCAGTTTGTGGGTAACTGGCCGGGAGTAACGGTGGAAAAGAAGGAGGGCAAATTCAAGGGAAATAAGGACGTTATTATTACGGACCTGCCCGGAATCTACTCGCTGTCCCCTTACACTCTTGAGGAGGTTGTGGCGAGAAATTATCTTATCGGAGAGCGTCCCGACGCTATTCTTAACATAATAGACGGAACTAATCTGGAGAGAAACCTTTATCTTACAACACAGCTTGTGGAGCTTGGGATTCCCGTTGTCGTGGCTGTCAATATGATGGACGTGGTTAAAAAGAACGGGGATAAAATAAACACGGAACAGCTTGCAAAGGAGCTTGGCTGCACGGTCTGCGAGATATCCGCGCTTAAGAGCGAGGGTATAATCGACGCGGCTAACAAGGCTGTGGAAGCGGCGAAGTCGGGCATGAAACCGGTGCCACATCACAGCTTCTGCGGCTGTGTGGAACACGCGGTGGCTCATATCGAGGAGGCTGTGCTGCATGATCTGCCCGAGGAGCAGCAGAGATGGTATGCCATCAAGGTGTTCGAACGGGACGAAAAGGTTCTGGAAATGCTGAACCTTCCCCAAGAAAAGCTTCAGCATATCGAGCAGGATATAGCGGCGGCGGAAAAGGAGATGGACGACGACTCCGAGAGCATAATCACCAACGAGCGTTATCTGTACATAGGAACTGTAATAAAGGACTGCCTTAAAAAGAAGAACAAGGGCGGCATGACAGTTTCGGATAAGATAGATAAGGTAGTTACCAACCGCTGGGCGGCGCTGCCGATCTTCGCGGCGGTAATGTTTGTGGTGTACTTCATATCGGTAACGACTGTGGGAACGCTGCTTACCGACTGGACCAACGACGGGCTTTTCGGTGACGGGTGGCATCTGTTCGGGATAGGCACATCTGAGTACGAGGATGCCTGCAACGGGTTCGCGGAGCAGAATATCTGGTCGGAGAGCGTTATATCCACGGTTCAGAGCGCCGTTGACGCTGAGGCTATCGGCGCGGAGGATATCCTCGGCGCTATTGAGGACGGCGACTATGCGGGATTTGAAGAGGCTTACGGCTCTTACGGGGATTCGATCGCCGAGGCGGGCTACGATATCTCGGAGTTTGTAGACGAGCCTATGGAGCAGCTCGGTGAGGAAATAGACAGCGCGGAGTACGGCGTTTGGGTGCCCGGTATTCCCGTGCTTATCGAGAGCGGTCTGGACGCTGTCAACTGCGTTGACTGGCTTAAGAGCCTTATCCTCGACGGAATAGTAGCCGGCGTAGGCGCGGTGCTGGGTTTCGTTCCTCAGATGCTGGTGCTGTTCATATTCCTGGCTTTCCTGGAGAGCTGCGGCTATATGGCGAGAATCGCCTTTGTTATGGACAGGATATTCCGTAAATTCGGGCTTTCGGGCAAGTCCTTTATCCCAATGCTTATAGGAACGGGCTGCGGAGTTCCCGGAATCATGGCTTCGCGCACCATTGAGAACGAGCGCGACCGCCGTATGACCATCATGACAACAACGTTTATCCCCTGCGGCGCTAAGATGCCTATAATCGCGCTTATCGCTTCTGCGCTGTTCGGCGGAGCATGGTGGGTAGCTCCCACAGCGTACTTTATCGGCGTTGCGGCGATTATCCTGTCGGGTATTATGCTGAAAAAGACGAAAATGTTCGCGGGCGACCCCGCTCCCTTCGTTATGGAGCTTCCCGCTTATCACCTGCCGACGGTGAGCAATGTGCTCCGCTCTATGTGGGAGCGCGGCTGGTCATTTATCAAAAAGGCGGGAACGATTATTTTGCTGTCCTCGGTGCTTATCTGGGCAGGATCGGTGTTCGGCAGCATTGACGGAGGCTTCGGCTTCAGCACGGAAATGGAGCTTTCCGACAGCGTGCTGGGCATGATAGGAGGCGCTATCTGCTGGATATTCGCGCCCCTCGGATTCGGAGAGCCCACTGCCGCGGTAGCAACCATTATGGGGCTTGTGGCTAAGGAGGAAGTTGTCGGAGTATTCGGGGTTCTGGACTTTGTGGCGATGACTCAGCTTGCGGGATATTCTTTCCTGGTGTTCAATCTGCTGTGCGCTCCCTGCTTCGCGGCTATCGGAGCTATCAGACGTGAAATGAATTCCGCAAAGTGGACATGGTTCGCCATAGGTTATCAGTGTGGATTTGCCTATGCGGTATCGCTGATAATTTATCAGTTGGGTTCGCTGTTTACGGGAAATGTAAATGTTATAGGGCTTATTGCGGCTCTGCTGGTGCTTGGATTTATGATATTCATGCTGTGCAGACGCTACAAGGAGAGCACTAAGCTCACACATAAGGTAAAGGTATAATTTGATCGCGGGCGGTTTCGTGGGTTTGAAACCGCCTGCCGACCAATTTAAGGAGGTATCGATATGCTAAATTTTCTGGCACAGAATTACGGTTCGATAATTGCGGGAGCAGTGGTAATTGCAATACTGGCGCTCGCCGCGGTCAAAATGGTAAGAGATAAACGCTCTGGAAAGGGCGGCTGCGGCGGAAACTGTGCCGATTGCGCGTCCTGCTGCGGAAAACAAAAACGCAAATAATAATTTAGCTTAGGGTGTTTGCCATCCCTTATAACAACAAAATAATCAATAAGTCAAAGGCGCTGAAAGCCGAAATCCACTGTGCGCCCACGCATGAATTTCCCGCAATCCGCCGTGAGGGTTTTGCGCAAAAGTTAAGGAAATGCTTAAAATGTTATGTCGTAATTTGCGCAAAACTCCGCGCAGCCCGCGAAGCGGGCGGAGCTTTTACGGCGAGATAGCGCAAACAACGCAAAGCGTTGTTTGCAGCGGTGCGGGAAATTCTTTTTAATAATTCAGCTTTTGGTCAACACATCTTAAAAGCATCTCAGCCCGGAGCCACCTTTAAATCAAGAATCAAACCGCTCAGAGCAACATAGCTTAATATCATAAATTATTATTTGCATAACTAATTGCCGCCGATGTTAAAATAAATTTACAAACCTTCTTGAAATACACGCGTTAATATGCTATAATTATCAAAAAGAAACTTTGTTTTGACAAAATTCGCTCTAAAAGGTGGGATATTCTGTGAATGCTAAGTCGGAAATGTGGCTCAAGCGAGGCGGAAAGATATTCATATCCTTGTGTATCGTTTCGGTTTTCTGCGTAAACGTATTTCACAAACCAAAGAATCCCTTTAATGTTATAAACTCTGATATTTCAGATACCTTTGAAACCGTAGAATCTGCCGAGTATACGCAAATGTCCGCTGTGACTTTGCCTGCGGAAACCGTTGACACGACAGAGTATAGTATAGAGGATAATTCCGAAACATCTGAGGATACTTTAATTGAACCTCCGCCGCAGACCTCTGTTTCCGCAACCTTGCCGACCGAAAGCCCTCAGCTCCACAATACGCCCGAACCCCAAAGCGAAACTGCTGTCAGCGCTCTTGCTCCGGAGCCGCAGGAGCATTTGGACGATTCCCGACCGTCAGCAACTGCTTCCGACGTTTCTGCAACGGCTGATTCACAGCAGGATTCCTCTCTTATAAATATAAATACTGCCGGATCGGAGCTTCTGCAAACCCTGAACGGTATCGGAGAGGTAAAGGCGCAGGCTATTATTGATTACAGAAATGAAAACGGAGGTTTTTCTTCGGTGGACGAACTGATAAACGTCAAGGGAATAGGGGAGAAAACCTTGGAGAAAATACGACCCTTTGTGACAGTATAAAATTGTAATTTGCGGTTTCAAATCGTGCGCTTCAGCGTGTATATAAAGGTTGACCTAAGGCTAATTATTTAAAAAAATTTCAAAATTTCCGCTAATCATACTCCGCTTCACTTCGTTCCGCTACGCATGCTTAGCGGAAACCGCGCGCGTTTGCGTTCGCAAACGCACGACTTTTTGTAGCTTTAGCGCAAAAAACCACCG
>CAJULF010000018.1 GCA_910587135.1 uncultured Oscillospiraceae bacterium
TTTACAAAATATGCTGCTTGATTTTGGCAAGGTTTAATTGGGGGAACAATAGCAGGTCTGTTTTCTTAGTATGCGACGCTGAGTTTCGTTTTATTCTGTTCACGAAGCAAGGCGCGGTCACGACCCTATTTTTCCTTGTCCTTTTTCGAGGGTGCAGGTTTAAAGTTTCATTTTCGTTTGTGCTTTATTTTGGGGGCTGTACCTAGGGGAGGGTTCAAGTCCACTTTCGTGTCGAAAATATCTGTGGATCGCGAATCCTGTTTTTAGCAAGATTTATGCCCACAAATGGCTTTGTGCCGCCGTTTGTGGGCATAATATCTTTTTTGTCAGTGTTTCATGGTGCGGGTGGTGGGATTTGAACCCACACGTCCTTGCGGACACTGGCACCTGAAGCCAGCTCGTCTGCCAGTTCCAACACACCCGCGTATATAGATTTCAGATTTTTTTACTCGGCTGAAATACCCGAGAAACCTTTGCGGATTATATATCAAAACAGACGTTCCGTTTCTATCAAAATAAATCTCTTGTCGTGACATGTCCTAAAGCTATCGCATCTGCCAATTCCATCACATCTGCGCATTAAAATTCAGCAACCTCTCACTGAACATATAATATTATATCACAACACTTTTGTTTTGTCAAGTACTTTTTTCAAAAAGCCGAACAAATTTTGGTTAACTACTAGCAAAACCGTTTATCTGTTCATAAATAAGAACTCCAAAGAAAAATCAATCTTTGTATAAATCTTTGCCAAATTGATATGCAACCGTCAGATGTTCGGTCTTGTCTATATGAGGTTTACTGTTCGTATCGCCGCATCCGCCGGCAAGCAGCATACCCTTATCATGGAATCCGATATAGTTGACTAATGTAAACTTGTAGTACGACACTGCCTGTTCAAACGTCAAGAAGAAGTTATCAGCTGCAGTCATAAGCAGCGCGCAGTCCTTTTCGGGATACCGTTCATATCTGCCCAACGGCGGATTTCGATCCTCTTCGGCAATACAGTAGAGCCTTTCTATACTATAAAAGCCTTTATGCTAGACGATATAGTCCAGAAGTAAAGCGGGGAAGCAAACACAAGCAAGTCGGCAGCCATAATTTTCGGAACTATTTCATTGAAGCTGTCCTTTTGAACGCACGGCTTTCCGTATCGGCATATGTTGCACCCAAGGCAACCTTTGACTTCGTTTTTGATAAGAGATATGACCTCAACCTCATGCCCCATTTCATTGGCTCCTTTGACGAACGCTTTCACAAGCTGATCGGTATTTCCGTTATGACGTCCGCCGCCTTGAATAATCAATATTTTCTTCATACATAAACTCCGAAAAAACAAAAAGCCCCATAAAGGGACTTAAAATATATTCACTGTCGTGACGCGACCCGAAGCCAGCTTGTCTGCCAGTTCCAACACACCTGCATATTAAAATTCAGCATTCTCCTACTGAACATATAATGTTATACCACAACAACTTTGGTTTGTCAAGTACTTTTTTGAAAAACATTGAAAAATCGCGATGAACCCACTTTATAAAAGTCCGAATTGATCATCAACAAGAGATTTGACAACACGCTTGGTAATCTTATCATCAGTGGAAAGGGCACTGCAAAGCAACGGCGAATTAACATCATACAAACTATGATTTAACCAAACATTGTCCATATTATAATTAGCATAACAATAACTGCATCCATGAACACAAGTATCATAAGACCCTATATCAATACTTTCTACACACCCACATTCGTCGCGCTGGTTTTTGTCCTTCTGAACAGTAATTCTTGACCCGATAAGATGTTCAATCAATTCCTTATCAATGCAGCTATTGTGCTCGATGCCAAATTTATTAAGATCTATGTTTTCAGCACATGATGCAACAGAGAAATTGTATTTTCTTGAAATATTGGCAATTTGTTCCACGATGGCAAACATTTGTGTATTGCTTAATGCACTTAGTCCATTTGCAGCGCAACGCTTTGCGTTCTTTTTGTAAATATCAATAAAGCTGACAACACATTTTGAAAACGAGCCGTTAAGATCTTTTGCAAGCTTCTCGAAATACTTCGCGTGATAATCAATGGAGTATTTATCCGAAAGCAAAATTGGATCATACCTCCAAACTATTTTATCCGCTCCAATTTTATCAGAAAGTTCAATAAATGTTTTTATAATCTCTTTTCCCTTATTGGGAACATCGGGTTCAACATCTGTGGCATACGGATTAATAGTAAATTGAAAATAATAATGATAGTCTGAAAGCTCATTTAGCCGATCAAGCATTGGTTTTGGATTTTTAGTCCAGAAAACAATGCAATCTACTACATCGGGAGAAATATTTACTTCGCTCACTTGATGAATATTCATTGGATTTCTGACATAAGCAAATCCAGCATTCAAGCGATTGAACAGCCAGTCTGAATAGAAAGCAGGAATATCGGTTCTTCGGCTTGCACTAATAATCATAAAAGTCACTCCTTATACATGAGCATTTGTGCCCTTGCGCATGAATTAAACGGATCATATATCTCAAATCCATCTATATCAAAAAGGACTTCATTATCGGGATACTCTTAACTGTAATCGAAATGGGTTGTCGATGACAATTATTAAAATGCATTTTAAGATGTTGAGTTGTTCTAAATTTGCGGCGAAAAATATCAAAACAATCACGTCCGCCACCTTTGGAACAACAAAGATTTATATCGTTAATACTAACAAAAGTGTTTTTGCACCTTTTATTGATATAATCTACCAATTCATCAATAAAACCAATTTCTTGTAAATCACCTGAACGTTTATGAAAATCAGAGAAAAATATTGCAGAATAATAAGATTTGGTGTCCACTTTTGATAAATAATTTTATCAATTACATAGGGGCATTTCCATAAAATAATCCAACATTCTCTCATTGAACATATAATATTATGTCACAATGCTCTTGATTTGTCAATTACCTTTTTCAAAAAATAGTGCATTTCTTTGTTTCCGATTCAAATGCAGCATACAGATGCTCGGTCTTGTCAATATGAGGTTTGCCATTCATATCTCCGCAGCCGCCTGCCAACAGCATACCCTTGTCGTGAAATTCAATGCAGTTGATTAAAGTGAACTTGTAATATTCCATGGATTGCTATAAAGTCCAAAAGAAATTGTTTGCCGCAGTCATAAGCAATGAGCAGTCCTTTTCGGGATACCTTTCATATCGACCAAACTTACATAACACCACTTTTTACGAGAATAAGTTCTAAAAACCGGTTTTCCTCCGACCGGCGCATAGCCATATAAGCATAAACAGCACATACTGTGGACAAAGCCTTTTCGTCAAAGCCTACCATAGGGTGATGCTGGGGATAGCAGAATCCGTCTTCCGGATGCCCTGCCGCAAGCGCAAGCATGACCGGCGGGACTTGCATGCTTATAAAGGCAAAATCCTCTGAACCGGAAGTCCCGGAGACTCCCATTGCTGCCGCCGGCAAGGCTTTTTCCTTTCCCAGCAGCTCTGTGGCATATCCTTCCGCGTATTCGGACAACGCTTTGTCATTAAATAAAGAGGGACAGTCCCCGTCAAGATGGTTTTTTGCAGTACGGCGGAAGCCGACGCGATCCCCAACGATATCTCCTCTATCCGCTTTATAAAAAAGCGGCGCACATCGTCTTCAAAGGTATGTATACTGCCTTTCAGCTGCGCCGTATCTGGGATAACATTAGCCGCATTGCACGCCCGACAGAGCCTAAGGTGATAACCACTTTTTCCCATAGCAAGCTCTCTTGCGGAAATTTCCTGTAATCCCGTAATAATGCCGTTGTTTGGCATAGAACCGTGGCAGCCCTTGCCTTGAATGTCAATGGTAAAATAATCCGCTCCCGGAGCGCTTATCCCGGGAACAGATACTACCACTGTGCCCGTTTCAAGGGGAAAGGTCAATACAACGTGTATCATCAGGGGGGTGTCAACATGAGGGTTTTCAAAAGGTCACGCTCTTATCATGTCCTCCGAGCCCTCAAACAGTTCCTCTGCCGGTTGGAACATCAGCCTGACCGTTCCGTTGATTTCATTTTCATATTCATATAGCAGACAGGCAGCCCCTAACAGCATAGCGGTGTGCATATCGTGACTGCAGGCATGCATATTGCCGTTTTGCGATGAAAGTGTTTCTTCGGATTCCTCAGTAACAGGCAGCCCGCCCATATCCGCACAGTGAATGAAAGTCTTTCCTGACCTTTTTCCGCCTATAACAGCAGTGATACCTGCCCTGGAGCAGTTATCCCACTTTACTCCCTCCATATCAAACTCGCTGCGCACAAATTCAAGAATAATTGGCACTTTTCGGGTAAATTTTGTGTGCGTAAATGCCTGTCCGTCTCCTGTTCTCGTCATCAAGGGTATTTTTTGTCCATTTACGATGTTTATAATTAAATTTGATATTCAAATTTAATGAAACGTGGGGCTTTTATTATGCACGAGGAAAAAATCACAAGAACGGAGTTTGAAGCCGTAAGACCCGATTACAACTCCGAAATTTCGGCGGTAATACGCGGCAACGACACTCCGAAAGTAATGTAAAAGCAAACTTGAGGATTACCACGAAAACGACATCGCGGAGGTTATCCCACAGCTTTCGGACGGTGAATGCAAGAAACTCTTTCGGGTATGTTCGGCAGAAATTCTGTCGGCTGTTTTTGAGCATCTTGAGGAAGCGCAGGCGGGCGCGTATCTCGCCGAAATGGATTTAAGGCAACATCGCACAAAGCTTATGCGCAGATTGCGCCGCCAGATTTTTCGTCAGATTGTACAAGCTCGACGTCGGCGGGCTGACGCCTGCCAAGGAGAACTTATGAAAGATGACAAAAAATATGCAAGCAAGGTGCATACAAAGCGCGGGCTTTGTACGGTGTTGCCATATTAATGTTTTCCAATTCGCATGATGAAAAGCTCCACAGCCGCCTTATTGCTGCGGATTCAGCCTGTATATAAAGGTTGACCTAAAGTTGAATAATTTTAATAATCTGCCAAATTTATTGCCAAAACAATCGCCGGCATAATGCACAACAAAACAGATAAAATATTGTGTAAAACAGTGAATTTCGCTATTGCATTTTCGACAGCATTATTGTATAATGAATAGGACTTTACGGATTTGGCAAAGTGAGGAACGTATGGAATACAAAACCGATTTTGCGGCACTGGAAAAGGCTTTAAACCACCCTGCCGACCCTGACAGGCTTGTCACCGAAAACCCTTCGCCCAACACGCGGCGGCTTTTTGAATTTCTAAAGGAATGCCGCGGAAAAAAATACATTTCCGGACAGCAATATCTTTTTAAAAATGAACTTGAAGATATTGTGTATTACAGAGCCTGCGGGAAGCTTCCTGCTATCCGCGGTTACGATTTTATGGGTATAAGCGGTCTTGGTGGGGGCTACGACCAAATCAGCCGCGCGCTGGAATGGGGCAGGGACTGCGGCGGGATACTCACCATGTGCTGGCATTGGTATGCCCCCGATGACATGGAAAATATTCACAATAAAAGCTCATTTTACTACAAGGATACGGAATATCCGAACAAAACGAGTTTTGATATTATCCGCGCCGTAACCGACGGCACTCCCGAAAATGATTTTATAATACGCGAGATAGATCTGGTAGCCGAGGCAATGAAGGTGTTTGAACGCGAGGACGTTCCCGTGCTGTGGAGACCGCTTCACGAGGCTAACGGCGGTTGGTTTTGGTGGGGCTGCCGAAATGAGCAGTGCACATCCGCATATAAAAAGTTGTGGTATACAATTTTTGACAGATTCATGAATTTCCATAAACTTACTAATGTAATTTGGGTTTGGAATGGACAGAATATAAACACGGCGGTAAATCCGAACACCTTTGATGTTGTCGGGGAGGATATTTACCCCGAGATCCCGACTCACGCATCTCAGATCGATAAATTCCGTGAGGTCACAGGCTATACTTCGGGGAAGTTAGCGGCGCTGAGCGAATGCGGAAGCATTCCCGACCCCGACGAAATGGCGCGGGACGGCGCGGAGTGGCTCTGGTGGCTGCCTTGGTGGGGTCACTTCGTATATGAAACGGGAGAACGCGGAAAGCCGTTGCTTGACGACATGGACTATCCCAAGCCGAATCCGACATATATGAACGAGGAATTTTTACGCCGCGTTTTCAGCGATGAGCGTGTAGTGACGCTTGAAGATATACCATGGCGGGATAAGAGTATGCCGCTCCCGTCGGCGCTCAGAAAAAATATGGCACTATAATCTGATAATGGCAAACACTGCTAACGCAGTTAAAATAAAATGAAAAAGGCTCACCAGAGCCGCAAAGAGGAAAGGAAGCATACTTATGAGAAAATTTATTACAACAGTAATCGCTTTGACAATGCTGACCGCAGGAATCAGCGGCTGCACAAACAATGACAATTCGGGAAGCTCCGGCAGCTCCGACGTATCCGACAGCTCGGATAACTCCGATGTTTCGGACAGCAGCACACCCGATAATTCCGACAGCTCCGATACGAGCGGTACTCCCGACGCTCCGGGAAGCACCTCGGACAGCACGTCAAACGGCACTTCGGATGGAGGCGAAAATCTCCCCGACCCCAACGGCAGAGCAGCGAAATTAGGCGCTGCAGCAATGGAAGCTGTTGAATGGCCTGCTATGATGGACGTTACCGATCAGGAGATGGCAACCATGTTCTTCAATATTGATCTGAACATGTGCGAGGATTATTATTTCTCAAATCAGTTGATCAGCGCACAGCTTAACGAAATCCTGGTTGCCAAGCCCACTGCGGGAAACGAAGATGCGCTTAAAGACGCTTTTGACGCGCATTTTGAGTATATCCAGACCGATGCGGCGTTATATCCCGACCAGGAGGCATCTGCTGCAGGTGCGGTAAGCGGAACCACGGAGGACGGATATCTTTATATAATTGTTCATGAGAACGGTGCTGACGCGGCAGCAGCAATGCTTGCAGCGGAATAACAAACACAAGCCGCGGCTAAATGCCGCGGCTTCTTGTTTATTGCGAGAACCTGTCCGCATAGCAGCTCAGTGCTTTTCATGCGAAAGTTTTCCCGTTTGTCTTCAATGATTTTCTTGACAGGTTTACTGCGTCGAGCAGTACATACGGTACTCTGTTAAAAATCGCCTTGAAATTCGGAAATTCTGCTTTGCAGTCAAAGCATTTCGGGCTATGCGGACAGGTTCTTAAAGCAACACCGCACAAAGATTGTGTGCAGATTGCGCTGTCAGATTTTTCGTTAGGTTTTGCATGCCCGATGACGGAGGGCTGACTTCTGCCAGGGAGAACTTGCGCAAGATGACTGAAAATATGCAAGAAAGATATGTGCAAAGGCTTTGTGCGGTGTTGCCCTAATAAGAACCAACAGCTATGCTCATGCCTCGACTATATAATATTTTGAATGTTTTATCAGGCGCGATCACGCTTAAAATCTTTTAGTTTGTTTCCTGTTTTAGTCAGAATAAATTCCACCGAAACCGCCGCCGCAAAGGAAAGCATAACAATCAGAACAAAGAACACCGCACTGTTTCCAAGAAGCGGTACTGTTTTTATCGCTCCGTGCAGTACCGCGATAACGGCGGGGTGAAGAATATATGCCCAAGCGGAAACAGACCGCGCGAAAGTGCGCGGCGGCGCGGGAAACGACAACAGAAGCCTGTACAAAAATATCATAACCGGAACAAGGAATATCAGCATGCTGTTGTGTCGGGGTATTCCGAAATGCCGCAGGGTCATTCCCTCGGCTATCATAAGCGCAAGCGAGAACAGCATTCCCGCAAGCAGCTTTGGGCGGCTTTCCGAACGCCTGTCCGTGCCAAGCTCATTCCCCATTAAAAGAAACAGCGGAGCGAAAAACAAGCCGTTGCGCGTAAAGGAAAATATCGTGAAAAGAGCGCCGTACATTTCCGAAACAAGCGGTATCCGCTCGGCAATGCCGAAATAATTATCCCCGAACAGCGCTATAATATATAACAGTGCGGCGGCAATTACCGCCGCTTTTTTCGGCAGAAATCTTTTTAGCAGGTACACGATAATCAAGCCGAGAATACAGGCGGGAAAATACCACAGATGGTAATAGCTGCCGTCGAAAAGCAGCATTTTCAGCACGGAAACCGGGGTGAGCTTTTCGTAATATCCGCCGTATATTCCCAGCGGAATATAAATCAATATAGAGATACCGTACATGAGCGACAGCTTTAATAGCTGTTTTCTTACCGCGAAAAAGCGGGAAAAATCCGTGAATTGCCCCGATACCATAAAGAAAAACGGAACGGCCACGCGTGGAAGTATTATTCCGAAAATATAGTCAAGCTCTGAGTTCACGCTTTCCAGCGGCGCTGTGTGTATAGCCATGACCATTACCGCCGCCAAAAGCCTGAAAAGGTCGAGTGTGCCGTATTGCTGTTTGCTCATGATATCGCTCCCGTGCATGATGAATCGGCGCGTCTGATCTGCGTTATGATAAAGCCGTCATAATTGTTGCCCGAAACGCTGAACGGCTCTGTAAGCTCTATTTCCGCACCGCGCGTTTCAAGGAATGAAATTTCCGCACAAAGGCTCTCCTTGCGGAATACCAGCGGCGAATGCCCATAGCGGAATTTTCTCAGCCAATGAACGTATTCCTCAAGAGTGAAGTCCTTAGCGTTCATGATCTCCGCATGGGGCACTCCCACATAGCGGAAATGCCAAGGCTCGTGAGCGATACCCGTTATTTTCTCCTTGCCTTTGGAATAGCGCTCCACAAAGCCGTAATCCGCGGCGCGGCGGCGGAATTCTCCGCAGACTCCGTCATATGGAAAATCGGGACGGATAAAATCAATATTCTCCCGATTTTCTCCGAGGTCTATCGCCAGACCCGTCTGGTGCTCGCTGTGAAAGGGGCGCGCGACATATTTTTCCGTAAACTCCCGTCCGTTTTCTCGCAGGCTTTCGTCCCATATTTTTTGCTGCTCCTCCGCTGTGCGGCAGCCGCTGACAAGCACTATTTCTCCGTTTCCCGCGGATTCGAGCAGTTTTCCCAGCAGCACCGCCGCGTTTCGCTGCATTCTGATCCCGCTGTGCTCGTCCACCGGGAACGTCTGACAGCTGTAATTGAAGGGCAGACCGTGTTCTCCGTTTACTACAATAAGACTGCCGTGGTGTATATCCTTAGATGACAGATTCACTTTCATGCTCTCACCGCCTGTCCAATTATCATATCCACAACCCGCTCCAGCGAGTATCCCGCCGCTTTCATCATTGATGGGTAGCGGCTGTGCTCAGTAAAGCCCGGGATAGTGTTCACTTCGTTAAAAACTATTTCGCCGTCCTGTCTAAGGAACATATCAACTCTTGCAAAGCCCGCACAGCCGAGGGTCTTGTATATTTTCAGGGCTGTTTTCTTTATTTTTTCGGATAGCTTGTCCGTTGATGGCAGACAGCGGACAGCAGCGGTGCCGAGCGTATATTTTTCGGTATAATCAAAAAAATCTCCGTGCAGCTCGATTTCGTCAATCGCGCCCATTACGGGCTTGTCGCCGTCCAGTATCGCGCACCCGACCTCACGGGCAGCGGAGCTGCCCTCAGTTGCGCAGATAGCCTGCTCTATTATCACACGGCTGTCGTAATGACGTGCCAGTTCAATGCCCTTTTTTAGTTCCGCGGGTTCCGCCGCCGCTGAAACGCCCATCGAAGAACCTGCGCGAATCGGCTTAACAAAGGCGGGAAGCCCCGTTACCGAGATAATCGAATCAATATCGGGTGTTTCGCCGCTGTCAAGAGTTACGGACTTAGGTACGGCAATTCCCGCCGCGGCTACCAGTCTGTGCGCCTTGTCTTTGTCCATGCAAAGCGCCGAAGCCAGCGTTCCGCAGCCGCACAGCGGAATACCCGCAAGCTCGATAAGCCCCTGGAGAGTGCCGTCTTCGCCGCCTATCCCGTGCATTACGGGAAAAGCCGCGTCTATCCTAACACGCTCTCCGCTGCATAAAACAAGTCCGCTTTCACGTCTGTCGGGGGACAGTACCGCAGGTACGCAGTCTTTGCCCGCCCACTTGTCTGCGCGTATTCTGCCGTAATCGCCGCCGTAAAAAAACCACTCTCCGCTTTGCGTGATGCCCACGGGAACAGCTCTGTATTTCTCCGCGTCCATGCTTTCCAGCACCGCCGCCGCGGACTGCAGCGACACCTCATACTCCGAGGAAATCCCCCCGAAAAACACCGCGATATTTGATTTTCCCATATTTATGAACCCCTTTTTAAGTTTTTTATCTTGTGATAAAGGCTGATCTAACTTGTGATAAAAGCTCAGCTAAAGCGGATTATTTAAAAGAATTTCAAAATTCCGTCACTCACGCTCCGCTCCACTTCACTTCGTTACGCTCTGCGCGACTGCCGGAACCGATGAAAATTTGCAAGCAAATTTTCGCCTTTTTGAAATTTGATACGCCGACATTGCGTTGCCTATATTCACATTCCGCAAATGCGTTGCCAATATGCGCATTTTGCAAACCGACAGATTTACCTTTTGTTCAATTATACCATAAAGGGTTCTTTGGTTTATTCGCGAATAGTTTCGCGGATATTTCGATTCTATTCGGAAAACCTTACAATTTAATGATAATGGCATATTCCGAAGCCTTGACAGAGCATAGTTGATTAAACGACACTGATAAATAATATTACCGTAATCAAGACACATCGGTATTAGAAAAGAGGGCTGACGAAGCAGCGGGAAGAAAGAGGGGATCTCACCCGCAAAGGTTAATGCGACCGCTGACGGTATCGGTACCCACCTTCAGGGCAGCCTTTATACAGTTCCTGCCCTTTTTACACCGAAAAATATGCTCAAAAAATCAAGACAACAATTTTAAATTATGCTATAATACAATTAAGGAAAGCGCGATCCGAATCGGGAGGTGAAGTATGAAGAATTTCTGTATTTTCGCTGACGCGATGAATTATATCGAAAACAACCTTTGCAGACCAATATCCCAGGATGATATTGCCGCGGCATGCTACTGCTCGCTGTCGGCTTTGCAGAAGGTGTGGCGGTACTGCACTCACACCAGCCTGAAGGAATATATCACCAAACGGCGGCTGACACGCAGCGCGGAGGACATAGTCCGCACGGATATGACGCTGACGGAGATCGCGATGAAATATCAGTATAATTCTCCCGAGGTCTTTTTAAGAGCCTTTTTCAGGTTCTGGGGCGTTACTCCCTCCAGATTCAAGGAAAACTGGCGCTCAACGGGACTTTTTCCGCGGATAATTCCCGACGAGCAAATGCTTAAAGGAGGAGTTTATATGGGAAGAAAGGTCGATATATCGGAGCTTTACGACGAGCTTAAGGCTATGGGAGGAGATACGTTCGTGCTGTGCTTCGATATAGTGAAATTCGACAGTGTAAACAAAAACTACGGCAGAACGGCGGGTGACAGCGTTATCCGCGAGGCGTTCCACCGCGTCGACGCGGCGGCGGACAATACTATGACCGCGTTTCGGATAGGCGGCGATGAATTCGCGCTGATCACGAGACTCTCAGACAAGGAAAAGGTTGAGGAAACCGCGCAGAGGGTCATTTCTCTTAACGGACAGCCTGTCGATTTTGAGGGGCAGATGATACCTCTTTCGCTTCGTGTCGGCGCAATACCGCTCAGCATAAGCAGAAGCGTTCGCTATTCCGAGCTTTTCGACCGTATGCAGCACGCCATCAACGAGACCCGCGACGTAGGAGAAGTAATCTATTTTTTGGACGATTGATTTTCGGAAGGCGGCTTTGGGCTATATTGGAGCAAAGCCGCCTTTTCCGCCGATATTATGGGAGGATATTATTATGTGGAAGGATATTTCTTTGATATGGCAAGCCGCGTTTGCGGAAGGCTGGGAAGCGTTTAAAAACGGCTCTGTCCCGATAGGGGCGGCAATCTGCGATGGAAACGGCACGATAATATGCACCGGACGAAACAGGCGCGGTGAGCTGATTGAGGGAAACCATCGGATAGCGCATGCGGAAACCGACTGCCTTACCCGCCTTGACACACAAAAATATCCGGATTTTCGCGGATATACCCTTTATGCCTGCATGGAACCGTGCCCGATGTGCATGGGAACGCTTGTGATGAGCGGTCTGAGAAAGCTTCGCACGGCGGCAAGGGACGGTTACTGCGGAGCGGTTAATTATCGCGATTTCAGCCGCTACATAAAATCAAAAAATATTGACGTTGTGTTTGAAGGCGGCGACACCGAGCTTGTTCAGCTTACAATGCAGATATATTATGAGCTTGGGCGCATCGGCGAAAGCCATTCGGGCAAAACGGTGATGGAGTGCTTCGCCGCCAATCGTCCGCAGGCACTGACAATAGCGAGGAAATTATACAATAATAGAGTTCTTGATAGTTATGCCGGTAATAACGCGAATTTCAGCGAAATTTTTGATTTGATTATATCATACAAAAATGATGATGTTCATGAAAATAATAACTTAGCTTAGAGCAACATATAAATCAACAAGTCAAAGGCGCTGAAAGCCAAAATACACTGTGCGCCCACGCATGAATTTCCCGCAATCCGCCATGAAAGCGCAGCCCGCAAAGCGGGCGGAGCTTTTACGGCGAGATAGCGCAAACAACGCAAAGCGTTGTTTGCAGCGGTGCGGGAAATTCTTTTTAATAATTCAGCTTTAGGTCAACATATCTTAAAAGCATCTCAGCCCGGAGCCACCTTAAAATCAGGAGTCAAACCGTTCAGAGCAACACAGCTTGATAACATAAATTTTTATTTATATCACTAAAGCGCTATTCTTGTCTGTCAATAATATCCGCAATATAGCCGTATTCGGGAAATTCGGTTTTAAGGCGGTCACGGCAGCGTTTAAGGAAATCCTCCCGAAGTACGGAATTATCCCGCATTGCCTGTTTTGCTCCCCAAAGATGTGTAAATGAGTTTTGCGGGAAAAATAGATTGTCCTTATCAAGCAGAGTTTTCACCGGCGTTCCCGTGTATTCGGCGCACATTGCCGCCATGCGCTGCTCGGCGAACACCATATAGCGCAGAACATCTCCCGTATTCTCAGCGGATTTCATGAAAGCTATCGCCTGAGAAGTGTAAAATTCCTTAAAGTCGTTATCGGGCAGATACAAAAATGCGGTGTTAAGCGGCAGAATGCTCTCGTCAAAATCGGGGAGGACATGACCGCGCGTTTTAAAAAAACCGAGAGGCGGATAAATATCGGGAGACAGTTCCTCGCGATGTGCCGCGATAAGTTCACGCCCGAATTCCGGCGGATTCCATACTATAAAATCCGTGTCGATCATTACAACAGGTGCATTTGCTTCCCGCAGGGCAAACAGTTTTCCGCCCGCCCAAAACATTATTGGATTTATACCTTCCAAATCATCGGAAATGCATACGCATATATCGTCCCAAAGTCCGTCAAGCCCTAAGGAATGATAGTATTCCCACCCCTTTTTATCGGTAAACAGCGAGATTTTCCCGCTGTCTTTTCGCCAAGTCAGCGCGGACAGCGCCGTGCAGTACAAGTCGAAATCCTCCGCGCGAAGCTGTTTCCCGCCCTTTGCAAAAAAGGGGGCGGTGGAAATTATATGAATAGCGTCCATATTTTACTGCGCTCCCGCCTGAGGAGCATTCCTCCTTTCCGCCTTCGGAAAATATACCGTGAAATAAATCACGGCAGTAACATAGTGTCTGCCGTAAAATCAAATATTGTGAATCCCATATCCGTATCGATTTAAAGGACATTTTGCAAGATTAAGAAGCATTATCCTGTCATATTCGTCCAAACTTTTCCAGTCCAGGAAGTGCTCTTTCGGGTCAAACCCGAAAAGAAATCCCATGTATGAGCCGAAGCTGCCGAATCTGTACGAGCCAAAACGAAAGCTTCCGAACGATCCCATACCGAAAAGCCACTCCCATTCCCATTCGTGAAAGCTCCCAAAGCGGAACGAACCAAGACGGTAGCTGCCAAACGATCCGTAACGGAAAATCCATTCCCACTCCCATTCGTGAAAGCTCCCGAAGCGGAACGAGCCAAGGCGGGAACTGCCAAACGATCCGTAGCGGAGAAGCCATTCCCACTCCCATTCGTGAAAGCTCCCAAAGCGGAACGAGCCGAGGCGGTAGCTGCCAAACGATCCGTAACGGAAAAACCACTCCCACTCCCATTCATGAAAGCTTCCGAAGCGGAACGAGCCGATGGGAAACGAACCAAAGCGGTAACTGCCGTAAGAACCGCGAGGATAGCTGCCATATTCCGAAAAGAGAGGCTGCAAATTCTTTTCGGAAAGCTCGCCGTGCATTTCCTTAAGCGAAATTGAAGACTTACCGCCGAAAATCTCAGCCAAAGCATTATTCAAATCCCCATCATCACAGCTCAGCGCAGAAAGCCTATCCGCATAATCCTCTCCGTTATGCTCACGAAGCCACTTTTCAAGGCTGCCTCCGAGGTAATAGCCTCTAAGAGCCGCAATATCCGGATATCGGGGAATTTCGTCCGCCGAATATATCTTGTGCTTATTCAGCCATAATGCGCAATCCATCGCGTGCCTCCTCGGAAGTTTTTTAAGTAGCGGGAAAATACAGCCGATAATTCTCTGTCGGTGAATAAATCGTTTACAACAAAGAAAACATATTCACTTTCGTATATGTGTAAAATATTATAACATATTAACGTGACATTTTCAACATCTTTTCCGCCATTGCCGAAAATTTTTTTAATTTTTATGTGTATTGTTTATCATAAAACTTACAACAATTGCCAGCACATTCCGACCGCTGCCGTTTACACGCATAAGATTGACAAAACCGTAAAATTATATTATAATATCAAAGTAAGGAGAGATGCGAAATGGTTAAATATTACATATTTGATATGGACGGAACACTGTGCGACAGCATGACCTACTGGCGCAGGGAAGCGGAACACGTGGCGAATCCGCGAGATGTGAATCTGATGCATGATGCATATGAGCATATGAGGGAATACTACACAAATACAATAGCATTGAAAGAAGGAGTTATCGAGGCGCTTAAGGCGGCGCGCGGGCAGGGCATAAAATGCTGTATAGCCAGCGCTACCGCAAGAAATGTTTCTCAGCCGTTTCTGGAGCGTTCGGGGCTTATGGAACATATGGAATTTTACATCGACTGCTTTGAGGTAGGCGCGTTCAAGAATAAACCCGACATATATCTTATCGCCGCCGAAAGATTGGGTGCGGATGTGTCGGAGTGCGCCGTGTTCGAGGACGCCGAGTATTGTGCCAAAACGGCTCATGAAGCGGGATTTTATGTGGTGGGCGTTTATGACAGACAGTCCGCTTCGGAGGGCGACTGCTCAAAATACTCCGATATGTATATCAGAAGCTTCAGTGATTTTAAAGGCATTGATATTTAAATCAGCCCGTATATAATGGTTGACCTAAAGCTGATTATTTAAAAAAATTTCAAAATTTCCGCACTCACGCTCCGCTTCACTGCGTTTCGCTTTGCGCGACTGCGGAAACCGCGCACATTTGCCAAATGGCAAATGTGTGCTTTTTGAAATTTCATGCGCCGACATTGCGTTGTCAATAGGCTTTTTCTACAAGCCGCTACATATTAATGTTGACCTAAAGCCGTTTATTTAAAAATTTCAAAATTTCCGCACTCACGCTCCGCTTCACTTCGTTTCGCTTTGCGCGACTGCGGAAACCGCACACATTTGCCATTTGGCAAATGTGTGCTTTTTGAAATTTCATGCGCCGACATTGCGCGGCAATAGGTTTTTTCTATAAGACGATAAAAATATTTGCACTTTTGTTTTTGGTTAATTTTGTGTATAATGCACAAAATAATAAGCGAAAATTTATACAAAAAACCGCCCTTGTAATGAAAACGTTTAAATGGTATAATAGGGATAAGAAAATAAGAGGCGGGAAGTAAAAGCCTTTGCACGCACAAATGTGCAATAGAGGAAACGAGATTACATTCTGCTTCGGGAAATTCTTATATCTAACAGGAGGATCAAGAGCATGAATTACGGACATTTTGACGAACAGAAAAAGGAGTACGTGATTACCCGCCCCGATACGCCGTCGGCGTGGGCTAACTATCTCGGTTCGCCCGAATACGGCGCTATCATTTCCAACAACGCGGGAGGATACAGCTTTGTAAAGTCGGGAGCCAACGGGCGCGTTATCCGCTATCGCTTCAACAGCGTTGCGAACGACCAACCGGGGCGCTATGTTTATCTTAAGGACAGCGAAAGCGGAGAGTACTGGTCGGCTTCGTGGGCGCCTGTCTGCAAGCCGCTGGACAGCTACAAGAGCGAGTGCCGCCACGGTACGGCTTATACCGTTATAACATCGGAGTATAAGGGTATCAGATCCGAGGTAACTTACTATGTTCCCAAGGACGCCACATACGAGGTGTGGGCGGCTAAGGTGACCAATACCGATTCCAAGCCCCGCAAGCTCTCGGTAACGGGATACTGCGAGTTCGTAAACGACAACAACTATGAGCAGGATCAGGTCAATCTCCAGTATACCCTGTTCATTACCAGAACCTACTTTAAGGGTAATTTTATTCAGCAGAAGCAGAACGAGGTGTTCAAGAACCCCAATAACGAGCGCTTCCTCGGTCTTGCGAGAGCGGAGGTTTCCGCTTACTGCGGCGACCGCGACGCTTTTGTCGGCTCTTACAGAAGCTACGCCAACCCCAAGGGAATTGAAGAGGGTCTTAAGGGCGACCTGAACTACAACACCAACTCATGCGGAGCGCTGCAAAGCGATATCGTTCTTCAGCCCGGGGAAACAAAGGAGCTCACCTACCTTCTCGGTCAGAAGCCCGAAAATGTTGCCAAGGAGATAATCGCAAAATACAATGAAGCGGGCGTGGTTGAAAAGGAGCTTGCGGAGCTTAAGGAATACTGGCACAGCAAGCTGAACAACCTCCAGGTAAACACCCCCGACGCAAACTTCAACAACATGGTGAACACATGGAACGCATACAACTGCTTCATAACCTTTATCTGGTCGAGAGCCGCTTCCTTCCAGTACTGCGGTCTGAGAAACGGATTCGGCTACCGTGATACGGTCCAGGATATCCAGGGTATTATCCACCTTGCTCCCGAGATGGCGAAAAAGCAGATAGAGTTCATGCTCTCCGCACAGGTTACGAACGGCGCGGGTCTGCCTCTTGTAAAATATACTCACAAGGCGGGTCAGGAAAACACCCCCGACGACCCCGAATATGTAAAGGAAACGGGTCACCCCAGCTACCGCGCGGACGACGCTCTTTGGCTGTTCCCGACGGTTTACAAGTATATCTCCGAGAGCGGCGACAGCGCATTCCTTGATGAAGAGATATTCTACGCGAACGGCGGCGAAAAGGGCACGGTTTACGACCATCTCAAGAGAGCCATCACTTTCTCCATGAATAATCTTGGCAACCACGGTATGCCCGCGGGACTCCACGCGGACTGGAACGACTGCCTGCGCCTGGGCAAGAAAGGCGAATCCACATTCGTGGCATTCCAGCTTGTTTACGCGGTGAAGATACTGCGCACCTACGCTGAGGAGAAAAACGACGCCGAGTATATCAAGTACCTTGACGAAATAAAGACCAAGCTGGACGAAATCCTGGCTGCCTGCTGGAACGAGGACAGATGGATACGCGGCTACAAGGAAGACGGAACTGTCATAGGTCAGCGCACCGATCCCGAGGCTTCCATGTGGCTCAATCCGCAGTCATGGTCGGTTATTTCGGGCTTTGCGACCAAAGAGCAGGGCGAAAAAGCTATGGACAGCGTTGAGCGTGAGCTTAACACTCCTTACGGCGCTATGGTAATGTATCCCCCATATGTTGAGCACGGCTTTGACGGCGCTCTTATGCAGTGCTTCAACAAGTGCACCAAAGAGAACGCGGGTATATTCTCACAGCCGCAAGGCTGGCTGATACTGGCGGAGAGCAAGCTCGGTCACGGCAACCGCGCTTACAAGTACTGGACGGAAGCCGCTCCGGCTACCTATAATGATAACGCGGAGCACAGAGTTCTTGAGCCGTATGTATACGGTCAGTTTGTCGAGGGCAAGGACAGTCCCTTTGCGGGAAGAGCGCACGTTCACTGGCTTACGGGAACAGCGTCCACGGTTATGGTTGGAACCACCGAGGGCATTCTCGGTCTTAACCCCGAAACCAAGGGAATAGTTATCGACCCGTCTATCCCCTCCGAGTGGAAGGAATTCACCATGGATAAGACCTTCCGCGGCAAGCGCCTGCACGTGACCGTAAAGAATCCCGACGGCAGCGAGCATGGCGTAAAGAGCGTTACCGTAAACGGTGAGAAGATCGAGGGCAAGCTCATTCTTGACAGCGTTCTTAAGGCGGAGAACGATATTGTGATTGAGATGTAATCAAAATCAGAAAAAGCCTATTTGCAACGCAATGTTATCGCATTAAATTCTAAAACGTGCGCATTTGCCGAATGGCAAATGCGCACGTTTTCTGCAGTCGCGCAGAGCGAAACGAAGTGAGGCGGAGCGTGAGTGTGTAAATTGAAATTTTTTAAACAATCAGCCTTAGAGCCTGTTTAGTATCTCGCCGCACGCATCTCGCTTGCTGATTTTCCGGCATACTTAGCCAATTTTTTTCTTGAAATACATACAGTAGTATTTCGGCGAAAAATTGCCGTTGTCTGCCGTAAAATCCGACGCGCGCTGCGCACATCGAGATACTAAAAAGCTCTTATATCAACCTTTATATACAGTCAAAATTCCCGCAACGCAGTGTTGCGGGAATTTTGAGATTTATCGGGAATTGGCAGAGCAATGATATCTTAACATCTATGAGATATGATACAGATACACTTTGTTATCCTGACACAGCCCGACAGTATCGTTTTCCGAGAAGCAATACGCCCATGCAAATCCGTTATCCGGATTTCTGTAAACGGTTTTACTGCCTATATCCGCGAACATAAGCTCAGATGACAGAACACCCCCGGTCGAAGACGTACTGTTAATATAAAAATAATCGCTTATAATGCCCGCGTCCATACAATTTGCCACGGTAACCGCATATGCTGTTCCCGTGCCGCCGTTGCCGCAATCGTACAGATAAAGCCGCAGATTTCTGTTGCTGGGCGTTTCAGACCATATCACCCTGTTGCTATCCGTGTCTATCAGAGAGAAGCTTTCGCTCGCGCAGCCCGTGTCAACGATACCTCCGGAATAATACACGACTGCCTTTCCGTTTTCATTCTTCGCATAGGCACTGTCTGCCGTTCGCTCATAAGGATTTGAGGATATCACATTCTCAGCCGCCGTCGATAATTCTCCTGAGCCTATATCATATACTTTCAAATCAATCTTTCCAAAATCGCTTACCTCATACCAGCTCAGTCTATAGTCGCGGCAGGTCAGAACAGGAATCCTGTCATCGTCGGAAAGCTCTCCCGAAAGCAGAACTGAAACGCAGCCATTCGCGGGAGAAAATTCGATTATAAGCCACTCGTTATCGGTGGTCAACGCCGAATAGTAGATCGCTTTGTCAGACACCGCCGCGGAAAAAAATGACATCGCAAAGTCATTTTCTATCATGGCGGAACGGGAAACCTCTCCCGTTGTGATATTCTGCCGATAAATCTCCCATCTTTTTGACATGGTAGTCCATACGTCATGCTGATATAAATAGTACACCGAATCGCCAAAGGGCACGAAATACGCCATTTCCGCCCCTGTGTCAGAGATATCCATCAGCTCCCCGACATTCTTTTGAGCATATTCCTCATCAATCGGAATATAGGGGATGGTCAGAATGTCCGACTCGATATTATCCGCGCTTTCAATATTAGCTTCGGAAAGCTTGAAAAACTCGGACAATTCATATGTACAAGCGTTATCTCTAACGGCAGCCGATCTGCCCGCGTCAGGCGTGTTTTTGCAGGAGCACAGCAGCAAGCAACTCGCCACGAAAAGAAAAATCGGTACAAATAAATGTTTCATTGAAAGCACCCTTCGCCGTATATTATTCTGTATTACCGTATATGATTCATATATCCATTAATATTATAGTAAATCCGAAGTCTTTTGTCAACCGGGTAACGGTCATTAAAGCTGCTTAAGAGAAGTGCGGTATTCTCTGAGCCGCTTCTCGCCAAAGGTCGATATAAGCTCGTCTATTGCCGCGGTAAGCGCATTTTTGTCGCGCGGCAGCTTTCCCTGTATATTCAGCAGGTTAGAAGCGCCCAGAGCAGCAAAATGAACGTTGATGTCAAGGCTTTGTATAAGCAGCTTCATTTCCTCAAGTTTTTCCGTTTCGCTTTCCTCTCGCCAGCTTCCGCGGCATATCTCGCCGTACAGCTCTGACTCGGGGAAAACCGTAAGCATGGAAGCGCCGATTATTTTCGGGGCAAGCCGGTTAAATACTTCAGCCGTATTTTTAACGCCCTCGACACTTTTTCCCTCCCCGTAAATCCCCGTAAGATAAAATATATTATACTCCATGTTCGCTTCTTCGAGCTTTCCGCACTGTTCGAGGATTTCCCGCGAATCATAACCTTTGTTCATAAAGTCAAGTGCAGCGTCGTCCCCCGTTTCTACTCCTATGGTTATTCTGTTGTAGCCCGTTGCGCGAAGCTCCTTTAATTCGCTTATACTTTTCGCGGTTATATCCGTGATACGCGCGAAGCAGCCTATGCTCGTCAGCTTCGGAAGATACTGTTTTGACAAATATGCTATCTCCTTAAGCCTTTGTGTATACAGCACAAACGGATTTGCGCCCGTAAGGAAAAGCCTTGCGGCATGAGGCGTAAGCTCCGACAGCTCCTTAAGGTCGGACTCTATCTCCTCTGTGGATGACATTCTGAATTTGAAAGGCACGTCCTCATAGAGCGTGCAGAATTTGCATTTGTGATGAGTGCAGCCCGCCGTTACCTGCAACAAAGCCGACCATGCTTCATAGGGCGGACGCCATACAGTTCCCGTAAAATTCATTATTTCCTCCCTGTTTAAATAAATTTTTCCGCACCGCCGTAAACGGCGCAAATTGCCGTTTACGTTAGCCCGCTGTGAAAGTTCCGCATTCGCCGGCTTTCGCGGCGGCTCGCGGAAAATTTCCGCGCGGGCGGACAGTTGATTTATGTTCTCGGTTCTTTTGACAGCGCAATTTTTGCGCTGCCCTGAGAAAATGAGCTTGTATTTTGAAGTTGCATTTGATTTTGTCAAGCGCCTGACTGTACCAATTATAGCATGTTAAATCCCACCTGTAAAGTAGGATTATTTTTAACACATTGTATCAAAAAAGATACTTTTGATTTGACAAACGGTATTGAATGCGCTATAATTATAACATAAATCCGAGGGGGAATTAAAATGTCCGAAAACAAGCACACCGACGAAAAGCAGCTTTCGCGGTGCGAATCAATGAGCCGCCTTCAATCCGTGATAAGCGGCAAATGGAAAATTCTCATTTTATGGTATATATCGGCGTATGAAGTGCAGCGCTTCAACGAGCTTCAGCGCCGACTTGACGGAATAACTCAATCCACCCTCACCAAGCAATTGAGAGAGCTGGAAACCGACGGGCTTATACACCGAGAGGTCTACCCCGAGGTTCCGCCGCGGGTTGAGTATACCCTTACCGAAAAAGGAAAGAGCTTTATACCCATTCTGCAAAGCATGAGAAAATGGAGCGAGGAAAATCTTGGGGGAAAACCGCTGTTTTGACGACCTGCGCCGAAAGGAGAAACCATGCCGCTTACAATAGCCATTTGCGACGATAACGAGGAGCAGATATCCGTTCTGCGGCAGCTTCTGGGTGAATGGGCGGAGGACAAGCCCTTTGCGCTTGATATCGACGAGTATGTAAGCGCGAAGAGCTTTTTGTTCTCCTACCCCGATAATCCCTGCGGGCTGCTTCTGCTGGATATAGAAATGCGGGAGCTTAACGGAATGGCTCTCGCGAAAAAACTGCGCGAAAACGGGGATATGCTGCCTATTGTTTTTGTGACGGGGTATTCCGAATATATGAGCGAAGGGTACGAGGTAGAGGCGCTCCACTATCTGCTTAAGCCCGTAAACCGCGACAAGCTGTTTTCCGTGCTGAACAGATACGTAAAGCGCATGGAACCGGGAAAAGAAATACTGCTCCGCAGCGGAGACAGAACCATTCATGCCGCCGCGGAAGCAATAGTATTCTGCGAAGCCATGGGCAAGAAAACCCGCGTTAAAATGTCGGACGGACAGACGGTCATGTGTGATATCGGAATAAACGGGTTAATGAAAATACTTACCGAGGATTTCATGTTCTGCCACCGCTCCTATATCGTCAATCTGCGCTATGTGCGCAGTATAGGAAGAGAGGGGCTTCGCCTTGACGGAGAGGAAACCGTTCCCGTTTCGCGGCGGCTTTACGGAGATATCAACAAAAAATTCATCGGATTTTACACGAGGTGATCTTGCAGTGAGGGAAATAAAAAACGAACAGGATATTGAGGATATAATGTGTGCCTGCGCGGGATTCCACGACAGCTGCATAGTTTCCGTCAGCTATTCAAGCGGAGCGTTCGTGGATGAAAACAACGGCATGGGAAACGGCGATCTTCTTGAGCATAGTCTTACGCTGATACTGCACAGCCAGTGGTGCAGTCCGATCAAATTGCTTTTCCGCGGGGTAAGAAAATTCAGCGTTATCGGCTGGGAGGATAATTATTTCTGTGACATTTTCTGCGCATATCTTGCGTTTCACAGTGATCTGCTCGGGAAATGCCGCGACGACAGACTTATCGTATGGTCGGACAACGAAGGATTTGACCCGTCATCTCATACCGAGGACAGAGTTCTGACAAGTCATGGCAGCACGTATATAATCGCGGAAAAGCTCTTTTGGGAAATAGATGGCGAGGCGGCAGAAAAATGAAAATATTTATTATAATATCTTTGATAATAATACTTTCAGCACCGGCGGCAATTGCTTTTTTCGCCGCCCGCTCCGCGCTTTACAACATGATAGACAGGCGCATAGAGCGTTTTCAAAGCGAGCTTATCAAAAAGCAGGTGCGGGAAATACAGAATATGTACCGCCAGGTGCGCGGGTGGCGGCATGACTACCGAAATCATATACTGAACATGAAAATACAGCTTTCCGCAGGAAATTATCAAAAACTGAACGAATATCTGGACGAGCTTGCGGACGATCTCGACACGGTGGACACGGTAATAAAAACGGGCAATGTCATGGCGGACGCGATACTTAACAGCAAACTGAATATCGCGGAGAAAATGCACATTCGGCTGAATGTCAAGGCGAACGTTCCGCCGGGGCTTATCATGAGTGATGTGGAGCTGTGCTCCGTGCTTGGAAATATGCTTGACAACGCAGTGGAAGCCTGCGCCGCGCTCCCCGAAGCTGAACGATTCATTCGCGTTTATATCGGCAGACTTAAGGGACAGCTTTATCTTTCTGTACAGAATTCCGCGGGAGCGGTTCGCAAGGAAATGGGCGCTTATCTCTCCACAAAGGACAATACCCGCAGTCACGGCTACGGTTTGTTCAGAATCGACCGCGTTGCAAAAAAATACGGAGGATATGTCAATCGGCAGAACGAGGAGGGCGTGTTCGCAACGGAGCTGTTAGTGCCGTTGACCAATTCCGAGTGACCTCGCCGAATTTTGCTGTGCAAAACACATCAGCCTGTATATAGGTTGACGAAAAGCATTGATTTAAAAGAATTTCAAAATTCCCGCAAGCACTCTCGGTCGTTCGCTTCGCTCACTCCCTACGAGCGATTGCGGGAACCGGTCAGAATTTTCTGCGAAAATTCTGACACTTTTTGAAATTCCCTGCGCCGACATTGCGTTGCTGAAACTTTTTCTACAAGCTGAATTGTTTTTGCTATGCAACACAACGTCATTGCATTAAATTTCAGAAAGTGCGCATTTGCCGAACGGCAAATGCGCACGGTTTCCGCAGTCGCGCAGAGCGAAACAAAGTGAAGCGGAGCGTGAGTGCGGAAATTTTGAAATTTTTTAAATAACCCGCTTCGGGTCAGCCTGTATATAAAGGTTGAAACAGGCTCTTAGAGCCTGTTTCAGCTTATAAAAAAGCCTATTTGCAACACAATGTCGTCGCATGAAATTTCAAAAAGTGCGCATTTGCCGAACGGCAAATGCGCACGGTTTCCGCAGTCACGCAGAGCGAAACGCAGTGAAGCGGAGCGTGAGTGCGGAAATTTTGAAATTTTTTAAATAACCCGCTTTAGGTCAACCTTTATATACAGGCTGCAAAAGGCTCTTACAATCGCTTTAAAAGACCATAAATCTCGTCCCTTTTCGCAAGACCGTCGGAGAATGCTGTTGCGCCGCCGCATGCGGTGCCCAATTTCAGCGCGTATTCATAATCTCCGTCCGACACACCCGCTATAAATCCTGCGACCATGGAATCCCCCGCGCCCACGGAATTTCTGACCTCTCCGCGGCACGCTCCGCACCTGTGGAGCGCGCCGCTCTCGTCAATCAGCACCGCGCCGTCACCCGCCATGGAAACCAAAACGTTCACCGCTCCCATTTCTTTTAACTTATATGCGTGTTCAATGATTTCATCAATGGTTTTAAGCTCCGCGCCGAACATTCCGCCCAGCTCACGGTCATTAGGCTTTACCAGAAAGGGCTTGTATTTCAGCACGTTCAGCAGAAGCCTCCCGGTGGCGTCAACCACCGTTCTTATTTTCCTGCCGGAAATGTGACGCAGTATCTTCTCATAGGTATCCTCGGGCAGGCTCTCGGGGATACTCCCCGCAAGCACCAGCACGTCGCCGTCTTTAAGCCCGCCGAGCTTGCCGTAAAGCTGCGCGGCGGCGCTTTCGGAAATCATCGGACCCTGACCGTTAATCTCCGTTTCCTCACCCGCCTTTATTTTGACATTTATGCGTGAGCAGCCGCTTTCAAGATGAATAAAATCCGTGTTTACTCCGCGCGAGCGCACTCCATCCTCAATTGCTCTGCCCGTAAAGCCCGCCGCAAAGCCCAGCGCGACAGACTTTATCCCAAGCTCCGCCAGCACCAGCGATACATTTATCCCCTTGCCGCCGAAATATATCTGCTCCGACTTTGCGCGGTTTGTCCCACCCGCAGTCACGCTGTCCAGACGTACCACATAATCTATCGCGGGATTGAAAGTTACGGTATATATCATCGCAAAAGCTCCTTAAAAGTACATTTTTCGCCTATTCGCCGGATATAACGCTCGAAAAAGCAGTCTTAACGTTAATTCCCGAAAGTGCGCCGATACGCCCCGCCAGTGTGGATATGGTATCCTGCGGCGCGTCTATGGCAATGCTGATTATGTTTATCTTCCGCTGCTTATACGGGATACCCATTCTGCCGATTATGTATTCTCCGTATTCGTGAAGTATCTCGTTAAGCCTTTGCACGGTCTCGCCGTTCTCAACTATAATGCTCATTACCGCTACTCTTGTTGCCATATATCTTTCCTCCGTTATTAAGGTAACAACATAATTTAAAAAATTTCAAAATTTCCGCAATCACGCTCCGCTTCACTTTGTTTCGCTTTGAGCAACTGCGGAAACCGTCCACATTTGCCGAATGGCAAATGTGGACTTTTTGAAATTTCACGCGCCGACGCTGCGTTGTCAATAGGCTTTTTCTACAAGCCGGAACGTACAAAGGCTTTGTACGTTGTTGCCTTAATGCTTTTCTCATAATCGGGGCGAAACTATCAGAAATCCCGCGCTCTGATTTGTCAAAGCAGCGCTTTGGTATGCGAGGCTTTACGCTTTACTTGCGATCAGGTTCATCTTCAAAGAGCCTGTTTAATTTCAGCTTGCCGCACATCTGTTCATACATGATATTCATAACGGCGAGGTCACCCTTGCCGTGTTTTGTGATAAAAACGGGTTCAGAACAGGTATGGCAGTATTCGGAGATCTCATTGTAACTGTTTCGCAGGTCAACGCTCGGTCTTATCATCGGCATATTTTTATCCCCGATCATTATGTTAAAATTATATCATAATCCCGATATAATGTCAACCGCATTATTCTGAAAAGCGCCGATACATTAAAGTGGTTTTCGGTCATTCTTCAGGCATACAGATTGCCCGCGGTGTCCTTGTAGTATTCCGCCTGGGCTTCCCACAGCGACTTGTATACCCCGCCTTTGACAAGCAGCGATTCGTGAGAGCCGCGCTCCGCTATGCTGCCGTCCTCCATAACTATTATCTCGTCGCAGAAGCGGCATGATGACAGGCGGTGGGAGATATACACCGCGGTTTTTGTGCCGACTATCCCGTTGAATTTGGTATAAATATCATGCTCGGAAATAGGGTCGAGCGACGCTGTCGGCTCGTCCAGAATGATAAAGGGAGCACTCTTGTATATCGCCCGCGCAAGGCAGAGCTTCTGCGCTTCTCCTCCCGATATCTCCACGCCGTGCTCGTCAAATTGCTTGTAAAGGCAGGTATCTATGCCGCTCTCCATTTGTGAGAGCCTTTCGCCCAGCCCCGCTTTTATCACGCAGTCTTTTACCCGTTCCCCGTCGTACTCCGTATCCGCGGCGACGTTTTCCGCTATGCTGAACGAAAACAGCTCGGAATCCTGGAAAACCACCGAGAACAGCGCCATGTAATCCTCGTATTTGTATTTTTTTATATCTATCCCGTTGAGAGTTATCATGCCGTCCGTAGGGTCGTAAAGCCTGCACAGCAGCTTTATAAGCGTTGATTTTCCGCAGCCGTTCTTGCCCACCAGCGCCATCTTTTCGCCGATCCTCCATTTGAGATTTACGTCCTTTAAAACGTACTGCTCCGAATTGGGATATCTGAAATAAACATGGCTGAACTCAAATTCGTATTCGTTGTCGTCACGCTTTTCGGTGGGGATACTGCCCCGATACTTTTCGTCTGGAATATCAAGAAAGTCATAAACGTACTGCACGAATTCGGTATCTATAAAAATATTGCCAAAGCCGTTGGTAATGCTGCTAATTCCCTGCCGTATCTTTGAAAAATACATAACAAAGCTTACTATCTCTCCGACGGTCAGTATGCCCGCAACCACTCTCGCCGCCGCGAAGCCGTACATTATCAGACTTGACGCCATCAACAGCAGACCTATCACAAAATTCATCTCAAAAACGCGCCTCATCGATTTTCTCCAGCCGCTCAGCCTGCCGTTGACATTGCGCTCGTATTCGCTGCTGATAAGCTCCTGCTCGCTGTAAATACGAACGTCCTTTCCGTTACGATAATTGTGCAGGATATCCTCAAGATAGTGTTGCGCAGTTCTTCCGAATTGCAGCAAAGTACGGTTGTTGTTTACATCGGCTAAATATTTATAGGCTCTTTTGCTGTTGTAAAACCATCTGATTATTTCGATCAGTATTATTGACGCCGCCACCGCAAGCAGTCCCCACGCCGAGCTTAAAAATCCCACGAACCCCTCAAGCTCCGGAGCGGCTCTGAATGCCATCGGCGCGATAATTATAATACCCGCGATACCTGAAACAAGGCCCGACACGCTGTCCAGAAAATAGTATACGAATCTCTGCATTCTTCCTATTCCCTGCTGTGCACGGTGATGCTGAATATGCGTTTCGGGATTTTCAATATGAACATAATCCATATTGATAATTTTATCCCACATCATTCTGCGCTTGCTTGCGTTATATCGGAACTGGTGAGAATCCTTGCGCCTGTCCAGCGTTTGCAGCGCGATAAATATCGTTAGCTCTATCGCCGCCGTGACCGCCGTGAAAGCAAATATATCCCGCCATGGCTGAGCCGTTACCACCATATCTATTATCCTTGACACAATGTAAATATGAAAAAAGCTTTGCACCATATTAAGCAGTTTTCCCGCAGTAATTCGCGCGATGCGCCCCTTATCCATTTCGTCGGTCATTTTTATGCCGCGCTTTATTATAACGATTTTTTCATTAAAGGTCATTTTGTATGCTCCCTTCGTTATAGTAGCTGCTCTGCATTTTAAACAGCTCCGCATATGTCCCGCCAAGCTCCATAAGCTCCGCGTGAGTACCCTCTTCGGCTATACCGCCGTCCGCTATCAGGATTATTCTGTCGCAGAAACGGGTGGAAGCAAGTCTGTGAGAAATAAATACGCTGGATTTATCCTTTGCGAACTGTGCGTAGCTCAGATACATTTCCTGCTCTGCAATGGGGTCGAGCGCCGCCGTAGGCTCGTCAAGAAGCAGCACGGGCGCGTCCTTGTACAGCGCCTTTGCCAGCGCCAGCTTCTGCATTTGTCCGCCCGAAAGGTCGGTCGCATCATCGTACACGGTTTTGCACAGGCGGGTGTGCTCCTTTTCGGGCAGGCTCATCACCTTTTCATAGATACCCGATTTTTTCATGCAGTCGTGTAATCTCCGATAATCGGTATCCTCGGCTTTTCTTCCCGAAATATTCTCCGCTATCGTTACGGGCAGCACGCCGATATCCTGAAAAACCGAGCTGAACAGCTTGAAATATTCAAGGCGGTTAAACGCGTTTACGGGAGTGCCGTTAAGAAGTATCTCCCCCTCTGTCGGCTCATACAGCCCGCACATCAGCTTTATAAGAGTAGTCTTGCCCGCTCCGTTAAGTCCCACCACAGCCAGTCTTTCTCCCTTATTCAGCCTGAATGAGATGTTTTTGATTGTGGGATTTTCCGCACCGGAATAAGTATAGCTCACATTTCGGAACTCTATCTCGCATTTCCCATCGGGAAGTGCCTTCCCCGCGGGAGCGGCAGAGCAGTCTTCCATCTCCAGATATTCCCTCGCGTAACAGATATTATTGGAAAGCCACTGATAAGCGCTTATCTTGTCGCACCATTGCATTACTGCGTCCGACAACATAAATATGGAGTTGAAATACAGCACGAAATCCCCCGCGCCTATCTGCCCGTCTATCACGAGCCATATTACATATATATCAGCCGCGAAATTCCCTATCCCTCCGACGATCTGACCCAGAACATTATGATACCAAGACCATTCGTCCTGCTGCTCATACCAGTTCAATCGCTTGGCAAAAACCCGCTTGTAGACCTTTTCAAGCCAACGCTGCATTCCGAATATGCGGATATCCTTAGCGGCGCTGAAATCCGAATCCGTGCCGATATAGGTTATATATTCAAGCTGTCGGTCAAATGTCTGCCAGTTGTCCGCCATATTCCACACCCACTGCATTTTGTGTTTATTGATATAATACCTCGCCACCGTGGGAATTCCGATAACCGGCACCAGCAGCGGATTCAGCATGGAGAGTATGCCGCCGAAAGAGAGCACGGCAAACGCGGATAGCAGCGTATCCCTTAGAATATCAAGCGCTGAATTGCTCATGACGTTTGCGGCGGTCCGGGATTTTTGGAGCATATCGTTGATTTTGGGGTTCTCTGTCTTTTCATATCCGAGAAACATTTTCTTGCGCATGAGCCTGCCGGAAATCGAATAGCTGAACTGATTTTTCCCAACCATATCCGAATACATAGTGCAGCAGTAAATAAAGAACGAGGCAATCTGCCCGACTGCTATCACCGCCGCAGCGGTAAGTCCCGTTCCTACCGATATATCAAGCGCGAACTCAATGACCAGCTTATCCGTATAGGTAAGACACAGTGCGTTCGCCATGTTCATGACCACGCTCATTAGCATTGCGGCAAACATTCCCCGCGAATTTCTCCATGTATCCCCGAGAACATAAAGCATATTGCTCGCCACGCCGTACTTCATTTTCTTCTGCTCCTCGGAGTATTTGCGCCCTGCTTCGGCGCGCTTTTCTTTTGTGTATTTCGCGATTTTTACCCTGTTCATAATGCCTCCTTATTTTAAATTTTCCGCGACCCGCCCGCCAAGGTTCGCCCCGCTGCGCGAAGCAAACCTTGGCGGGCGGGTCGCGGAAAATTTCCTGCAAGGGCGTTGCGCGGCTCTGAGCCCCCGTGCCTTTTGATACGCCCCTTTTGTTTTCTGTGCTTATTATAACATAAAAAACACTCTTTGTGTTGGTTTCGGAACGAATGGTATAAATACGGAACGAATTGCACTTTTGTTCTTTTTTAAGGCAACACCGCACGGGCTTTGTGCGGTGTTGCCTTGATTTGCGGCGGCATTCAAAGGTGCTGTCCACAAGAAAAGAATATAAATTCAACAGACTGTATATAAAGGTTGACCAAAATTTGATTATTAAAAAAATTTCAAAATTTCCGCTAAGCATACTCCGCTTTACTTCGTTCCGAAAGTTTTGCGCAAATTGTAAAAAATCGCCAGAAGGTAAAACCTCCGCGCTGCGTAAATCTCTGCGACTTTTTGAAATTTTATGCGCCGACATTGCACAGCATATAAGCTTTCTCTACAAGCTGAAATCAAGTCAAAACTTTTTGTTCGGTTCACTGAATAATTTACATAAATATGTAAGACAATACAAACACATTTATAAATTTTACTGTTGCCGCCGAATGCAAGTATCGCTGCCGAATAGTTACCTGCTGTACATCCCCGAAAGCGCAAACAGTTTTGATGTGGAGTGATTTTATTGATAACCTTTATATGTGCGCTGGCTATCCTCCTTTTCGGATACTTTCTGTATGGAAAACTGACTGAAAAAGTGTTTCGTCCCGACGAGCGCCCCACGCCCGCCATGAACCACCCCGACGGAGTGGACTATGTTCCGATGAAAACATGGCGCGTTTTTTTGGTTCAGCTGCTGAATATCGCAGGCACAGGACCTATTTTCGGTGCGCTTATGGGCTCGGTTTTCGGTCCGGTCGTGTATTTGTGGATAGTGTTCGGCTCGATACTCGGCGGCGCGGTTCACGACTATATGAGCGGCATGATATCGGTGAGAATGAACGGAGCATCGGTATCGGAAATCGTTGGAAAATACCTCGGAAAAGCCGCCAAGCTAATAATGCGCATATTCTCGGTAATCCTGCTGATATTGGTAGGCACGGTATTCACGACAAGCCCCGCCGCACTGCTGGCAAGGCTCACTCCGTCGTGGGCGAATACTCTTTTTTGGGTAGCGGTTATACTTGCGTATTATTTTCTGGCAACATTATTGCCAATAGATAAACTGATAGGAAAGCTGTACCCGATTTTCGGCGGAGTGCTTATCATTATGGCGGTAGGAATCATAGTCGGTCTTGGGATAGGCGGCTATCGGATTCCGGAACTGCAGCTTGCCAATCTCCACCCCGACGGCAAGCCCGTGTTCCCGTATATGTTCATAACGGTGGCATGCGGTGCTATTTCGGGATTCCACGCTACACAGTCGCCGATGATGGCGCGGTGCATCAAGTCCGAAAAGCACGGAAGAAAGGTGTTTTACGGCGCGATGATCGCCGAGAGCGTTATCGCGCTGGTATGGGCTGCCGCGGGAGTTGCCTTTTACGGTGCTACGGGCGGCTTGCAGAACGCACTGACAAATCTTGGACAATCGGGGGTAGTATATGATATTTCCGTGTCGCTGCTCGGAGTTGTCGGCGGAGCGCTGGCGATAATCGGTGTGGTAGCCTGCCCTGTTTCCTCGGGCGATACCGCATTCAGAAGCGCGCGGCTCACCATTGCGGATTGGTTCAGATTTGACCAGTCAAAGCTCCCGAAGCGCATAGCGATAACGATTCCGCTGCTTGCTGTCGGCGCTGTGCTGACTCAGCTGGATTTTGACGTTGTGTGGCGATACTTTTCATGGAGCAACCAGACTCTTGCAATGATAACGCTCTGGGCGGCGGCAATGTACCTCGCTCAAAATGCCAAAAACCGTTGGTACTCGCTGATGTGCGCGATCCCCGCGGCATTTATGTCGGCGGTGTCCTGCACTTATATCCTGATGGCGGAAGAGGGCTTTAAAATCTCCGCAAATATCGCCTACCCGATAGGAATATGCTTTGCGGCGGCATGCGCGGCATTGTACGCTGTCAAATGCGCCAAAGCATTACGCGAACAGGTGTAAAAACAGCGCTTAAACAAAACAATCAGTTATATAACAAGTAAACTTAATTATATAAAGATTATATAAAGGTTGACCTAAGGCTGGTTATTTAAAAAAATTTTCAAAATTTCCGCAATCACGCGCCGTTCGCTTCGCTCACTCCGCGCGATTGCGAAAACCGGTCATAATTTGCCTCGCAAATTATGACACTTTTTGAAATTTAATGCCCGACATTGCGCTGCAATGAAGCTTTAACTATATTGACTTTCATTTAGTTATATGCTATAATCAAGAAAAACAACTTTTTTACCAAAAGGGGAACATCATGAAAAGAAAAATCGCTTTGCTTATTTGTCTATTATTGCTTTGCGGCTGTGACGGGAGCACCTCGGAAAATGTTCCGCATGAGCCTACAAATGACATACCCGACATAACGGAGAGCGCTGAAAGCCCCGTCAGTTCCTTTGAGGAACCGTCCGCGGAAGCTTGGCAGACCATTTCCGCGACAGATGAAACAAACGGCGCTGCCGACAAGGAAAACAAACCCGGATTTGACGATTCGGAATGGATAACCCCGAAATTATCACCTGAAAAAGTGGCCTTTACTCTTTCGGGAGGGGTAAGCACAGAGAAAATCGCAGAATACGCGGGGTATGATATAGATTTTGACGTAACAGCGTCAGATTATTATGAAAGCGGTGTTGAATATGTCGAGCGCTGCTATGAGGGAAAGGAACTTGAAGAAATACGCGAACATAACTACATTTTTAAATCTAACCCGTCATTCCACTATATGGGAACGGAAGCGGCAGACTGGCTCGCCACGGTAAGTTATGGAATCTATGCCGGTCAAGCCACTTCTTTTGAAAGGCTGTTTCTGATAAAGGACGGCGAGGTGGTAAGGGAGCTTGAGCCGTTAGAGGATTGGATACTGGCTGCATATTGCAGCCGCGGAGAAATTTACCTTTCAAGCGCGGTAAACGGTCTGCGCAAAACGGATATCGTCACGGGGGAATCGCCCGTTGTATTGAAGCAGGACATTCAAAACGACGGGTGGGGAATGATCGCCGCAATAAACGAGGATTACATAGTTTACGGCGGCAGTATGCAGAAAATCCTTGTGCGTGAAACAGGCGAAATTATTGACCCCGATATCAACTGGGACGGAATGTCTCAGCTGCCGCTCATTCTTTCCGATGACATGATATATTATACCGACTGGCTCGGAGAGTACCACAGCTACGATATAAAAAAACGCGTCATGACGGACGGTGACAGTCATAATCTGAGTAAGATAACGGGATACGACTATTCCGACAAATGGAGCGTGACTCCCGAGGAAACAAGTACTTCCGCGATAAGGGTCGTTAATCTTTACGACGGCTCGGAACGGGTGTATAATTTGAGCGCTCTCGTCGGGGATATTTCACGGGAGGAGCTGGCGCGCTATAATACGGATTACATATTTGACGGCGACAGACTGTGGCTTCACAATTGGAACGAACTTTTCTGCTTTGTGCTGAACCTTGAAACCGGAGAAGCCGCCGAAGCGGAGCTTGGATTGATTAAACACAACAACACCTATATTTCCGAGGGAAAATTCAAAGTGACGGAAGACGATATTCTTTACGCCGCCGACGTGGATTACCCCGTTTAGAAGCGGAAATTCATTTCCAATTCCTGACACCGTCGGCATTTTGCCCAACAAATCGCAGCGCGAACGCTGCGAAAATATTCAAAATGCAAAAGAAAAGGTTACAATTTGGATACAATTTTGAAATGCGCCTTAAAACGGTTGACTTTTTGCTTGATTTGGAGTATAGTATTAGAGTATAGAACTATTTTTGAAATTATAAAGATAAAAGGCGGTAAGAGCCGCCGTCAACTGCCCGCCCGCGCGGGAATTTTCCCGCATGAAACCGTGAAAGCGGAGTTTAACTGATATTCCACGGTCAGCGCAGTTTTCAGCGAAGTCGGAAACGAAGCGGCGCGGGAAAATTCAAATTGTAATCCGAAAGGTGAAAACCTATGATCAAAGAAACTACTCTCTGTATGGGCTGCATGAACGACAAAACCTATGACGGACCCTGCAAGCTCTGCGGATACCGTGACGACTCCCCATGCATACCCGCCTATCTGCCCCCGAAAAGCTTTCTAAACGAGCGCTATATCGTGGGCAAGCTGCTCAGCTACAACGGCGAAGGCGCGACCTATATCGGCTTTGACAGCGCGGCGGGGATAAAAGTCACAATAAAGGAATTTATGCCCGACACCCTCTGCACAAGAAAAAAGGGAGAGGGAGAGATCATAGTAAACGCGGGAATGATGCCGCTTTACAAAACCTATATGTCGGAGTTCGCGGACCTTGGGAAATCCCTTATGAAATCCCGCGGAATGTCGCACATACAAACAGTGCTGGACGTTTTCTACGAAAACAACACCTGCTACACCGTTTACGAATTTATCAACGGTATATCGCTTAAAACCTACCTCGCGAACTCCGCGGGGGAAATGTCGTGGGAACAGGTAAAGGAGCTTTTTCCGCCCATACTCACCACCATAAGTCTTATTCATTCCGCGGGAATAATCCACCGCGGGATATCGCCGCAGACTATTTTTGTAACGGATAAAATGGAGCTTAAGCTGACGGGATTTTCCATCTCAGCCGCCCGCACCACCAATACCGAAATAGCCTGCGAGATCTTCACGGGCTATGCCGCCCCCGAACAGTACACCAATGAGATAAACGGAACGTGGACGGACGTTTACGGAATAGCGGCGGTGCTGTACCGCGTCCTTACGGGAGCAAATCCGCAGGAAGCCATAGCAAGAACAGGCGGAAGCATGCTTGAGCCGATGATGATAAACCGCAATGTTCCCTCCAATATATCAAAGGTTATAATGAGCGGAATGAGGCTCTCCACCGACTCGCGCATAAGAAGCATTACCGAATTTGTTGACAAGCTCTTCGCACAGCCCAAATACACAGGCGAGGGAAAATCCGCGCAGGAGCGTCCGCTGACCAGACAGCAGCAGAAAAAGCTTGCCAAGCAGCGTAAGGAGCGCGTTAAAACGCTGGTGGTGCTTGGAATAGCGGGCGCGGTGCTGATAGCTTTCGCGATAGTGTTCGCCATGACTCTGAGCGGAGCTTTCGCTCCGCAGCCGGACGAAACGTCCTCGGTTTCGGAGAACATAAGTGATGTGTCAAGCGAGATACCCGATCCGACAGACGATAACGAAACGTCGGGCGGTACTTCCGGCGAATCAGGCGAGGCAACGTCAGCGCCCGAAGCGCCCGATAATTCAAGCATTCCCGATACATCAAGCTCAGTTGCGGGCGCCAATATTTCTCTTCCCAACTTCACCAACCGCAGCTATGAAAACACTGTTTCACGCTATGAGGGGATATTTACATTCATTCCCACCTACGAATACTCCGAGGAATACTCCGCGGGAATGATGTATGACCAGTCGATAGCCGAGGGCACGATGGTTTCCGAGGGCACGCAGATAGAGGTAAAGGTGAGCAAGGGTCGCAGTCTTGTACCGCTTCCCGACTATGCTGACACCAATCTTCCCGATTATATAAACAAGCTCAGCAGCATGAATATAAAGTATTCCGTCAAGAGCAAGCGTACCAATGACGTCGCCGACGGATATGTTGCGGAATGCAGCAAGGAGGTCGGCGACCTCGTGAACGTTGAAGAGGGTGAAACGATAATCGTATACGCCGCCCGCAACTTCGAGGAAAGCAAGCCCGAAACCGAGGAGCACGGCGAACCGGTTACCGGGGAGGAAAGCCCGCTTCCCGGCGGCAGAATACCTGTGGATTGAGAAAGGGACAAGATGGATTTAAGTGAGATAAGGCAGAAA
Organism: uncultured Oscillospiraceae bacterium; assembly: GCA_910587135.1. Lineage (GTDB taxonomy): Bacteria > Bacillota > Clostridia > Oscillospirales > Ruminococcaceae > CAG-115. The sequence goes on from CAJULF010000018.1 coordinate 35,831, forward strand.
ATCGACGATATAGACGATAAAATGCTGGAGCTTTTTCTGCAGCGCATGGAGCTTGCAAACGATGTGGCAAAATACAAAGCGGCAAATAACATGGTGGTATTCCAGCGTGACAGGGAGAAATTCATTATTGACAGCGTAAAGGCTAACACTCCCGAAAAGCTGCGCAAAAGCGCCGCGTTTCTGTTCATGAATATTATGGACATTTCAAAATGCAGCCAGATAAACGAAATAACACCCGATGACGAGATACCTCACATATCGGAAATAAAAAAGCGTCCCTCCGTAGCGGTGCAGGGTATTGAGGGAGCTTACGGTCACACCGCATGCAAGGCGCTTTTCGGCAGCGGCAGCATAAGCTACTACGCGGCTTTTTCGGAGGTATTCGAAGCGGTGGAGAACAACGACGTGGACTATGGGATAATACCCATAGAAAACAGCACCGCGGGCGAAGTAACGCTCAATATGGAACTGCTGGAAAAGCATAAGGTATACATCAACCGCACCGTGACGGTGGAGTGCGCTCATGTTCTGGCTGCGAAAAGAGGTGTTTCTGAAAAGGATATCGGAATACTTTTCGGACACGAGCAGGCTATAAGGCAGTGCGAGGAGTACATAGAGAGCCGCGGCGGGCTTACCGTGATACCGTATCACAACAACGCGGCGGCAGCGCAGATGATCTCCGAGAATCCGAGCGGGGAGCTTGGCTGCATATGCTCGGAGGAATGTGCGGAAATGCACGGGCTGGATATTATCCGCAAAGGGATAGCCAGCGACCCGAACAACTGCACAAGGTTTATATGTATCTCGAAGCAGTTAGAGGTGTACGACGGAGCGCAGACGGTGGCTGTGTCGCTGTCTATCCCGAATATCTCGGGGGCGCTGTACAGACTGCTGACAAAGTTTGCAGTGAACGGGCTGAGCATGACCAAGATACAGTCCAAGCCGCTGCCGATAGAGGTCAAAAAGAAGTTTCCGGAAGATTATATGTTTTATATCGAGTTTACAGGCAGCATACATATGCCTATGGTGCGCAGGCTGCTGAATAATCTGGAGAGCGAGCTTAATTATTTTAAGCTGCACGGTAATTTTTAGCGAGTGTCGGAACTTTGGCGGTCAGAGTTTAAACTAACGGTTTTTCATCCGGTGAAAGACTTTCTGAAAATTTATAGGACGATTATGTGGGGCGCTAACCTCACACTTTGGCATAAGCACCGCCATCGCCACCCGTCAAAGGGACTCTTCCCTTTGGATAACCCATTTCGCGCTTCGCACAAGTATTAAATCTCTTTAAACATCTTTAGCAAGGCAACACAAAAAATTACAGCAAAAGCGCTGAAAGCATACGTCTGCTGAACGCCCACGCATGAATTTCCCGAAATCCGCTGTAAAAGCGCAACGAAACGTTAGCACAGTGGAGCTTTCACAGCGGGTTAGCGCCCACTTGCAAAGCAAGTAGGCGCGCAGACTGTATATAAAAGTTGACATAGGGCTAATTATTTAAAAAAATTTCAAAATTTCCGCTAATCATACTCCGCTTCACTTCGTTCCGCTCCGCATGCTTAGCGGAAACCGCGCGCGTTTGCGTTCGCAAACGCACGACTTTTTGAAATTTCATGCGCCGACATTGCGTGGCAAATAGGCTTTTTCTACAAGCTGTAGCGCCTACTTGCAAAGCAAGTAGGCGCGGTTCGGGAAATTCTTTTCAATAAGGAGACTAAAGTGGTATCTGTTATTATTGTGGCTGCGGGGGCTTCCGTCAGGATGGAGGGAGTCAACAAGCAGCTTGCTAAGATCGGGGATACTCCCGTGTTTGTTATGAGCGCGCTGAAATTCGAGCGCTCGGAAAAGGTCGGCGAAATAATTATCGCCGCACCTGCTGACGAAGTCGCGCGGTATGAAAAGCTGGCGCGGAATTTCGGCGTAACAAAACTCAAGGCTGTGACAGCGGGCGGAGAAACCCGCATGCTGTCGGTGAAAAACGCCTTGGAGTCGGTGTCCGCCCGTGCGGACTTCATCGCGGTTCACGATGGCGCAAGACCGCTTATCTCCACCGAGGACATAGACAGGGTGCTTTCGGACGCGGAGCGCTACGACGCGGCAATAGCCGCCGCTCCCTCCTCCGACACGATAAAGGTGGTCGGCAGCAACGGTTTTATTGAGGAAACCGTTCCCAGGAAAAAGACATATTGCGCGCAGACCCCGCAGGTATTCCGCAGAGAACTGTACACGGAGTGTCTGGAGAAGCTGGGCAGCCGTGCCGCTGATGTGACGGACGACAGCAGCATAGTTGAGATGTGCGGGAAATATGTCAAAATTACGGAAATCAGAAGCTGCAATATGAAGATAACCCGCCCCGAGGATCTGGAAATGGCAAACGCCGTTTTCATGAACAGAAAAACCGTAAAGATGATTTAGAGGTAAATATGACATTCAGGATCGGACACGGCTACGACGTGCACAGGCTTTGCGAAGGCAGGCGGCTGATACTGTGCGGGGTCGGGATACCGTTTGATATGGGGTTGCTTGGGCACTCCGACGCGGACGCGGCAGTCCACGCGCTTATGGACGCTGTTCTGGGGGCGCTGGCGATGGGCGATATCGGCAAGCTGTTTCCCGACAGCGACCCTCAATATAAGGACTGTGACAGCATGAAACTGCTTGATAAGGTCATTGAGCTTATGAGGAAGCGCGGGTTTTCTCTCGGTAATCTGGATATAACAATAGTTGCGGAGCACCCGAAGCTCTCTCCGTATATCGGGCAAATGAGAGAAAATCTCGCTGGCGCTTTCGGCTGTGATATATCCCGCATATCCGTAAAAGCTACAACTGAAGAGGGTCTGGGCTTGGCCGGAAAAGGCATAGCGGCACACGCGTCTGTAATAATCGAGGGCTGACGGTCAATTGAGGTAATAATGCAGAAAATATTAGGATACATACGCCGCGCCTGTCAGGAGTTTGACCTTATAGAGGACGGCGACAGAATAGCGGTGGGAGTTTCGGGCGGCAAGGACAGTCTTGTTCTTTTGGCGGGACTGGCAAAAATGCGGCGGTTCTACGAAAAGAAATACGATATTACGGCGATAACGCTCGACCCGCGATTCGGCGGGGTCGAAACGGATTACTCCCCCGTTGAAAGACTTTGCGGGGAGCTTGGGGTGGAATTCCGGCTTATTCGGACGGATATAGGGGAAATAGTTTTTGATATCAGAAAAGAGCCTAATCCCTGTTCGCTGTGTGCGAAAATGCGGCGAGGCGCGCTCCACGATGAGGCAAAGGCGGCGGGCTGCAACAAGATAGCTCTCGGGCACAACAATGACGACGCTATTGAAACTTTTATAATGAATCTCTTTCAGGAGGGCAGAATAGGCTGCTTTGCGCCTATATCCTACCTTTCGAGGAAGGATATAACGCTGATAAGACCGCTTGTATTCGCTCCCGAACACGCGGTATTATCCTGTGCGAAAAGAAACGGCTTTGAGATAGTTAAATCCAAATGCCCCGCCGACAAAACCACCACGCGCCAGACTACCAAGGAGTTCCTTGCCGCGCTGGAGCATGAGAACAAGGGCGTAAAGCAGCGTATATTCGGCGCTATGCGCAAGGGGAATATTGATCGCTGGGGGTATAAGGAGGACGAAAATGGTAAAGCCGATAATACGTGACACATTCTTCCTGAGCCGCGTTTCCGCGCCTGCCGCGGCAGAAGATATTCACATAGCACAAGACCTGCTGGACACCCTCGCGGCAAACTCCGAGCACTGCGTTGGGCTTGCGGCGAATATGATAGGCGAGCTGAAGCGGATACTGGTGTTTGACAACAACGGAGAAGCCGTCGTTATGATAAACCCCGAGATACTGAAAAGATCACAGCCATACTCCGCGGAAGAGGGCTGCCTGTCTTTAGAGGGAACCCGCCGCACGGAGCGCTTCGGAACTATTAAAGTGCGCTGGCAGAACATGGAAATGCAAACGCGGATAAAGACATTTTCGGGATTTCCCGCACAGATAATCCAACACGAAATGGATCATTTCGAGGGCAAAATCATATAGACATTCGGAGCGGGACTTGAAAAAGTGTCCGCTCCTTTTAAAAAATTTTAAAATAGTACTTGACTTTGACACAGTGTAATGCTTTATAATTATATTCAGAAAGGAGAGATGCAAGTGGAGCTTACCATAAGCCAGGTTACGCAGAGCTTTGATGTGACCGCGCGTATGCTGCGGCACTATGAGAAAATGGGACTGATCACCCCGTTTCACAAGGACGGCTACTCTTACAGGTGCTATGACGAGGAGAACATCAGGCGATTGCAGCTTATCGTTGTAATGAGAAAGCTGCGTATTCCTCTGAAGCAGATAGCCGTAATACTTCAGGACCGCGGGCAGCGGGAAACGCTGGAGATACTCAGAAATAACATCTCCGAGCTTGACAGCGAAATAAAATCGCTGGAAACCGTCCGCAACGCGCTTAACACGTTTGCGGCACGCCTTGACGAAAGTGTACGGTCAAAGGTGAGATTAGATCTGCTTAACGACACAGAGCTTATGAAAGCAGCCAATGCGCTTTCCCTTTCAAAATCTGTTTTAAAGGAGAGCAACAAAATGGACGAGCTTAACAAGGCAAACGAAGCCCTCAATAAGGATCTTAATGTAAGGATAATCATGCTGCCGCCGTTTACCGTGGCGTCGAACCACGTTATCGGGCACGATCCGGAGGAAACCGTGGACAAGCCGGTGGACAAATTCATACGGGATACCCGTCTGTATGAGATAAAGCCCGACGCGCGTTATTTCGGCTTCAATCACCCCAACCCCGGTATTCTTGAGGAGGGTATCCACGGCTATGAGGTGTGGGTAACTATCCCCGACAACATGGAGGTTACCGAACCGCTTGTCAAAAAGAGGTTTGAGGGAGGACTGTATGCCGCGCTTACCATTAAATTCCCCGAATTTCAGTACTGGGGTGAACTGGAGAAGTGGGTGAAGAACAGCCCCGATTATGATCTGAATTACAGCGAGCTGGGTCTGGAGATCATGGGTGGCTGCCTTGAGGAACACCTCAACTGGGTATACTCTTCCCATATGAGATGGCCCAAGAACGGAATCGACGGTCAGCTTGACCTGCTTATGCCCATCAAAAAAAGATGAGTTTGAAAGTTTATTTTTAAACTAACAAGTTTTGTGCTTTTCGGACAGTTGTCCGAAAAGCACAAAACCAAACAAAAGCCGAAAGAAGTGATAATTCTTATTATGACCTAAAGCGAAAGATACAGACAGGAACTGACCGAGCCGGGACTTTGCAGCGGCGACGTTGTTATGGTACACTCGTCAATGAAAGCACTGGGAACACAGCGAACTCCCGAAGAAGTGACAGAGGATATACAGGCGGTGCTGGGCGAGGAGGGAACTCTGTTGATGCCAGCGCTTACATATGATAATGTGACCCGCGAAAATCCTGTTTTCGACAGCGAAAAGACAGAGCCATGCGTAGGCTTGCTGCCTCGGGTTTTCATGCATATGCCGGACGTTCTGCGCAGCGTTCACCCGACACATTCGGCGTGTGCGCGGGGCAAACTCGTCCATGCGCGACAGTAGGTCACGCTATGGACGACACCGCGGTAGGAGCGCATTCTCCGTTTATGCTTCTGCCGAAATTCGGCGGTAAGCTGCTGTTTATCGGGGAGATTCTGGATAAATGCACATTCATGCATGGGGTGGAAATCTTACTGAAGCCGCCTTACATACGCTCCTTCGATACCGTGAAATATACGGTAAACGGCGAGGAAAAGCTCTTTACGCAAAACAACACCTTCGGTTGGGGCGCGGAATTTCAGCGCATAGAGTGGCTTCTGGAATACCCCGATATCCGCAAGGGAAAGCTTGGCGAAGCTACGGTATTTCTTATCGATACACGCGCGCTGCTTGCGGCTGCGCTTATAAAAATGAGCGCAGAACCATACGCATTTGTAACAGACATTTCCATGTATATCTGAACCGCTAATGCACCGACAAAAAGCCCGACGTGAACGTCGGGCTTGTGTGTTACATTGATATCAAAGGAGCTTCTTATACAGCTCGGTGATCTCCTCAACGGAAGTATCTCTGGGATTTCCGGGACGGCAGGCATCGTCATATGCCGACTGCGCAAGGAAAGGAATATCCTCGGGCTTTACGATATCCTTAAGGTTATCGGGAATGCCGACATCCTTGGAGAGCTGCTTAACCGCGTCAACCGCCGCCTTGCGGTACTCCTCCTGCGACATATTCTCGATACCCTTAACACCCATAGCCTTGGCAATGTCGCGGTATTTCTCCCCCGTTGTGGGAGCGTTATACTCCATAACGGTGGGCAGGATTATCGCGTTGGCGATACCGTGAGGAGTATCGTAAAGCGCTCCGAGCGGGTGCGCCATCGAGTGAACTATACCCAGACCAACGTTTGAGAAGCCCATTCCCGCAACATACTGACCCAACGCCATTCCCTCGCGGCCCTCGGGAGTATTCTCAACCGCGCCGCGCAGCGACTCGGAAATGATCTCGATAGCCTTAAGGTGGAACATATCCGAAAGCGTCCAGGCACCCTTGGTGATATATCCCTCAATAGCGTGAGTAAGCGCGTCCATACCGGTTGCAGCGGTAAGGCTCTTGGGCATGGTGCTCATCATATCGGGGTCTACAACAGCCACAACGGGGATATCGTGCGGGTCAACGCACACCATCTTCCTGTCCTTTTCGGTATCCGTGATAACATAGTTGATGGTAACCTCCGCCGCTGTTCCGGCAGTGGTGGGAATGGCAATTATCGGCACGGAAGGCTTTTTGGTGGGAGCAACTCCCTCAAGGCTTCTTACGTCCGCGAACTCGGGATTGTTTATGATAATTCCCACAGCCTTGGCGGTATCCATGGACGAGCCGCCGCCGATAGCGACAAGATAGTCCGCTCCGCTCTTTTTGAACGCCTCAACACCTGCCTGAACGTTCTGAATAGTGGGATTGGGCTTGATATCGGAGAACAGCTCATACGCAAGACCCGCGCCGTCCAGAACGTCGGTGACCTTTTTTGTAACTCCGAACTTTATCAGATCGGGATCGGAGCATACCAGAGCCTTTTTGAAGCCCCTGCCCTTCGCCTCGTTGGCAACCGCCGCGACAGCACCCTTTCCGTGGTAAGATGTTTCATTAAGAATAAAACGGTTCATACTTATCATTTCCCTTCTGAATATATTTTCCGCGCCCCGCGCTTGAGTACCTTATCAGCTTCCCACACGCTTGATATGCGGTTATGTATTATATTTCCGAAACCATTTTGCTGACATCGCCCAGCATCTCCTTCAGCGACTCAATGACCTCCTGGTTTTTCTCAATATTTGAGTAAACCGCTTTGATCTGGTTATTGATGTCCGTCATTGCTTTCTTGATGCCGTTCAGAGTAGTCTCGATCTCGCCCGCCTGCTTGGTGTTCTTATCCGCGAGAGTACGAACCTCCTGCGCGATAACATTGAAGCCCGCACCTGCCGCGCCGGCTCTTTTTGCCTCTATGGAAGCATTAAAGCCGATAAGCGTAAGCTGCGTGGATGCGTTTTCTATGGTTTTGATGATGCTGTCGGTGCTTTCCACCGCCTTTGCGGAGCTTGCCGCCGACGTCTTTATGGAAGCAAAGCTGTCCGAAAGCGCCTTCATGGACTCCACCGCTTTTTCCATCTGCTCGTTGATGCCGGAAAAATCGGAATCTATGTTGGAAACTATCTTTTCACCGCGGTTTGACTGCTGCTGAGCCAGTGCGCGCTGATACCCAACGTCTGACAGAGCGTTCGCCATCTGGTACAGAAGATTTGCCGCCGCGTCTATCTGCTTCTTGGGAACGATTTTCACTTTTTTGACAGCTGCCACATATTCGTCGGGATCAACGCCGATATCGCGCGCTATCTGACGGAATTTAGCCTCGTCGGGCTTTTCGGTAAGCACCTGACCGCCTATAAGAGAGCCGATATGCTGCCCGTTTACAATGATGGGAGCCGCAAAATCAACCAGACCGCCGTGACAGTAGTACACAGAAGGTCTTCCCGTGCGGTTTGCTTCCGCTCCGCCCTCCAAGTCGCACTTATTGCAGCGGTCGCAGCCCACGCGGGATTTCCTCGTAAGGTTCATGCAGAAGTCGGTGGGATTGCTGAGCTGAGTTACCGATCCCGTATCGTCAGTAGCCAGCGCCGCCATGCCCGTAGCCTCCGCAAAAGCGTCCTGAAGCGCTTGAAGGGTATCGCGGTCAACAACGTCGAGAAGGGTAATATTATTTAAATCCATTTTAATACTCCTTTTTAATGTTTATTTATATATATTATACAATATTTCCGAAAATAAATCAAGTAAAATTGATGTAAAAAGAAAACATAAAAACACAAAATCTCTGTGAAAATTTTGGCGGTTTTTCACAATCAGGTTTAAAATATATCTTTATGCAGGAAATTTTTTGCAAAATATCAAAAAAATTTCCTAATATCGGGAAAACGACTTGATTATTTTATAAAAAAATATTATAATAGTAGTTAAAGCAACACCGCACAAGCTTTGCACGGTCAGCCTGTATAAAAAGCCTATCTGCCGTGCAATGTCGGCGCATTAAATTTCAAAAAGCAAACATTTGCCATTTGGCAAATGTTTGCGGTTTCCATTAGGTATGCGGAGTGAAGCAAAGCGTAACGGAGTATGACTAACGGAAATTTTGAAATTTTTTAAATAATCCGCTTTAGGTCAACCTTTATATACAGTCTGACCGCACAAGCCATGCGCGGTGCTGCTTTAAAGAAACGCTGATTAAAACACGATCGCCCCGCTCAAAAAAGGGGGATCACGGGACCGATCGTGTCACGCTTTGCTTTAATCGGCAATTGCACAAGTAATATTTGGGAGGTCGCAAAATGGAATTTATCAGCGAGCGCACAGCATATACCCTTATTTCGGAAACAGTGGCAAAAGCAGGAGTTTCTCTTTTTAACGCAGTCAAGTATATATACATGATAGCGGACAAGGATTTTTACAACATCAACATAAAGGATATATTCAAGATAGCCTTAAGCAATATATCCGACACCACTTGCCTTTACAATACGGGTATAAAGCTGGATAAAGATCGCTGTGCGGAAATGAATTCACCCGAATACGAGAGGGTTTTGTCGCTGATGGTATACAGCTTTGCGGTAAGGCTTCCCCTGCTGAAAAACGTAAAAACAAAGGGCGGCAGCCTGAACGATAAGCAGATAAAGGCAATATATGATCTGGTTATCGCAAAGGGCGCGGGTAATTACGACAACATAATCACAGACGATTTTGAAGAGATAAGGCGGCTTGTAAAGCAGAACAGACCCGTGCCCGCTTATGACGCGGAATGGTACAAGGGGTACATATATACATATGTTCCCGCCCTTGCCACAATCTCAAACAAAAACGTTTTCCTGCTGGGAAGTGCGGATATCCTGTTCACGCTGTTCCACAGCTGCCTTGAGGAGGAGCTTGAGAGGCTGCTTAACGCGCTGGCGAGCGACAGCAGGTAAACGATATTGTTGCAGCGCAATGTCGGCGCGAAAAATTCAAATTTAAACAATCCTCCCTTTTTGGATTTATGCAGCCACTGAAAATGATGAAATAAATATTCATTGCGGGTGGCAGGCAAATATTTCAAAGAGATGGTCTTTATTTGATTCGACCATGAAAGGATGGAAACAGATGAAAATAACTATTGAGCCTATAGCTATCGAACAAAAATCCGTGCTTGTGCAAATGATGGAATTATACAATTATGATTTCTCGGAGTTTTCCAATGATGATATTAACGAATACGGATATTTTGGGTATTCTCGAATAGATGATTACTGGAATGAGGAAGGAAGATATCCCTTCTTTGTAAGAGTGGACGGAAAGCTGGCAGGATTAGTATTGATTAGGTCTTGCAGTGAATATAATGATTTGCAGTATCCTCATAATATAGCAGAATTTTTTATCATGAAAAAATATCGAAAAAAGGGAGTTGGAAGAATCGTTGCTAAGGAGATGTTTGACAGATTTGCCGGAGGCTGGGAGATATCCGTTTGGGCGAATAATAAAGTAGCAAAAAAGTTTTGGGAAAGAGTTGTTCATGAATATACGGATGGAAAATATACATTATTTTCATCATTAGAAAATGAAATTGAAGGATTTACATTTTATAATGTGTAAATATATGCAGTAAGATGTATTATACTTCAAGTTTTATGCAGCAGGAACACTTTTCGGAAAATGGTGAGATAATTTGCGCCCCGTCAACCTTTAAGCGAGGAGCAAAGGGACGCTCGCAAAGAGCAACATATAAAATAACAAGAAAATTGGGAGAAAAGAAAATGGGTAAGGTAAAAATTTGTGCCGACAGCGTCTGCGACCTGTCGGAGGAGCTTAAGAAGCGGTATGACATCAGCGTTGTGCCGTTGTACGTGACTAAGGGTGACGAGACCCTCCGCGACGGCATAGAGATAGGTCAGAAGGAGGTTTTCGCGCATTACAGAAACACAGGGAAGCTTTGCAGAACCTCGGCGGTCAATGTGGAGGACTTCACGGAATTCTTTAAGGAGCAGTCGGACGGGTATGACGAGATGGTCATCATAACGATAAGCTCGGAGTTTTCAAGCTGCTATCAGAATGCCTGCATAGCGGCGGAGGAGTTTGACAATGTCGAGGTGGTGGATTCCCGCAATCTGTCAACCGGCGAGGGGCTGGTCGCGGTTTCGGCAGCTAAACTGGCGGCAAAGGGGCTTGGCGCAAAGGAGATAGCGGAAAAGCTGCGGAACGATATCATACCGAAGGTCGACGCCAGCTTTTTTGTGGCTAATATCGAATATCTTCATAAAGGCGGACGCTGCTCAAGCATTGCGGCTCTGGGGGCAAATCTGCTTAAGCTTAAGCCTTGCATAGACGTTATTGACGGGAAAATGAAAGTAACAAAGAAATACCGCGGCAGTATCGAAAAGACTATCAAGGATTACGTCAGGGACAGGCTCACAGGGGTAGATGTGGACGACGAGCTGATCTTCATCACGCACACTACATCAAAGGAGAACACTGACCTCACCGCGCTTGAGATTCCGAAATACAAAAGCTTTAGGGAAACAGCGGTCACCGACGCGGGCTGCACGGTGGCGTGCCACTGCGGAGAGGACACACTGGGGATTTTGTTTATAAGAAAGTAAGAACCCATACCAATATCAGACGCACTGCGTTTCGGCATATTATGCCGCTTTATGCGGCAAGAATTCTTGAAACCGACAAAATTCACCCGGAAATCCGTACACACCGCATTTTGGTATAGGTTATGAAAAATCCCGACCAATGCAAATGTACGGGCATTCGCGCATAAACTATTCCCGAAAGGTGGGAATGCTTTATGAAACAAGTCAGCAGATTTGCGTATATGGAAAACGAAAGCCCCACTCTGGAGGCGGAGATAAAGGGCAGCGATGTGCATCCCGAGATAGCGGGCAGGGTCTTTGTGTACGGTCTGCCGAAGGGCTTTTATTTGCAGGCGGATCTGGAGGGTCTGCCCGAGTCGAGGGTATTCGGACTGCATATTCATGACGGTCTGGTGTGTACGCCTACGGGAATGGACAATCCGTTTTCCGATGCGGGCGGACACTTCGGCAACTGCGGCGACGGCATATGGTGCAGCCGTCACCCATATCACGCGGGCGATCTGCCGCCGCTGTTCTCCAATGCGGAGGGAAAATCAAATATCCGGATATACATCGACAGGGCGGACATTGATGAGATTTCGGGTAAGCCTATCATAATCCACGGGCTGCCCGACGACTTCAAAACCCAACCCTCGGGCAATTCGGGAGTCCGAATAGCCTGCGGGATACTTAAAGAAAAAATATGAAGCAGAGGTCAGAGGTAAGATTTCGCGGCGGAGCATTCCGCACCTTACCCTCTGCCTGTTACATCAGGAGGTAAAAATATGTCAAGCGAAATAAGAAATGAAGCTCTGTGGGAGAGCGGCTCAGCTAAAATCGAATGGGTAAAGAGAAATATGCCGCTGCTTAACGGCATTGAAAGGGAATTTCAAGCGGAAAAGCCATTTAAGGGGCTGCGTATCGCGCTTTCGGTGCATCTTGAGGCTAAAACGGCTTATTTGTGCAAGGTGCTGGCGGCGGGCGGCGCGGAAATGTTCGTTACAGGCAGCAACCCGCTTTCCACTCAGGACGATGTGGCGGCGGGACTGGTGCATGACGGACTGAACGTTTTTGCGTGGTATAACGCCACCGACGAAGAGTACCACTCGCATATATCGAAAGTAATTCAGGCAAAGCCCAATGTTATCATAGACGACGGCGGCGATTTGGTCAATCTTATCCACAACGAGTACCCCGAGCTGATACCAGAAGTTATAGGCGGCTGCGAGGAAACCACTACGGGAATTATCCGTCTTAAGGCGATGGATAAGGCGGGAGCGCTGAAATTCCCGATGGTGCTGGTGAACGACGCGGACTGCAAGCACCTGTTCGATAACCGCTACGGCACGGGGCAGTCGGTATGGGACGGCATAAACAGGACAACAAATCTTATCGTGGCGGGAAAGAACGTGGTGGTAGCGGGCTACGGCTGGTGCGGAAAAGGCGTGGCAATGCGCGCAAAGGGTCTGGGCGCTTCCGTTATAGTAACGGAGATAGACCCGATAAAAGCGATGGAAGCGGTTATGGACGGCTTCAAGGTAATGCCTATGAAAGAGGCGGCAAAGGTCGGCGATTTCTTTGTGACGGTTACAGGCTGCGCGGACGTTATCGGCGAGGAAGCATTCATGAATATGAAGGACGGCGCTATCTGCTGCAACGCGGGACACTTCGATGTTGAGGTAAATATGGCAAAGCTGCGCGAGATCGCCGAGGACAGCTATACCGCGCGAAATAATATCGTCGGCTACAAGCTGAAAAACGGAAACACGGTTTTTGTCATTGCCGAGGGCAGACTGGTAAATCTGGCGGCGGGCGACGGACACCCTGCGGAAATCATGGATATGAGCTTCGCAATCCAGGCGCTCTCCGCCGAATATCTCGTAAAGAATCGGGACAAGCTCCGCGGCGGCAGCTCCATGACGCTTAACGTACCCAAGGATATCGACAGGAAAGTTGCGGAGCGCAAGCTCGCCGCATGGGGCATTTCCGTGGACAAGCTTACACCCGAGCAGGAAAAGTACCTTAACGGCTGGGAAGTATAATGGGCTGGGATAACGGACAATATCTGAAATTCAAGGCACAGCGCACCCGGCCCGCCATAGACCTTGCGGCAAGGATCCCGATTGAAAACCCCACGGACATAATAGACGTGGGTTGTGGTCCGGGAAACAGCAGCAGGGTGCTGAAAGACCGCTATCCCAACGCGCACGTTCTGGGCGCTGACAGCAGCGGGAATATGCTGGATAGGGCAAGAGAGGACAACCCCGACATGGAGTTTGTCCTGCTTGACGCGGGCGGAGATATAAGCGGATATAACAGCAGGTTTGATGTGGTTTTCTCCAACGCCTGTTTGCAGTGGATACCCGACCATAAAAAGCTGCTTGCGCGGCTGTTCGCGCTGCTAAAGCCGGGCGGGACACTGGCGGTGCAGATACCCATGAATTTTGACGAGCCGATACACAAAATACTTACGGAGTTGGCGGAAAGTGCCGAGTGGCGCGAAAAGCTCGGTATCCCGCGGCTGTTTTACACGCTTACACAAGAGGAATATTTTGATGTAATCTCGGGGCTGACGGACGATTTTGAGATGTGGCAGACGACGTACTGTCACCGTATGCCCGACCATGAGGCTATTGCGGAGTGGTATAGGTCTACGGGAATGCGCCCTTATCTTGAGGCGCTGAACGAGCGCGACGCTGCCGAGTTTGAGAGTCGTGTCATGGAACGTGTTCGCAGAGAATACGCGGTCAGGAAAAACGGCGAAATTATTTTCAGGTTTCCGCGTTTTTTCTTTGTGGCAAATAAAACAAAATAAAGGGCGGCGTAAAAATCGAGCGGTAAAAGGCGCTGAAAGCCGAAGGCAACCGAATGCCCACGCAGGAATTTCCCGCAAACCGATGTGAGAGCGGAGCGAATGCGGAGCTTTCACATCGAGGTTAGCGCAGTTTTCCGCACAGCGGAAAACGAAGCGGTGCGGGAAATTCTTTTTAAATTATTGTCTTTAGGTCAACATGACCTAAAAGCATTAAAGCCAAAATCCGCCCAAAAATCGAGCGGTAAAAGGCGCTGAAAGCCAAAGGCAACCGAACGCCCACGCAGGAATTTCCCGCAAACCGATGTGAGAGCGGAGCTTTCACATCGAGGTTAGCGCAGTTTTCCGCGCGGCGGAAAACGAAGCGGTACGGGAAATTCTTTTTAAATAATTGGCTTTAGGTCAACATGACCTAAAAGCATTAAAACCGGAATCCGCCCAAAAATCGAGCGGTAAAAGGCGCTGAAAGCCGAAGGCAACCGAACGCCCACGCAGGAATTTCCCGCAAACCGATGTGAGAGCGGAGCTTTCACATCGAGGTTAGCGCAGTTTTCCGCGCAGCGGAAAACGAAGCGGTGCGGGAAATTCTTTTTAAATTATTGTCTTTAGGTCAACATGACCTAAAAGCATTAAAGCCAAAATCCGCCCAAAAATCGAGCGGTAAAAGGCGCTGAAAGCCAAAGGCAACCGAACGCCCACGCAGGAATTTCCCGCAAACCGATGTGAGAGCGGAGCTTTCACATCGAGGTTAGCGCAGTTTTCCGCGCGGCGGAAAACGAAGCGGTACGGAAAATTCTTTTAAATAATATGAAATTCAAATATAATCAGGAGGAAAACATGAACGTTGTATATGAGAAGCTGAACAGAATATATGAGCAGGCAGCGAAGCGCATAAGCTTCAAGCCCGAGCTGGCACTGATTTTAGGAAGCGGGCTGGGTGAGTTCTGCGATACTATGGATATAAAGGAAACGTTGGAATACAGTGAGCTGGAGGACTTTCCCGTGTCAACAGTGACGGGGCACAAGGGGCGTTTCGTGTTCGGATACGCGGGCGGTGTGCCTATTGTTGCAATGCAGGGCAGAGTGCATTATTATGAGGGGTATTCCGTGCAGGACGTGGTTCTCCCCACGCGGCTGATGAAGCTGATGGGAGCGCAAACGCTGTTTCTCACCAACGCGGCAGGCGGCATTAACCCCAGCTATCACGCGGGAGATTTCATGCTGATAACGGATCACATCTCATCGCTTGTTCCCTCTCCTCTTATCGGAAAGAACATCGAGGAGGTGGGAACACGCTTTCCCGATATGTCGGAGGTTTACAGCCGCCGCTTAAGGGGGATAATTGAGGGAGCCGCCGCTGCCGTAGGAGCGCCCCTGCAGCGCGGCATATATATACAGACAACGGGACCCAACTATGAAACTCCCGCCGAAATACGCGCTTACAGAGGAATGGGCGCGGACGCAGTGGGAATGTCCACGGCGATAGAAGCAATGGCGGCGCGCCACGCGGGAATGGAAGTCTGCGGGATAAGCTGTATCTCAAACCTGGCGGCGGGTATCTCCGCTAATCCGCTCTCACACAAAGAGGTGCAGGACACTGCCGACAGAGTCGCTCCCCTGTTCAGAAAGCTCGTTACACAGGCGATAGCGGATATTTACGGCGCAAATGCCTGACAATAACACAGATAAACTTTTGATCGTTGACGGCAGCAATCTGTTATTTCAAATGTTTTTCGGTATGCCCGCAAGAATAGTAAATGAACAGGGCAAGGCAATCCACGGTACTCTCGGGTTCGTGGGCGCGCTTCTGAAAATCATACGCGAAACGAAACCGACGCATATTGCGGTATTGTTTGACGGAGAGCATGAAAATCCCCGTTCGGCTGTCGACCCCGACTACAAGTCGAACCGGACGGATTACGGCGAGGTATCTCCGAAGGAAAATCCCTTTTCGCAGCTGCCCGATATATTTGCCGCCCTTGACTTCCTTGATATCAGATACGCGGAAACGTCCGACTGTGAAGCCGACGATTGGATCGCGGGCTACGCGCTGACCTGCGGAAAAAAAGCGGAAGTTATAATATCCTCCTTTGACAGCGACTTTTTTCAGCTTATAACCGACAAAGTTTCTGTACTCAGATACCGAGGTAAAAATACCGTAATTTGTACGCCCGCTTACATAAAAGAAAAGCTGTATATCTCGCCCTCGCAATACGCGGATTTCAAATCCCTTACGGGAGATAAGGCGGATAATATCAAGGGAGCGGATATGGTAGGTCCTAAAACGGCGGCTTTTCTGCTGAATGAGTTCGGTACGCTTGAAAATGTTCTCGCTAACGCGGGCAAGATAAAGAAGCCGTCTGTAAGGGAATCCGTAATAAGAAACGGTGAAAAACTGAAAAACAACTATAAGCTCATCAAGCTCGGCTGCAATTCGCCGCTGCCGTTTGCCATTGATGAGCTTGAATATACCTGTAAAGGAATTACGACAAATGAGGTATTGACAGGCATAGGATTAAAGTGATGTTATTTGACAAGTAGAATGCGGAAAATAAAAAAAGCCTAAAAAAGGCTTGAAAAATACGAAAACTCGCCGAAAGTGGCTTTATAGAGCCGTTTTTTAGACTTGAAACAGTGGAATAAAATAAAATCGCGCCCGGAAGGTTGTCAAAAACTTTTCGGGCTTTTTTTGTCTTTTTATGCTTAATTAGCTATTTGTCAAAAATTTTTCAAAAACCTTTTCAGAGCTTTTTAGGAGCTTTTAAATGGCTCAACCGC
>CAJULF010000019.1 GCA_910587135.1 uncultured Oscillospiraceae bacterium
TTTTACAAAATATGCTGCTTGATTTTGGCAAGGTTTAATTGGGGGAACAATAACAAAATTGCAGTTCTTTTGGCATAAGGTTATTGTCATCTACTTTACTAACGTCCCTTTTTATCGAAAAAACGAATTTTGACTTTCCAAACATTATGTTGACAGAAGTATAAATTTTTGATATAATGAACCCAAAACTAATATACATATTTCATATATAATTTGAAATCATATGTCGGTTTGGTGGTTTTTCAATCGGCTGCATAGGGCATCTTCGGTTAATCCCGGAAAATTTTTTTCCCGGAAGCTATTTCTCCTATGCGGCGCGGAACGCCTACGACGGAAAGGGCAGCGGAGAGTTCAGTGAAATTAAAGTGTATGTTTTGCGCTGCAAAACGAAGTGTCATTCAATATATCGGATATTTTATCAATTTTTCACAAAAATAACCTTGAAAAATAAATCGTTGTGTGGTATAATGAATACAAGGCATAAAGCGTCCGGAATAATTCTCGTTTTGCGCGGAAATGTGAGTATGTGGCGCTTGGGACGCAGTGTCTATTGACAGTGTGCGCTATGTGGCGGCGCGCGGCTGAAAGGAGTTTTTACTATGAGTTTCTTAGACGATGTATTTAACACTACCAAAAATGTCGCGGCGGCGGCAGGCAAGAAGACCGACGTTGCGGTGCAGATCTCCAAGCTGAAAATCAAGGAGGCACAGGTAAACGGCGATATCAAGGCAAAATTCGAGAAGCTGGGCGCGTTGATCTATCAGATGAAAAAAACCGACGAGAAGGACAGCGAGGCTTTCGATGCACTGGTTGCCGAGCTTGACGAGTGCTATGCCAAACTTGACGAGATTAGCGAGAAGGTCGACGAATACAAGAACGAGGTTTCCTGTCCCGATTGCGGCGTCAAGACCAAAAGGGACAACAATTTCTGCCCTAAGTGCGGCGCAAAGCTGCCCGAGCGTCCAGTTGAGCCCGAAGAGCCGATTGAGGAAGCGGCTGAGGTCGAAGTTGAGGAAACAACTGAGGATAAGGGCGAGGAATAAGAGGTATAGAGCGGCGGTGCCTGCGGAAAGGCGATAGCCGTTCTGCGGGCGCTGATACGAAATTTCTGTGAAAGGAATAATCCGAAATATGGCTGAGCTTAGATGGAATCCGTTGATAAACGATTGGGTGATGATCGCCTCGCACAGGCAGAATCGTCCCCAGATGCCCAAGGACTGGTGTCCTTTCTGCCCGAGCGGCGGAAAAGTGCCGGATTATGAGGTGCTGGAGTACGACAATGATTTCCCCGCGCTTTCGCAGACACCGCCCGAGCCAGACGATGTGGCAAACGACTTTTTCAAGGTCGCTCCCGCTTACGGAAAATGCGAGGTAATACTGTATTCTCCCGAGCATACCAAAACGCTCAAGGAACTTCCGCAGGCTCATGTCGAAAAGCTGGTCGGTCTGTGGTGCGAGAGGTTTGAGGTGCTGAGGGCGGATGAAAAGATAAAGTTCGTGTTTATTTTCGAGAACCGCGGCGATGTGGTGGGCGTTACAATGCCTCACCCCCACGGTCAGATATACGGATACAGCTTTATACCGAAGAAGCTGCAGCTTGAGGATGAAGCCTACCGCAAAAGCATGGAAAACGGAAAGTGCCTGTGCTGCAATATGCTGGACCACGAAAAGGCGGACGGTCGGAGGATCATCTTCGAGAACGACAGCTTTACGGTGTTCCTGCCGTTCTTCTGTGAATATCCTTACGGGATATACATAATGGCAAAGCGGCATGTTCAGTACATTTCCGAGCTTAACGACAAGGAGCGTTCCGACCTTGCGGATATCGTACGTAAGAGCGCGGGAACCCTTGACAGCCTGTTCGGGTACAATTTCCCCTATATGATGTGTATGTACAACGCGCCCGTGAATAGCGGCGATGTGTCGCACCATCATTTCCACATTGCTTTCTATCCGCCCATGAGAAGCGCGGAAAAGCAGAAATTCAACGCTTCCAGCGAAACTGGTGCGTGGGCGCACTGCAATCCCACTGCTCCCGAGGCTACCGCGCAGGAGCTGAGAGAAGCCTATAAGAGGTTTCTGGAGAGCGAAGAGTAAATAATTTTGAAGTATTGTCGGTCAAGCGCGCTAATAAGGAGCTTGACCGTCTTTTTTCGGGAGGAGAAATTCATGAAGTTTGACAAGGAACGGCTTTTTTGGGTTCACGAGCCTGAAAGCTATAAGATAGGCGATGACAGAATAGTGATTACTACCGCGCCGGAAACGGACTTCTGGAGAAGAACCTATTACGGTTTTTGTCATGACAATGCCCCTGCACTGCTTATCAAAACAGATGAGCGCTATTTTTCATTTGGGGTAAGAACCGATTTTAATTTCAGCAAGCGTTTTGACCAGTGCGGCATAATGATTTACCAGAATGAGGAAAACAGCGTCAAGGTTGGCGTGGAGTACCACAATGAGAGGGAGCAGTGGCTTGGTAGCGTTGTGACGAACAATGGGTTTTCGGATTGGGCAACCACGATTATACCGCCGCAGCAGGATCATATGTATCTGCGAGTAAGCCGCCGCGAGAGCGATTTCCTTATTGAAAACTCCGCTGATGGTGTGAATTACAACCAGATGAGAATAACTCATTTGTGCGAGGGCAGCGGTGAGATCAATATCGGTCTTTTTGCGTGCAGCGCCGAGGACGGTTCTTTTGATGCGGTATTCACGGAATTCGGTTTTACCGACTGTAAATGGGAAGCGCATAAATAGCCATTGAGGATAGACTATCCGCAAGTCTTGACCGTGGAGCTGTTTTTGGGGGATGTAATATTGAAATATAAGCTTAGTACGGATTACACCGCAGAAGAAATCGGTTTTCTTGCGCGGAACAACTGCGAGATTCTCCCGGAAATAAGGCTCGGAAAAACCGATTTCTCCGATAACGAAACTCCGCGGAGAATGTTTAGGTACGGCGGTGAATATATTGCTGAAATTATTGACGACGAAAGCGGAGAGCCAGTTTGGGCGGTTTTGTCAAAATTCAGGGGAGTATATGGGTTTACGGCTTTTTACAGCGATTTGCGGGCGTTGGAGAATGGTTTGTGACAGGAGAAAGGCAATGGAATATTATAACGACGGAGAAATTATTATAAGAGATCTGGAGGAGCGGGATATTGCGGGGATTGTCGCGTGTGAACTCGCGCAGGGGTGGCATTCCGTAAAAGATAAGTATGAAATGAGATTGAAAGACAGCCGTGAGGGACGGTCAGTTGCTTTTGCGGCGGAATACAGGGGAGAAATAGCCGGTTACATAAATTTATACAGAAGCGCGGGAGGAGCGTTTTCGGGCAAGGGTATTCCAGAGATAGTCGATTTCGGCGTACTTGAGAAATTCCGATGCCGCGGTATAGGCGGCAGGCTGATGGATATCGCGGAGCAAGCCGCGGGAAAATACAGCGGCACGGTATGTTTGGGCGTGGGTCTGCACAGCGGTTACGGCAGCGCTCAGAGAATGTATGTAAAGCGAGGCTATATCCCCGACGGCAGCGGCGTGTGGTATAGGGATTCCGTATGCGGTCAGCACGCAGATTGCCGCAACGACGATGATCTTGTTATGTATATGTCAAAAGAGTTAAAAGCGCCGCGTTCTTTTAGGAGCGGATATATGAACAAGGAAGAAAATATGAACATCTGGGAAGAGCTTTATGCAGCGGCAAAATATGTACAAAACAACAGAAAAATCTCCGATTATGTGGATGCGGGGGGCGTATCCGCGGCGGTGCTGTCCGCTTCGGGGAAGATATACACGGGTGTGTGTATAGACACCTGCTCCACCTTGGGTATATGCGCGGAGCGCAACGCTATTTTCAATATGATAACAAACGGAGAGAGCGAGATATTAAAGGTGCTGGCGATAATGCCCGACGGAAGATCGGGCGCTCCCTGCGGAGCCTGCCGCGAGCTTATGGTGCAGCTTATGCCCAAGAAGTACAAGGATATCGAGATCATGCTTGACTATGAAAATATGAAGACGTTAACGTTGGGAGAGCTTACGCCCGAATGGTGGATAAAATGAGCGGCAGCGAGCGAAAAGCTCGGGAGCATTACGCATGGCTTGAAATAACCGCGGAAAGTCCCGAGGTGCTGCATGAGATAACTCTCACCTATATCAAGGTTTTGTCGGGACATGGTGCGTGGGATTTTGAAATAAAGTTTCATGACAGCAAAAAGAATGTCGTTATTTTTCAATATAACGGCGGGATAGCCGCTGCAGACGCGATATCAAAGCTGCCGCGCTTCGGCTGTGAATACAACGTAAAATCGGACTGGAAATATCAGACTGATTCAAATTGAATTACCCGCGGGAAGTGTCCCTGCGGGTATTGCTTTGTAAATATTACCCGGTTTGCATATGTGTTGATTTGGGCTGTTATGCTTTTAAGTCATGTTGATAAGAAGTAAATTGTTTAAAATAATTTCAAAATTTCCGCAAGCACTCTCCTTTCACTCACTGCGGGCGATTGCGGGAACCGGTCGGAATTTGCTTAGCAAATTCCGACTCTTTTTGAAATTCCGATACATCAATATTATGTTGCTATTGAATAAAAATATCAGACTGTATACAAAGGTTGACCAAGGGCGAATTATTTTAAAAAATTTCAAAATTTCCGTTAGTCATACTCCGTTACGCTACGCTTCACTCCGCATGCCTAACGGAAACCGCGCGCGTTTGCGTTCGCAAACGCACGACTTTTTGAAATTTAATGCGCCGACATTGCGTGGCAAATAGGCTTTTTCTACAGACTGAAATATTTTTTCAAAAAACCATTGCAAAAAAACGCATAATATGTTATAATCACTTTAACTGTGGGAATACAATATCCGCAGAATATATCCGCAGGGAAAACGCGCCGAATCAAAAAGGCGCGCCTGTGAGAGCATGAAAGGCGTGATGATAGGGTTGGAGAAAAAGCTTTCTCTGTATGGCTTTAACAACCTCACCAAAACACTTAGCTTCAACATTTATGATGTGTGCTATGCAAAAAGTGAGAGGGAGCAGCGGGATTATATTGCGTATATCGACGAGCAGTATAACTCCGAACGGCTTACGGGAATACTCTGCGACGTTACCGCGAAAATAGGCGCGACTGTTCTGAATATATCCAAGCAGGACTATGAGCCGCAGGGAGCTTCCGTAAACGTTCTCTTTGCGGAGGGTCATGTCGACCCCTCCCATATTGACGAATCCTGCAACGGGGGCAGGGGTCTGTTTCAGGACAGCTTCGGAAATACTGTCCACGCACATCTTGACAAGAGTCATATAACGGTGCATACTTTTCCCGAATA
Source organism: uncultured Oscillospiraceae bacterium (assembly GCA_910587135.1). Classification (GTDB taxonomy): domain Bacteria; phylum Bacillota; class Clostridia; order Oscillospirales; family Ruminococcaceae; genus CAG-115. The sequence continues at coordinate 5,335 of CAJULF010000019.1, forward strand.
TCACCCCGATAAGGCAATATCCACATTTCGTGTGGATATCGACGTTGCGACCTGCGGAGAGATTTCGCCGCTTAACACGCTGGATTACCTTATCGGCAGCTTTGACTCGGATATAATCACTATCGACTATCGCGTGCGCGGATTTACGCGGGATGTGTCGGGCAAAAAGTGCTTTATGGATAATCCCATGACTTCCATTCAGGACTTTATTGCTCCCGAAACTCTGACCCGTTACGACGCGATAGACGTTAACGTATACCAATCCAATATCTTCCACACCAAGATGCTCATTAAGGAAATTGAACTTCAGAACTATCTCTTCAATGCGGATGTTTACGAGATACACCCGCAGGAGCGGCTTGCAATTACAAACAGCCTGCGCCGTGAGATGATAGAGATATTCAGCGGCATGAACATTTATTGAGTTGATTTTGATGTGTGGGGTGAGGGAAATGAAGCTTGACCAGAGCCGAGCTCCGCTGTACGAGGCGATGAGGGAGCACAGGCTCAACCGCGTGGTGCCGTTTGATGTGCCGGGGCACAAGGGCGGGCGCGGCAACAGAACGCTTACGGAGTTTCTGGGGGAAAACTGCCTTAAAAACGACGTGAACTCCATGAAGCCGTTGGACAATCTCTGCCACCCCGTTTCCGTGATAAAGCAGGCGCAGGAGCTTGCCGCGGACGCATTCGGGGCGGAAAACGCTATTTTTATTGTAAACGGAGCGACGGGCGCGGTTCAGGCGATGATAATGTCGCTGTGCAAGGCGGGGGATAAGATAATTTTGCCGCGGAACGTACATAGAAGCGCCATCAACGCGTTGGTAGTGTGCGGCGCGGTTCCCGTTTATGTGAACCCCGGGGTGAACAGCGGGCTTGGCATACCTTTGGGAATGACCCCCGAGGAGGTAGAGAGGGCTGTAATTGCCAATCCCGACGCAAAGGCGGTGCTGGTGAACAATCCCACATACTACGGTATATGCTCGGATCTGAAAAAAATCGTTGAGATCGCGCACAGGCACGGGCTTAAGGTGCTGTGCGACGAGGCGCACGGCACACATTTCTATTTCGGGGAGGGTCTTCCCGTTTCGGGCATGGCGGCGGGCGCGGATATGGCGGCGGTCTCGGTGCATAAAACGGGCGGTTCGCTTACGCAGAGCGCCCTGCTCCTGCTTGGAAAGGGAATAAATCCCGATTATGTGCGGCAGATAATCAATCTTACCCAGACCACCAGTGCAAGCTATCTGCTGATGGCTTCGCTTGATCTCGCGCGGCAGAATCTCGCTCTCAACGGCAGGGAATTTTACGCCAAGACGGTTGAATATGTGGGCTATGCGCGCAATGAAATAAACGCGGCGGGCGGGTATTATGCCTTTGGAAGCGAGCTTTGCGACGGCGGGGCTTTTTACGCTTTTGACTGCACAAAGCTGTCCATACACACGCGTGCGATGGGGCTGGCGGGCATAGAGGTGTATGACCTGCTGCGCGACGAATACGGTATCCAGATAGAATTCGGGGATATCGGCAATATATTGGCTATAATCACAGGCGGCGACAGAACGCTCGAGATAGAGCGGCTGCTGTCCGCGCTGTCGGAGATAAAGCGGCTGTATGGGCGCTCCCCTGTGGGACTGTACGATCACGAATACATAAATCCAATAGTAGATATGCCCCCGCAGACAGCATTCTACGCGGAGCGGGAAACGATGTCGATAGAAAGCGCCGCGGGCAGGATATGCAGCGAATTTGTTATGTGCTATCCTCCTGGTATCCCTATTTTAGCGCCGGGCGAGCGCATAACCGCCGATATTCTCGACTACATAGCATTCGCAAAGGAAAAGGGGTGCTCGCTGACGGGCTGCCGAGATATGCGGGTGGAAATGCTGGACGTTGTAAAATATGCGTAAAACGGAGGAACGGTTTGCGGATATGAATGTTTGAAGCAAGCGGTTTTATCTGCTTTTTTGTATAGTTTGAACAGGAGGTTAATGATGGAAGATTTTACAAAATTATGGGACGATTATTCAATCAAATTTAACGGAAAGCTGATCTACGAATGTGAGAACGACTGGAAAAAGCTCGACACTGACGAGCAGGAGATAGCCGCGCTTTGGAAACTGGTCGTTGACATTAACAACGGCGGGTTCATGCAGTTTTTCTGCAACTGGGGCTATGAGTGCTACTGGTACGCAATGAGGGGTATTCAGCGGATAGGCTGCAACAGTCTGCTTCAGCTGCTCCACAATACTTATATGGATGTTCTGGACAAGTTTCGGGAGGATAAGCGGCTGACATATTATTCGGATATCTATCAATATCTAACCGAAGAGGACGAGGGTATCCTCAGAGATACGGATATCGAATTCTGGGAAAACGAGGGCGAGGCGCTCTGCAAAAGGGCTTATGAGTTTTACCACGATGAACTGAAAAAAGAGGTCTGACATGGAAGATTTTGATGAATTGTGGAACGCCTATGCGGCAGAATTCAACGATAAGCTGGAGAATGCCAACGGCGGCGACTGGAGCGGTCTCGACGAGTTCGAGCAGGAGATAGCGGCACTGTGGAAGCTGGCAGCAGACGTTTACAGCAACGGCTTCGATGAGTTTTTCCTCAGTTGGGGGCATGAATGCTATTCCTACGCGATGAGGGGCATAAAGCGGATCGCCGACGCTAATTCGGGGCTTAAAAAGGTCGGCTGCAATAATGTGTACAAGCTGTTTGAGAGCGCCTATAACAAGGTTTTCGCGAGATTTGAGAACGATGACAGGATAAAGTCCTATGAGGATATTGTTCGGTATCTTACCGAAAAGGATGAGGAAATTCTCGAAAAGACCTATGAGGATTTTGATGAAAAGCTCGGACCGCTGCTTTGCGAAAGAGCATACGAATTTTATCACGATAAGTTGGACAAGAGGGTGTAAATTCAAATGGAGCTTTGGTTTACCGAGGATCACACGGAAAGTATCAGGTTTTCAATCAAGATAAAGCGGCATTTGGTAAGTGAGCAGAGCGAGTTTCAGAAGATAGATATTCTTGATTCGTATGAGCTTGGTCGGATACTGGTGCTGGACGGATTTTTGATGCTTACGGAGAAGGACGAGTATATTTATCATGAGATGATAACCCACGTCCCGATGGCTACTAACCCGAATATAAAGCGGGTGCTGGTGATAGGTGCGGGGGACGGCGGGACGATACGCGAGCTTACGCGGTATAGCAGCATAGAGCATATAGACATGGTGGAGATAGACCGCAGGGTGGTGGAGCTTTGCAGGGAGTATCTGCCGCAAACGGCGGGGAAGCTGGACGACCCGCGGCTGGCTATCTATTACGAGGACGGGCTGAAATTCGTGCGCGGCAGGGAAAACGAGTATGATTTAATTATTGTGGATTCCACGGACCCGTTCGGACCGGGGGAGGGCTTGTTTACAAAGGAATTCTACGGGAATTGCTATAAGGCGCTGACCGAGGACGGTATCCTTGTAAATCAGCACGAAAGCACATTTTATGATGAGTACGCGGAGATAATGAAGCGCGCTCACAGCCGTATCAAGAGCTTTTTCCCCACCGCTCTGGTGTATTCGGCGCATATTCCGACCTATCCGTCGGGTCACTGGCTGTTCGGGTTCGCCTCAAAGCGGTTTGATCCAAGGCGCGACCAGAACGCGGAATGGTGGCTCGCACAAGGGTTAAGGACAAGGTATTATAATCAGTATGTACACAGCGGCTGCTTCGCGCTGCCGAATAACGTCAGGGACGTTCTGCGGGAAACTCCCTTGACAAAGTAAAGACGTTTTACGCTTTAAAGATTTCGGCTTAGAGCCGCATAAAATAAAGAGCAATTAAAGCACCGAGAGCAAGCGGCAACATTTCGCCCACGCAGGAAAATTTTCGCAACAAGCCGGGAACGCGCAGCGGAACGAAGTGGAGCGGAGTGTTTCCGGCGCGGTAGGCAAACGAAGTTTGCCGGTGCGAAAATTTTTTTAAAATAAGGAGAGTTAAGATGAGCAGAGCCTTAATTATCGGAGCGGGCGGCGTAGCGGGGGTAGTTATCGCTAAGTGCTGCCGGAACAGCGAGGTTTTTTCGGAGATAATGATAGCGTCGAGAACAAAGGAAAAGTGCGACGCTATACGGGATAAACTCCAGCCGACCACAAAGACGGTGATAAGCACCGCCCGTGTGGACGCGGACAATGTGGAGGAGCTTTGCGGCGTTATCCGTGAGTACAAGCCGCAGATAGTGATAAATGTGGCGCTGCCTTATCAGGATCTGCATATTATGGACGCTTGCCTGGAGTGCGGGGTGGACTACCTCGACACGGCTAATTACGAGCCTGAGGATACCGCGAAATTTGAATACAGCTGGCAGTGGGCGTATCGTGAGAGATTCGAGAAAGCGGGACTGACGGCTATTCTGGGCTGCGGATTCGACCCGGGAGTTACGGGCGTTTTCTCGGCGTATGCCATGAAGCATGAGTTTGACGAGATAAATTATATTGATATCCTGGACTGCAACGGAGGCGATCATGGTTACCCGTTTGCGACCAATTTCAATCCCGAAATAAATATCAGAGAGGTGTCCGCAAAAGGCAGCTATATAGAGGACGGCAAGTGGGTAGAGACCGAACCGATGGAGATAAAGCGCGTATATAATTTCAAGGGTGTCGGCGAAAAGGATATGTATCTTCTGCACCATGAGGAGCTGGAGTCGCTGGCGCTGAATATCAAGGGAATAAAGCGCATTCGGTTCTTTATGACATTCGGGCAGAGCTATCTCACGCATCTGAAGTGTTTGGAGAACGTGGGAATGACCTCTATCAAGCCCATTATGTTTGAGGGAAAGGAGATAGTTCCGCTCCAGTTTCTTAAGGCGGTTCTGCCCGATCCCGCGTCGCTCGGTCCGAGGACTGTCGGCAAGACCAATATCGGTTGTATCTTCCAAGGCAAAAAGGACGGCAAGGACAAGAGCTATTATCTCTACAATATCTGCGATCACCAGGAGTGCTACAAGGAAGTAGGCTCACAGGCTATCTCCTACACTACGGGAGTTCCCGCGATGATAGGCGCTATGATGGTGCTGACGGGCAAGTGGAAAAAGGCAGGCGTGCATAACGTCGAGGAGCTTGACCCCGATCCTTTTATGGAGGCTCTCAACAAGTGGGGGCTGCCTTGGGAGGAGGATCACAACCCTGTGCTTGTGGACTGATAAAGCGGTATGATTTTGCCCGCACGCCGAAATGGGCAGTGCGGGCAAATGATATATACGAGAATTTGTCGGAGTTTTTTATGCTTTTCGGTTTTACGGATAAATTTAACAGCATCACTTCGGAAAATCTGTCTTTGAAAATAACGCAAAAATATGCAGGCGATAAGGAAATGCTGCCGTTTTACTATTATGATATTTTTAACTCCGATAACAATTTTGTCGGAAAAATAAGCATTCGTATAGGGCATAATTTTCACTCCTACTACAACGGCAACGTCGGCTATGAAGTTTTTGGGGAATACCGCGGGTGCGGGTACGCTTACAAAGCCTGTGAGATGGTTCTTGACGTGGCAAGATTTCACGAGATGGAGCATATTATTCTTGTCTGCGATATAAATAATATCGCTTCTTACAAAACAATTGAAAAGCTAGGTGCGGAGCTTCTGGAAATATGCGAGGTACCAAAAGAATATTTTGCTTGGCGTGAGGGTATGGAAAAGCAAAGGATTTACAGGCTTGATTTATGAGGTAAACATCACATAAAATGTTGACGTTATTTTAATAGTTGAGGAGGTAAATTATGTTGATACCACATTTGCATTTTTGTGGCAACTGCGAATTTTCCGCAAAATTTGCATAAAGTGCTTGACAAATCATTTGTTCGTGGTTATAATAAAATTATGAATGTTCACGAGTTTGGGATGTTGTGAACAAAATGCTTGGGTTTAGGGAGAAATAACTATGAACGAACTGAACATCAAGGACTATATTCGCAGGGAATTACCTACGGACGACAGGGATATCGCGCTGGATTTTGTCGCTTATCTTGAAGAAAATCACATGACCTTTTATAAGGATAACTGCGATTGCTGGAAGGATAAAATATATTATTGGGTGAAATACGGCGAAAAGTGTGTATGCTTTATCGCGATAAACGACCCCGACGAGCCGGAAAACCGATGGACTGTCTGGTCGGACGATATGGAGTCGGAACTGCTTGAGAAATATCCCGTCGACAATGAAGTCAAGGAAAGGGCATGGCAGCATATCGACCACTGCGGCAATTGCGGCTCATGCGGCGGCGAGCGGCGCAAGGTGGTATTCGGCAGGGAATTTGACAAGGTTTGCGGGTGTACATTCCGAGCAGATAATCCCGCTTTTGACGACTTGCCATTCCTTAAGATAATGGCGGAGATAAGGATTAAAGAAATAGAGGATGCAGACAAATGAAAAGAGAACTCGGTATAGCGCGGTGCGGTTTGGCGTGCTGCTTGTGCTCCGAAAACGCGAATTGCAGCGGGTGCGCTTCGGGCGAATGTCCCGATAAGGACTGGTGCGAAAATCTGAAATGCTCTGTCGAAAAGGGTATCTCCAATTGTTTTTTGTGTGAGAGCGACTGCAAAAAGGGGCTGTTGTCAAAGATAAAGCCCTATGGTTTTACGCTGTTCGCAAAGCGGTACGGTGTGGAATCCCTTCTGGACTGCCTTGAAAGAAACGAGAAAAACGGAGTTGTCTATCATCGTGAGGGGATTATCGGCGATTATGACGGCTTTGACGATGTGGAGAAGCTTATTGAGTTTATCAGTACTGGACATAGATGACAAATTAAGGCAACACCGCACAAAGCTTGTGCGCAGATTGCGCCGTCAGATTTTTCGTCAGATTGTACAAGGTCGACGCCGGCTGGCTGATGTCCGCCAAGGAGAATTTGTACAATCTGACGAAAAATATGCAAGCAAGATGTGTGCAAAGCGCGAAGCGCGGGCTTTGTGCGGTGTTGCCTTAAATCGATATATCAAATCCCAACAGCATATATAACGGGTGGAAAATGGATATTGGTAAGTAAAACGGGCAGAAAATGGAAACATATTGACCATGGCTATTAACGAGTACATTCCGTTTTTCTTATGGGAAATTTTTAATTTAATACAGAGGAATAAGGTATGGATTGGATATACAAGGTTGAAACCCCCTGCTATGTAATAGACGAGAAGCAGCTTCGCAAAAATCTGGAGCTGCTGAAATACGTCCGTGAAAAAGCGGGCTGCAAAATATTGCTGGCGCAGAAAGCGTTTTCGGCATTCGCGGTCTATCCGCTTGTCGCCGAATATTTGGACGGCTGTACGGCAAGCGGGCTGTACGAAGCAAGGCTCGGCTTTGAGGAGATGGCAAAGCCGTTCGGCAGGGAAAATCACATATTTTCCCCCGCTTATCCCGAAGGCGATTTTGACGAGATACTGACCTTGTGTGATCATATCGTGTTCAATTCCCCGCGGCAGTGGGCGAAATTCCGCGGCAGGGTGCGCGGAGCGCCGCGCCGCATTCAGGCGGGAATACGGATCAACCCCGAATACAGCGAAATTGAAACGGAGATATACAATCCCTGCGCGGTCGGCTCACGGCTGGGGGTTACCCTTGCGGGATTAAAGGAGAATATGGCGCTTTGCGAGGATATTGACGGGCTGCATTTTCACACCATGTGTGAGCAGGGCGCGGAAACCCTGGCACGGACTCTACCGCACGTTGAGGAAAAGTTCGGTTTTTTGTTCAACAGGATAAAGTGGCTGAATTTCGGCGGCGGTCATCACATAACCCGTCCCGATTATAACATAGAACTGCTGATAGACTGTGTGAAGCGGATAAAGGATACTTATGGTCTGGAGGTGTACCTTGAACCCGGGGAGGCGGTCGCGCTTAACGCGGGTTGGCTTGTGACCGCAGTGCTCGACACATTCCGCAATGGCTGCGATATCGCCATAACCGACGCTTCGGCAGCCTGCCATATGCCCGACGTGCTTGAAATGCCCTACCGCCCGAATATCATCGGAGCGGGTCAGCCGAACGAGAAGCCCCATACCTATCGGCTCGGCGGAAACACCTGCCTTGCGGGGGACATTATCGGTGATTATTCCTTTGACGAGCAGCTTCGCGAGGGCGACAGACTTGTTTTCGAGGATATGGCTATCTATTCCATGTGCAAAAACAACACCTTTAACGGCATGAAGCTGCCATTGATTTATATTCTTAAGGAGAGCGGCGCAACCGAGCTTATAAAGGAATTTAACTACAACGACTTTAAAAGGAGGCTTTCATAATGGCAATTTTGTACAATCTTGATCCGCTAAAAGCAATTGAGATTTACTACGGCGGAGAAAGACACGGAGTGTGGAACGGCGATTTTATCAAGAACGAGAAAAAGCGCGGACTGGTAGTTCCGCCGCCGTTGAGGGAGTTTTTGGAAAATTACGGCTATCTGTCAATAAACAGGGACGAAAACGGCTATCATCTGTTCGATCCCGACGGAATGGGTCTGGTCGACCTTATGGCGGAGGACGAGGAGATACATCTTCTGGTAATAGGCGCTCTGAACACTCTTGACAGCGAGACAGAGGAGGATATCAGCTACTGGGTGGCTGTTCAGCGCGATTACGAGGAGCTACCCGCTGCACTCGGCGAGGAAACGGAGGACGGCGTGATGTGGAGCCCCATCGACACCACGCTCGAGGGAATATTCAGCGTGATGTTCTGTTCGCATTTGTACAAAAATTCTGATGTGTACATATATGGCGAGCTTGAAATGGATGCGGTGATTGAGGCGCGCGGTATCGATCCGAAGAAGATGTTCCCCTTGCAGGGGCATTCGCAGCACCCCTCTATCTGCTATGACGAGGAGAGCGGCGCGTTTTTCGTATTGTCGCAGTATGAGGACAGTCTGCTGCTGCATATCGCCACCAGAAAATCCCCTGAGGAAGAAGCGGCTGACAGATATTCATCCGTAAGCAATGAGGAGTTGGAGGAGCTTTTTGCCGCGGAGTTCTACATGAATGCTCTTAATTGTGACTTTAATCACGCACTGGAGCTTCTGATGGAAATAATCTCGCGTATGACCGAGGCGGGCGCGGACGAGTTTGCTTTCACGGAAAAATATTTGCTGGCGGGGCGCTGCCTTTGGGCGCTGAACAGGTTCGATGAAGCGGAAGAGTGGTATAAAAAGGGGCTTCCCGCTATTGAGAGCAGTATCGAGGATCACCCCGAAAAAGCCGAGAGCTACTTTGAAGCGATGGCGAACTTCTATTTCGATACCGATCAGACCGAAAAGAGCCGTGATATGGAAGCCAGAGCCATGAATGTACTGCTTGAATATATGCCCGACGATTGTTACAGTATCGGCAGCATTTACTGCGACCGCGCAAAGGCTCTCGTTGAGCGCAAGGGAGACCCCGAGGAGATAATTGAGCTTTGCAATAAGGCTCTCGAGCAGTTTCAGAAGGATCCGCACGATTCGGGCTGCAAATACGAGATAGCCCGCGCCCAGCAGATGCGCGGCGAAGCAAGGCGCAGAAAAAAAGAAATGGATAAAAAGAAAGCAGAAAATCAGTAGCTCCTGACAGATTTGGGGGTCTGCCTTTTAGAACCTGTCCACATTGCCCGAAATGTTTGGATTGTGAAGCAAATTTTTTCGATGACAAGAAAGAAATCCGCATCATACTGTATCAGCTGGGCTCGGCGCGGTCAGCCCGCCAAAGATTTTTGACGCAGTCAGCGGAAAAATCTTCCGCAATACCGGCATTGAGCGGCTATGTGGACAGGTTCTTAGCGGGCGAGGCGCAAAAGTTCATCAATACGGATAACGGCACTCTGTACAAAAGCGGAGTGCCGTTTCGGTTTTCGAAAAGTATATTTGCGGCAAATAGTTCTTTCTGCAAATTGATGATGGCTTTTCAAAATGACGATATTTGGGGTGGTGTTCTTTTTTGTTATACCATATGAACGATATTCTTGGAATCTGCCGAAAGCCCCAAGATGTGGAAATATCTGCGCCGACATTGTCTATATGCTGTAAAAATTAACAATATTTTGGCATTCAATCAATGCTTTAAAAGAAGTTTTTTGTTAAATTTGCACAAAAATATGAACAAAACTTTTGCTTTTATTTTTGAAAATATTCTTCCGTTACCCCTTGCAAAAATTTGCAAGTCGGGTTATAATTTAATAGTGGGGAAAAGTGGTGAGAAATTTCACTGTTTTGGTGAAAAGTTCATTAAAAAAACATAGACCGCTTAATATCTTTACCCGCAAGTATAGGGAAAATAAAAATTAAAATCTACGGAAATCCCGTCTGAGGAGGACGGACAGGGCATTTTTCAAGGGGAATTAAGGCTTGGCGGAAAGGGGGAGTAGAAATGTACGGCGAATTCGAGCATACGGTGGACGCAAAGGGAAGAATGAATTTCCCCGCAAAGCTGCGCGACGAGTTTGGTGAGCATTTCTATATTTCCAAAAGCTTTAATGAAAGATGTCTGACGGTTTACACCGAAAAAAGCTGGAACGATCTGAGGGAAAGCCTTAAGGGAAAGCCCTCGAAGATAGCTCTGCCGGTGGAAAGGTTCATTTTCGGCAGCGCCTGCGAGGCGGAGCCGGACAAGCAGGGAAGAATTGCGATAGCGCCCGCGCTCAGAAGCTACGCGGGAATAACGAGCGAGGTCGTGGTCGTGGGGATAAACGACCGCGCCGAAATCTGGGACAAGGCAAGTTGGGAGAAATATAACAACAACACTACTCCCGACGATATTTCCGCTTTTGCGGAGGAGCTTGGCATCTGATGGATTTTTCGCATATTACTGTACTTCTTAAGGAAACGGTGGACGGAGTGTTCACCGATCCGAGGGGAATTTACGCCGACCTGACGACGGGCGGCGGTGGTCACAGCCTGGAGCTTGCGAAGCGTCTGGACGGGGGAAGTCTGGTGTGCTTTGATCAGGATCCCGATGCTATTGAAGCCGCTGGGGAGCGGCTGAACGGTTTTCCTGTGACCTTTGTGAGGAGGAACTTCAGTGAGCTCAGAGAGGTTCTGGAGGAGCTGGGAATAAAGGCTCTGGACGGGATTATGGCTGATTTGGGAGTGTCCTCGCACCAGCTTGATACGGCGGAACGCGGATTTTCATACCATAACGACGCGCCGCTGGATATGCGCATGAGCGGAGAGGGGCTTTCCGCCCGTGACGTGGTAAACGAATACGGCTTTGAGGAGCTGCGGAAAATTTTGTATGAGTTTGGCGAGGAGAAATTTGCGCCGAAAATAGCACAGGGAATAGTGAACGCCCGTACGGTGAAACCCATAGAAACGACGGGTGAGTTGGCTGAGATTATCAAAAGCAGCGTTCCCGCCGCTTACAGGCGCGAAAAAAATCCCTGCCGAAAGAGCTTTCAAGCGATAAGGATAGAGGTAAACGGAGAGCTTGACGCGCTGGAGTCCATGCTCGATTCGGGCTTTGACTCGCTTAAAAAGGGCGGGAGAATGGCTGTCATTACCTTTCATTCTCTGGAGGACAGAATAGTAAAAAATCGTTTCAGGGATTTCTGCATGGGCTGCATTTGCCCGCCGGAGTTTCCCATATGCGTATGCGGCAGGAAGCCGAGGGGACGGCTTATCACAAAAAAGCCGCTGACCGCGGGCGGAGAGGAGCTGTCCGAGAACAGCCGCAGCCGCAGCGCGAAATTAAGAGTTATAGAAAAAACGGAATAGAGGGTCTGGGGATATCCTCGGGCTTTTTGAGGATTTTTAACGTGATCCGTGAAATCGGAGGGAAAGTATATTGAATATACAGGACAATCTGGCGTATGACCTTTCGCTGTTCGACGATAACGAGCGCCGTCACCATGAAAAAGAAAAGGAAAAGGCTGCCGCGGGCGGGATAAAAATGACAAAATCCAGCATTTCGCGCAGCGGGTCGCGCATTAAGGTGATCGCATGCGCGGCGGCGGTTTTTGCGGCGTTTTTTACGGCAAACTATTTCAATACCCGCAGGGACGACATGGCGCGTATGGTCACAGAGCAGCGCGCTGAGTACAATGACGCGTTGAACGACAATTCGCTGCTGAGAAGCCAGCTCGATTATAAGATAAGCATAGGCTATATAGAGCAGTATGCCACCGAGGAGCTTGGTATGCAGAAGGTCACGGGCGCACAGAAAAAATATATCAGCGTAAACACCGAAAGTCTTATAGAGGTAGAGCACGATGACTCCGGCGGTTTCTTCGGAAGCGTAAGGAGCTGGTTTGAGGACGTGCTGGAATACATTGGGTTTTAACGGCATAAAATAGGGGTGAACAAGCCCTTGGAGATCCGTTGCGATAAAGGTTCGGGGGTCAGAGGTAAGAGTGGTTCGGGGAGGTTCAATTCCCTTTCCTCTTAATTCTGACCGCTTGTTTTTAAAGATTTAAATACGAGAAAAATCGGGTGGTGTCAGATGAAGAAGGATTTTCGATATTATTCGGGAAAAGCGTGGAACAAGATTAAGGAATGGGACGCGGACGAGGTCAACAAAAGACCTTGGATAGGTATCCGCGGCAGGCAGATAGTGGTGCTGGCGCTGGTAATCGTGCTGTCTTGCTATGTGGGCGTTTTTCTGCTGAAATACACGGTGCTGGACGGCGACAGATGGCGTATGCTGGCGGGAAGTCAGCAGATGTCCACGCTTACCATAAAGGCAAGCCGCGGCTCTATTTACGATGCGAACGGCACGGTGCTGGCACAAAGCTCAACGGTGTGGGATATAGTTATCTCGCCTAAGGCTATTTACGAAGCCAACGAGGAAGCTAAAAAGCAGTATGAAAAGGATAAGGAAAAGTGGGCGCTTTCCAAAGAAGAGGACAGAGAGCCGCTTAAACCTTATGTGGAGCTTAAGGAGGTTATAAGCTCGGGTCTGGCGGAGATACTGGACGCGGATAAGGATAAGCTGCTTAAAGCCTGTGAAAATATCGGAAGCGAGTATTACATAGTACAGCGCAAGGTGGAGAAGCCGCAGACCACGCTTATCAACACATTCCTTGCGGAAAACGAGATACGGGCGGACTGCGTTATCGCCGAGGAGAGCAGCAAGCGCTATTACCCCAATGAAACACTCGCGGCAAGCATAATCGGCTTTACAAACTTCGAGGGTTACGGGGTGTACGGTCTGGAAGCGTACTATGACGACTATCTGAGCGGTACCGACGGAAAGGCTGTATATACCCGAAACGGCATAGGACAGGCGGCGGATAACGGCGGAGATTTCTATTACTCCGCGGTGGACGGTTACAGTCTTGTGCTTACGCTGGACGAGGTGCTTCAGCACTACCTCCAGAAGAATCTTGATATGTGCATATCGCAGCACTCGGTTATAAATCGTGCCTGCGGCATTATAATGAACTGCAACACGGGGGCGGTTCTGGCAATGGAAACAGCGCCCACCTATAATCTGAATACCCCCTCCACGCTGCTGAGCGAGTATGACAAGCAGCAGCTTGAAGAGCTTACTGCTTCGGGCGCGGAGGAAGAGGAGATAGACGCTTTGGAGGCCACGCTGCGTGAGCAGCAGTGGAAGAACAAGGCAATAACGGAGCTGTATTATCCAGGCTCGGTATTCAAGACCGTTACCTGCGCAAGCGCCTTGGAGGAGGAAGTGGTAAATCTCAACTCCAGCTTCTCCTGCTACGGAGTTGCCGAGGTGGCGGGCACAAAGATACACTGCTGGAGCAGTGCGGGACACGGCACGGTCGATCTTCAGAACGCGGTAACAAAGTCCTGCAACCCTTCGTTTATAGCGATAGGTCAGGCGCTCGGCGCGGAGAAATTCAGCGATTATTTCGAGGCGTTCGGCTTTACCGAGCCAACGGGAATAGATCTGCCCGGAGAATCGAGAAGCTTGTACGTGAACCGTGACAATATGGGACCCGTAGAGCTTGCGTCATCCGCGTTCGGACAGACCAACAAGGTCACTCCCATTCAGATGGCGACCGCGCTGTGTGCAATAGTAAACGGCGGATATCTGGTAACTCCGCATCTGGTGGATAAGATACTCGACAGCGACGGCAACGTTGTGGAAACCATACAGCCACAGATAAAGAGGCAGGTCATCTCGGAGGAGACCTCCATACAAATGAGAAGTATTCTTGAGAACGTTGTCGAGGCGAACGGCGGCTCAAACGCCTATATCAGCGGCTACCGCATTGGCGGAAAATCGGGAACGACGGAGAAGATAGACGAATACAACGCAGCGGGCGGAAAGGCGGGCGGAGCGCATATGACATACGTTCCCTCATTCGCGGCGTTCGCGCCTGCGGATAATCCTCAGATAGTAATGCTGGTAATGGTGGATACCCCCACGGGAGCGCAGTATTACGGCTCGGCGGTCGCGGCTCCCGTTGTTTCGGCAGTGTTCAAAGAGGGTCTGGAGCATTTGGGTATATATCCCACCTACACCGCGGAGGAGCAGGCGAAGATGGACGCGGTAGTTCCTTATGTGCTTGGCACGGAGTCGCTCCGCGCGGAAAGCTCGCTCGCGGCGCAGGGCTTTAAGGTAAGGATTGTCGGAAACTCTTCAAGCAACGCGACTGTTTCCACGCAGATACCCTCGGCGGGCGTTACCGCTCCGAAAGGGTCTACGGTGGTTCTTTATCTGGGCAGCGACTACGACATGGAGGTGGGCACTGTGCCCAACGTTATCGGCATGACCGTGGCGCAGGCTAACACGGAGCTTACCAATGCGGGCTTCAACATAAAGATATCGGGAGGCGCGGCGGAAAACATTCAGGCGGTAGCGGTAATGCAGAGCTATGAGAGCGGCGCGGAGCTTTACAAGGGCAATGTTATTGAGGTTACGTTCCAGGTTGACGATCCGGACGGCGGCGGGCTGTACGACTGATCAAAACAGGAAAAACCACATATCGTCCGCGCATTTAAGCAATACACAATAAAGAGAAGCAAAGCGCCTACGCATCGAAATTTCAAAAGAGTCATAATTTGCGCGGTAAATTATGACTGCAGCTTGTAGAAAAAGCCTATTGTCAACGCAATGTCGGCGCATGAAATTTCAAAAAGTACACATTTGCCGAATGGCAAATGTGTACGTTTTCCGCAATCGCGCGGAGTGAAGTGAAGCGGAGTGTGCTTGCGGAAATTTTGAAACTTTTTAGATAGTTGGTGAAATTTATGACACTCGGTGAGGTTTTTTCTGGAATATGCGGGATAAAAGAGGAGCTTTGCGGGCTTGTGGTGACGGGAGTTACCTCAGACAGCCGCGAGGCGCGCGAGGGAACGCTGTTTGTGGCTGTTGAGGGCAGGAGCTTTGACGGGCATTCATTTGCGGCGGATATGTTGAAAAATGGAGCCTGCGCCGTTGTGACCCGGCGCGCGTTGGGGCTTGAACGTGAGATAACCGTTGAGAACCCGCGGGAGCTGTATTCGCATTTGCTCTCGGCTTTTTACGGCAGACCAACCGATAAAATAAAGCTGGGCGCGGTGACGGGCACTAACGGCAAAACTACCGTCGTGAATCTGTGCGGACAGATAACGCGGCTTCTCGGTCATCAGACCGCTATTATCGGAACTTTGGGCGTTGATACGGGAAGGGGGTTGGTGTACTCGCATGAGGGACCGCCCACTAATCCCGAGCCGAAGCGGCTTTACGAGCTGTTTGCGGAGATGGCGGAGATAGGCACGAAATACTGTTTTATGGAGGCTTCTTCTCAGGCGCTGGCGCAGTACCGATTTTCTGCGGAGCGCTTTACGGCGGCTGCGTTTACCAATCTTACACGAGATCATCTGGATTATCACGGCGATATGGAGAATTATTTTCTCGCGAAGCGTTCGCTTTTTGATATGGGCGGCGCGGCGGTGGTGAACATTGACGACGGTTACGGTGGGAGAATAGCGGAATACTGCCGCGAAAACAAAATCCCGCTGACTACGACCTCGGTATGCGGCACGGCGGACTACTACACCGAAACGGTGAAGCTGTTTCCCGACCGCGCGGAGTTTATTCTGACCGATAAAGCGGCAAAGAAGAGCTATCCCGTGCGATTTGCCATGACGGGGCTGTATAATGTTTCAAACGCGGTGCAGGCGGCAGTGATGTGCGTTAAAATGGGCTTCGAGCTTTCGGATATTCTTGAAGCTTTAGAGAAAATAAGCGGCGTTGGCGGACGGTTGGAAACGCTTTACAACGGAGATTTCACCGTGATACGCGACTACGCGCACACGGAGGACGGACTGGAGAAGCTTCTGTCCACTCTTAAGCCGCTGACAAAGGGGCGGCTGATAACTCTTTTCGGGGCGGCGGGGGAGCGCGACGCGGGAAAGCGTCCCGCAATGGGCATGGCGGCAGCTAAATACTCCGATCATCTTATAGTGACCACCGACAGCCCACGCCATGAAGACCCGCAGAAAACCGTGGACGATGTCGCGGCGGGAATACCAGCGGGAGTACCGTATATCGGCATTTCCGACAGGAGAGAAGCCGTTTTGGCGGCGCTGAACATGGCGCGAAGCGGGGATATCGTGGCGCTCTGCGGAAAGGGACATGAGGATTATCAGGCGATAGGCGACGAATACCTGCACTTTGACGAGAAAGAAATCGTCTGCGAGTGGGTTGACGGGCGAACACAGGGGTAGATAAGTGATAATGTTTACAACAAATGAAATAGCCGAGGTAACGGGCGGCAGGCTCTGCGGCGGCGATATAGAGGTGAGCGGGATATCCACGGATACCCGTACCATAGCGAACGGCGATCTTTTTATAGCGCTACGGGGCGAGAGCTTCAACGGCAACGATTTTGTATCGGCGGCGGCGGAAAAGGGCGCGGCTGCGGCTGTCTGCGACGGGGAAGCGGCGGCGGATATCCCGATAATACGCGTGGAGGATTCGAGGGCGGCTCAGCTTGCGCTCGCGCGTCATTACCGCGACAGATTTTCCGTTAAGCTGTGCGGGATAACGGGCAGCGTGGGAAAAACCTCAACAAAAGATATGGTTTACGCGGTGCTTTCCGCGAAATACAATACCCTTAAAACCGAGGGAAATTTCAATAACGACATAGGTCTGCCGCGGACGCTGTTCCGCCTTAATGAGAACTACGGAGCGGCGGTCATTGAAATGGGTATGTCCGACTTGGGGGAAATTTCCGCGCTTTCCCGTGCGGCTCACCCCGATATAGCGGTCATCACAAATATAGGCTATTGCCATATTGAGAATCTCAAAACGCGTGAAAATATCCTGAAAGCCAAGCTTGAGATACTTGACGGTTCTTCGGAGGGTGCTCCGCTCGTAATAAACGGCGACGACGACTATCTGAGAACGGTAAGTGCCGATATGCTCGGGCGCAGGGTTATCCGTTACGGCTTCGGGGCGGACTGCGTCGTCCGGGCGGAGAATATAACGCACAACCCCGACGGAGATCGGTTTGAGCTTGCGGCGGAAGGAAAGCGTTACACGGCTTCTCTCAACGTTGTGGGTGAACATCATGTGATGAACGCTCTGGCGGCATTTTGTGTTGGCAGGGAACTGGGGCTTTCCGCAGAGGAGATAATCCCCGCGTTCCTGAATTACGAGGCAAGCGGAATGCGGCAGAAGATAGAGCGCCGCGGCGATATAACGGTAATACTGGATTGCTACAATGCAAGCCCCACATCAATGCGGTCGGCGCTTTCGGTTCTTGGCGGCATGGAGTCAAAGCGGAAAATAGCCGTACTGGGGGATATGCTGGAGCTTGGTGAAATGTCAAGGCAGCTCCATGCTATGATAGCGGACTATATCCGACTTAACGCGGACGTCTGCTTTCTGTACGGCGCGGAAATGGCAGCTTGTCGTGACGCGCTTGCGGGCAGCGGTGTGGGGGTTTTCCACAGCGAGAACAAGGACGCGCTTGCGGCGCAGCTCAATGATTTCCTTGCGGGGGGCGACGCGGTGCTGTTCAAGGGCAGCCGCGGAATGAGAATGGAAGAGATCGCCGAAAAAACCGGCAAAATATCAACTTAACGCCCATACAGTATAGCAACGCTCAGCAAGCGCAACAAAATGCCCACTCAACAAAGCAATATTCAAAAAGCCGCAGCAAGCCGCCCGTTCAGTGCAATTTTAAAAAGAGCCATTGTTTGCGAAGCAAATTATGAGCGGTTTCCGCAAACGCGTGAAGCGGAACGAAGTTCGGCAGTTGAGAAGCGGATAAGCGGAGCGGAATGTAATCGCGGGAATTTTGGAATTCTTTTAAAGAAGGAGAAAGATGATGACATTTACTAACGTCTTTATGGCTTGCGCGGCGTTTGCGCTGACATGGCTGGCGGGGATATGGTTCATACCGTTTCTGCATAAGCTGAAATACGGGCAGACTATCCTTGATATCGGTCCGAAATGGCATAAGGAAAAGAAGCAGGGAACTCCCACCATGGGAGGGATAATGTTTATAATAGCGGTATTTGTCAGCTTTCTTTGCGGAATGATACTGTTCGGGGCTTTCGGCGGAGCGGATATGAACGGAACGGACAGACCCGAGCTGATACGCTCGGCGGCGGGGCTTGTCATGGCGGTACTGTTCGGCTTCATGGGCTTTCTGGACGACTTTATAAAGGTAAAGAAGCACCATAACGAGGGGCTGACGGTAATGCAGAAAATCGTTATTCAGGTGCTGATAATCGCCGCATATTTCGCGACGCTTTATGTCAGCGGCTGCGCAAGAACAACAGTGACCTTCCCATGGGGCTGGCAGCTCGATATGGGACTGCTGTACTATCCGATAATGGGTGTTATCATACTCTATCTTGTAAACGCCGTTAACCTTACGGATGGAATAGACGGACTGTGCTCATCGGTAACGGCGGTTTATATGGCATCATTTGCGGTGATCTCGAGTATGCTGGGAATGTTCGGGGAAACTCTGCTTGCGCTGTGTACGGCGGGAGCGTGTATAGGATTTCTGATGTGGAATTTTCCGCCGGCAAAGGTTTTTATGGGCGACACGGGATCAATGTTCCTCGGGGGAGTGGTATGCGCGGTCGGCGTGGGCTGCGGCTGCGAGGTGCTTATGATAATCGCGGCGCTAATCTATATCCTTGAGGCACTGTCGGTGGTAATTCAGGTGACCGTATTTAAAATAACAAAAAAGATACATCACACAAAAGAGGGCAAGCGGCTTTTCAAAATGACTCCCATTCACCATCATTTTGAATTGAGCGGCTGGAGCGAGGTAAAGATTGACGCGGTATTCTCGGCGTTCGCCCTGGTTCTGGGGGCGGCGGCGGTGCTGCTGTCAAGGATAATGTTCGGATAAAGAGAATCGGTTTCGGGAGGAATTATGGAAACTACTGCAAGAAAAAAAGCGGATCAGTCAAGACCCGACAGCGGTCGGGTCAAGGCTCAGAGCTCCCGAAAAGGGAAAGCAAAAAAGAATAATCCCAATGCCATAGCGGTGCTGGATTTTTCCAGCCGCGTGGATGTTCCGATGCTGGTTGTTACGCTGGTGCTGCTGGTGTTCGGAATGACGATGATGTTCTCGGCGGGACACGCGTGGAGCTACCGCAAAAATGACAGCGATTCATTCGCGTATATCTCCAAGCAGATGATAGCGGCGGGGATAGGGCTTGCGATGATGTTTGTGCTCAGCATATTTGATTATCGCTTTCTGCGCAAGGAATTTAAACTTCCCGGCGGGCGTAGCTTTAATTTTTCACAGGTGATACTTGTTGCAACGCTGATATTAACGGCGCTGGTTATTCCTTTCGGAGTAAGCAATATAGAGGGAGGACCGCGGCGCTGGCTCGCGATACCTCTTCTCGGTTCTTTTCAGCCTTCGGATTTGCTGAAGGTGGGTCTGATAATCTTTATGGCATGGTACATACACAAAAACTCAGACAGAATAAGGCTTTTCAAGTATGGAATAAGGCGTCCCCTTTGGCTGTTGGTTATTGTTTTTGCGCTTATGTACTTTCAGCCGCATTTGTCGGGATTTATTATAATGGCTGTGCTGTGGGCGGCAATGCTCTTTGTGGGAGGTATCAACATAAAGCCCGCCATTGCCGTGGGCGTGCTTTTGCTGATAGCGGGCGTGTTCTTTTTCGCGGTGAGTGATTTCACGTATTTCTCTGACAGAATTGCCTACACATTCGATCCCACCGCCGATATCGGCTATAAGACCTACCAGTCCTATCAGGCTATACTGGCGGTAGGCTCGGGAGGATTCTGGGGCGTGGGCTTCGGAAATTCCGTGCAGAAGCATTATTATCTGCCCGAGGCACAGAACGATTTTGTGTATGCGGTGATATGCGAGGAGCTTGGCTTTGTCGGCGGAGTGGCGGTTATAGTGCTGTTTGCGATATTCGTTTTCAGGGGCTTTTCCATTGCCCGCGCGGCGGAGGATAAATTCGGAATGCTGCTGGCTACGGGTATATCGCTGCAGGTGGGTTTGCAGGCTATGCTGAACATAGGGGTTAATGTTTGCTGTATCCCAAATACGGGTATATCACTGCCGTTTTTCAGCTACGGCGGAACGGCGCTGATGGTGCAGCTTGCCGAGGTGGGACTGCTGCTTTCGGTAAGCAAGAGAGCAAGACTGAAATAGCAGACAGCAGCATTACGCTCCCGCATCCGAATTTCAAAAAGAGTCAGAATTTGCGAAGCAAATTCTGACCGGTTCACGCAGTCGCGCACAGCGGAACGAAGTGAAGCGGAGCGTGAGTGCGTGAATTTTGAAATTCTTTTAAATCATTTGCTCCTCGTCGGCACAGTTTAAAAGCGTCACAGCTAAGATCAACCCTTGTACGATTTTCGGCGCAAAAAATAAAAAAACAGGAGGCTTTTTATGAGAGCTATTTTTGCCGCGGGAGGCACCGCGGGGCATATCAATCCCGCGCTCGCCATAGCGGACAAGGTGAAGAGTGTGTTTCCCGAAACGGAGATATTGTTTGTAGGCACGCCAAGCGGTATGGAAGCGCGGCTGGTAACTAAGGCGGGTTATAATTTCACCGCGGTGGAAATGGCGGGATTTCAGCGCAGGATATCGGTCAGAAATATCGGCAGGAATTTCAAGGCGGCATATTGCTATCTGATCTCGGCGAAAATGAAGGTGCGGAAAATACTGAAGGATTTCAAGCCCGATGTGGTTATCGGTACGGGCGGCTATGTTACGGGAACCGTCCTCGGACAAGCCGCCGCTATGGGTATAAAGACAGTCACCCATGAGAGCAACTCCTACCCGGGAATGGCAACGAAAATGCTGGCAAAAAAGGCGGATAAGGTTCTGTTGGCGACCGAGGACGCGAAAAAGCATCTTAACACGGACGAAAGATGTGTGGTCACGGGAAATCCGCTCAGGAGCAATATCCCCATTGAAGAGCGTGAATCGGCGCGGAAGCGATTGGGTCTTCCCGATGGGTTTACGGTGCTGTCATTCGGCGGCAGCCTCGGCGCGAACAGGATCACCGAAGCGGTAGCGGAGCTTATCGCGTGGGAAGGCAAAAAGGGCGGCATAAACCATATCCATTCTTACGGGGGCAAGGGCAAGGAACTTTTCTATGACGCTCTGGACAGCAGCGGCGCGGTTGAGGATAAAACGCGGCATATATTCAAGGATTATATAGATAATATGTATACGTGTATGTGCGCGGCTGATTTGATAATATCCCGCGCGGGCGCCATGACCGTAACGGAGCTTACCGCCATAGGGCGTCCTGCGATACTTGTGCCCTATCCGAACGCCACGGAAAATCATCAGTATTACAATGCGCTTACCCTCAGCAACGCTCATGCGGCTATATTGATAGAGGACAAGGACCTGACCAGGGCACGGCTGGTGGACGAGGTTTCCAAGCTGTTCGCTGACAGGCAGCGCCTGGAGCTGATGGAGGAAAACGCAAAAAAATCCGCCAGAAACAATGCGGCGGACGTAATTCTTAAGGAAATAATCGAGCTGCTCGGCGAGGATAAGATGAGCAGCTAAAGCAAACGGGAACAGATCCCCCGCGCAGGAGAATTTCAAAAAGGCTCAGAATTTGCGTAGTAAATTCTGACCGGTTTTCCCGCGATCGCACGGAGAAAGTTTTGCGCCGTTCATGCGGCGGCTTGTGGCATTTGACGGTTGTTTGCGCAAAACTTCGCGTGCTTGCGGGAGCATAAATAACTTGCCCCTCGTCAACAACATAACCCCGCAGAATCAAAACCGGGGTCAGCATGGCTTTAATACAGCACAACAGGGGTTATCAAATGCACACAACAACGCTCTTTGACATACTATAATGCATAGATCATGTTCAAGGAGATGAGTGTATGGATAACCGACAGGTGCTTGTGGTAAACGGCGGAAAGAAAATAGAGGGCGAGCTTGAGGTGCATGGGGCAAAGAACAGCGCGCTGCCGCTGCTGTCCGCCGCGGTGCTGGCTCACGGGGAGAGTATTCTGCACAATTGCCCGCGGCTTACGGACGTGGACGCGGCATGCAGGATATTGACCTGCCTGGGGTGCAGATGCTCGCGTTCCGGAAGTACGGTGTGCGTGGACGCTGCAAACGTCAGCGGAAGCGAGATACCCGAAAATCTGATGCGTGAAATGAGATCAAGTATCGTATTTCTGGGCGCGGTGCTCGGGCGTACGGGACGGTGCAGACTGTCGTTCCCCGGGGGCTGCGAGCTTGGCTCAAGACCCATCGACCTGCATGTTTCGGCGCTGCGGCAGATGGGAGCGGTAATTACGGAGGAGCATGGATATCTGAGCTGCTCCGCGCCGAACGGATTGAAGGGCGCGAGGATAACGCTTTCTTTCCCCTCGGTGGGAGCAACCGAGAATATACTGCTTGCGGCGGTGACCGCAAACGGCATTACAGAAATACATAACGCGGCAAGAGAACCCGAGATATGCGATCTGTCAAACTATCTTGCGAAGTGCGGCGCAAAGATAAGCGGCGCGGGCGGCGGAGTGATCGTCGTTGAGGGAACGAAGCGCCTTGAGCCTTCGGAACACAGCGTTATTCCCGACAGGATAGCAGCGGGCACATATCTCTGCGCAGCGGCGATAACTCGCGGTGAGCTTATTCTCACACGCTGCGAGCCGTCTCACATGACCGCTTTCATACAGGTGCTGGAGGCAATGGGCTGCCGCACCTACGCATATGGGGGAGGAAAGCTGTTTATCAGCTGCAAGAAGCGGCTGTCCGCTCCGCCTACAATAAGGACTATGCCCTATCCGGGCTTTCCCACGGATATTCAGTCCCTTTTTACCGCGCTTTGCGCCACGGCGGAGGGGACGTCGGTGTTTGTGGAAACTATTTTTGAAAACCGCTTTCGTCACGCTGCCGAGCTCATGCGCTTAGGGGCGCAGATAAAGGTTGAGGGCAGGGTGGCGATAGTGGAGGGTGTAAAGTCACTCTCCGGAGCAAAGCTGTGTGCCGCGGAGCTTCGCGGAGGAGCAGCTCTCGTTACCGCCGCGCTTGCCGCGGAGGGCACGAGCGAAATAAGCGGTCTGTGTTATATTGACAGAGGGTATGAGAGCATAGAATCCGCTTTGCGTTCGGCGGGTGCGGACATACGCAGGGTTTAAAGGTGTTTCCGTGATAAAAAGGAAGTGAAAAAATGGCAGAGAAACGGGCGAAAAAGCGGGGCGGCAAGCCGCGCGGAAACGGCAAAACGCAGGCGGCAAGCCGCGGAAATATCCCCCGCAGGTCCGAGGGGACGGCACAGCCGCGTCCCGCGGGGGATTCCCGTTTGCCCAAAGCGGCAAAGCCATCGCCCAAATCTCCGCCGACAGAATCCTCTTTTAACGTTAACAATACCCAAAAACGCAAGCCTCGCAAATCAGCAAAACCGTCAAAACCCACGAAGCCGAAAAACGCGAATAAGCCTGCCGCTCCCGTAAATCCGCATTCTTCGCGCGCCGTAAAAAAGGCGATGAACGCCAGAAGCTCCCATCTGCCAAAGAGACGCCGCCGTGCGGGAAACTATATTTTGTATTATCTGATGGCAGGCGTGGTGATTATCATCGTGTTTGTGATTCTGGCGAATACGCTGCTGTTCAACTGCTCATCTATCGAGGCTGAGGGCTTTGAGCGCTATACCGCGGAGGAGATAGCAGCCGCTTCGGGTATAACAACAGGGGAAAATCTGCTGCATATCGACGCTGCGAGAGCGGAGGAAAATATTGTATCCTCTCTTGCTTATATTGATATGGCAAAGGTTACCAAAAAATACCCGACAAGGATAATTATAACCGTTACCGAGGCGGAAAAATGGTTTTGCGTATATCAGGACGGGGTTACCGCGGCGATATCCCGCGGCGGAAAGATATTGGAGCATTGTGCCGCGGACGGACTGGTAACGGTAAAAGGCTTTGAGGCGGAGAGCATTGAGGTGGGCGAGCATCTGAGGTCCGTGATTGAAGGCAAAAACAATGCTCCGGCGGAGATCATGACCGCCGCGGAAAAAGCGGGATTGTCAAAAATAACTGAAATTGACCTGACCGACAGATTTGATATTAAAATACTTTACGATGGCAGGATAACACTTGAGATCGGTAATATCACCGATATCGAGTCGAAACTGACCGTTGGCGCGGCAATAATCAAGGAGGAAATTTCTCCCACCGAGGAGGTCACCATACTGCTTACAAACCCGGAGGTGGTTGCGGTGCGCAACAAAAATATTGAACAGAACACGCAGCCGATAGCACCACCCTCGGAAACCGCGGAGCCAACGGACGAGCCTTCCGCAGAAACGGATGAAGAGGGCACATCGGAAGCGGGATAAGACTTTATTTGCATATGCTTAAGCGTGTGTACACGTCATTTTCTGTCAAAAACCCAATGCACTGTTGGAAATGAGATAGTTTTTTTAAAAAAACGGTTGCATTTTTTTTTCATTTCTGTTATAATGATAAGAGATGTTTGCTAAAGATAACGATAAGTCGATTTTATATATGGATTTTGTAATTTTTAGGAGGATAAAAAATGGCTTTCGCGGTTGAAAAGAACGATGATGGGTTCGAGATGGAGGATTTCATCAGTGATACCAAAATTATGGTGTTCGGCGTCGGCGGCGGCGGCGGAAACGCCGTTGCGCATATGGTGGACAGCGATGTGAAAGACGTGGAATATGTCGTTGCCAACACCGACGTGTGCGCACTGAGAAATAAAGACGGCAGCAAGATGAAACGCATTCAGCTCGGCAGAAAAACCACCAAGGGCCGCGGTGCGGGAAATAATCCGGCCATAGGAAAGCAGTCTGCGGAAGAAAGCCGCGAGGAGATAGAGGCAGTTATGGACGGTGTGTCCATGATATTCGTAGCCGCGGGTATGGGCGGCGGCACCGGTACGGGGGCAGCTCCCATTGTCGCTTCCGTTGCCAAGGAAAAGGGAATACTTACCGTCGGCGTGGTAACAAAGCCTTTTGCTTTTGAAGGCGCTACCAAAATGAATCAGGCGCTCAAGGGCATCGTGGAGATGAAGCAGTATGTCGACGCTCTTATTGTCATACCCAACGAAAAGGTAAAGCAGATGTCCAACAGCAAGCTTACGCTAAGCGACGCTTTCAAGGCGGTGGACAACGTGCTGTGCAAGGCTGTGCTGGGTGTAATTACTCTGCTCAGCGTGGAGGGCTATGTCAATGTGGACTTTGCGGACGTATGCATGGCTTTAAAACAGTCCGGTATCGCTCATATGGCTATCGGTCAGGGCAAGGGCGATAACCGTGTCGCGGACGCTGTTAACGAGGTGCTCAACAGCCCGCTGCTTGAAACCTCCATTATGGGCGCAAGAAGGGGACTTATCAATATCAGCGTTCCCAAAACTTTCTCGCTGGATGAGTATGATAATGTTGCGACGGAGATCACTCAGAAATTTAACGAGGAGGCTCAGTATAAGGCAGGGCTTGTATTCGACGAATCTCTGGAGGATGACGAAATATCTGTTATCGTATTTGCTACGGATTTCATCGAGGGAAGTTCCGCACAGTATGATAACCTTGAGAAATCGGTTGAGCCGGAGAAACCCGCCGAGCCTGCTCCCGCAGCCGATACATACTCTCAAAGCGGGCGTTTTGACAGCTCGACAGACGTGGATCGTTTATTGAATTTGTTTAATAACAGTGACAACAGAGACTACTAATTTTCGGAGAAATTATTCGGAAATCCGGACAAGCGTTCGGATTTCCGTTTATTTGAATGATTAAAAAAATAAGGAAATTTAATCGGCGGCGTAATATATGCCGGAATCGTGTGATTGTGTTTTCGCCGTTGTTGCTTTTACAGTTTTTACATAAACGAACTGTATAAAATTTATAAAAGGTATTGAATTTTTTAAAAATATGTTATACAATAAATATGTGTGAGGATTTTTTGATATCGGTGTTGAGATCGATAAAGAACGGAGGGGTTTTAAATGAAAAAATTTTTTTCCGGAATTATTTCGCTTTCTGCCGCTGCGCTGACCGCAGCCGCGGTAACGTCGGGCGTATTCGCGGATGAATTTGTTTACGCTTTTGACGATGCCACACTGGTGGACGAGATAAAAGCCGATACCTATGATATAGACGGTACGGAGATATCAATAGAAAAGGAATTGGGTGACGCGGACGCAGACCCCGGAATGTCGGTTAGATGTGTGCTGTTCAATGAGTATATCGACGTTGAATTCTGGAACGATCCGAATGTTACGGTATCGGTAGATGTGCGGCTGGATACGGAGGGCGCAGATGTAATAGGCTATATAATCGGATTTGACAGTAAGTGGACTTGGATAAATCCCTCGAACTTCACCACATTGAAATACAACGAGTGGGTGACGATAACCGAAAGCGGTGAACATTTCTATCAGTATTTTCAAAAAAATGAGCCGCTCAGATTACTGTTCCAGACGCGCTTAAACTGGGGAGTTGAGCCGCAGGGCTCTGTAAAGGTAACTCTTAAGAATTTCAGGATCTCCGACGGAGCGGCGGCAGAGCCGACCGTTGAGCCTTCAGTTTCGGAAAGCTCCGACGCGGAAACACAGGACGCAAGCTCTCCGGCAGTAAGCAGCACTCCCGCAGCCGATACGTCCTCTGACGTTCCCACATCGTCTTCCGTGCCGGAAACATCAATACAGACTGTCGCGGCAGCCTCCACCTCCGTCAATTACGCCGATATTAATCTTATCAGTGAGCAGACCGAGAAGTCTACGGCGATGGTATTTATAATCATTATTGTTGTTGCTGTCGTTGTTGTGGCGGGAATAGTTGTCGGCTATCTGATCTATAAAAAGAAAAAGTATTACTAATATTTTATTTTACAGAAAGGGATTTGCTTCATGGATAAATTGGTCGCATTTTTTAAAAACATCTGGTTCAGACGCGGTGTGGCTATCGCTTGCTGGGGCTATACGGCGCTTATGGTTTGGATAGCATGGCTTACTTTCGGATACTATTTTGAGTTTGAGAACGCAACATCTCTTTTTGTATTGTATCTTTTTGTCAATATTGCGGCTCTCGGCCTTATGATTTTAAGCCGAAAGCAGGTCATAACAATGGTAAACTGTATGCTCCTGCCGCCGATAATTTTTACAATAGTCATTTTCGGCTTCGGTAACTGGTATATAATCTTGCCGCCGCTGGCGGTGGTGATTGCCATGTTTTTCATCAATTCCTCGAACGAGACCCTTAAGACTGTTCTTGGAACATTTTACCTGTTGATGTACGTTATCGGCGTGGTGGCTTATATAGCGATAAATCTCTTTATGGGCAAGCTGACAGTTACCGGTTTGGATCTGAACTTGCGTGACGCTGATTACGAGAAGCTTTCCCCTTCGGGAGAATATCGCATAGTACGCTATGTGGACCGCCCCGGGGAGCGCCGAACCGCTGCGTATTATATTGAGGAGACCGCGCAGGACGTTGAGATACCTTTCGGGCTGTGTAAGAAGGTCTTCGGCAGTATGCACGTCCATACCGCAAGCTACGGCGGAAAATCCGACGACCCTATTTTCTGGACAAGGTCGGTTATTAACGGAATACAGACCGAGGTGCTGGACGTTGAGGGAAGCATAAGACAGAATCCTATTACGCTGAAGAAAACCACCGAGGATAATGAAAATGGGAGCACTCCCGTGTTTACCGGACTTGACCCGGGCAGCGCGGAATCTCCCGAAGCAAAGGATAATACCGCTGAAACCGCAACGTCGTAGCAGCGGGTGAAAGGAATCGTTGGAATGGAAAGAGTTTTAAGGCTTGTCGGAAAAACGTCTAACGAGATTTTCCTGCTGCGCTACCCCCAGACGCTCACAACCTTTTGCGAGTATGATCTGACATATTTTGTCGAAAACGCGACGGAAGTGTGCAATGAGGCTCTTAAAAGCGGTGAGTTGGATTTTGACAGGGTAACGGAGATAAGAAACTCCCTTAAAAACCTTCATATTTATGTTGAACATCATATAAGAACGATTTACGATAAAATCGTTCTGGACTGCTGGATAGATTATGTGTGTCGCCGCGATAATGTGGGGACAGGTTCGCTGTGGAACAGATTTCTCGGCTGCAAAACTCCGTTTGAGAAACTGGTTTTCACACGGCTTTGCGAGTTCAGATATAACAAGGCGATAAATGAGTGGCTGAACCTTGTCAGGGTGCAGGATTATGCAAAAAACAAGGTTAGCTTCATTTTTTCAAAGAATTTAAAAAGCGCGGAGGACGCTGCCGCAAGAAGAAACTACTTTGACCTAATTTTCAGCGTGACAGCCAAGGAGCTTGGCTGTCGCATTGAGGACATGGCTCAGACAAGGGTTTTCTCTATCGGCAGAGTTCCCACCGCGCCTTATATGTTTCCAAATATTTCAAAAAATATCGTCAAGAATGTACTGGCGGATTTTGATTACAGTGAAGACTATTCTGACTCCAACGGTTACGGAGATTTGTCAGACCAGATAGCTATGGACGCTTTTTTGTATATGAAAGCGGGATTAGAAGGAGAATTTGACAGCTACAATATCACCGACAGCAAGATGGAAAAAAATCTTGATAAGGTGTTTATGCCAATGGGTTTGAAAGCGGCAGTCGATCTGGAGATTGACGCGCTGATAGAGCATGGAGGCTGGCTGGCTCGCTGCAAGCGCTGCGGGAGATACTTCCTGCGCGACGCGGATCATAATGAGGAATTCTGTTCGCTGACAAACCTCGGCGGTAAAACCTGCCTTGAAATATATGAGATAGAAAACCCAAAGCCGAAGTTTCCGCCCGAACTGGAAAAGAAATGCGGCGATATTACCGATGAAATGTACGGCAGGGTGGACAAGACCATGAGCCTGTCGGAGTACCAGAAGTGGAAAGCATATCTTGAGGCTATGCGGCGCAA
Source organism: uncultured Oscillospiraceae bacterium (assembly GCA_910587135.1). Classification (GTDB taxonomy): domain Bacteria; phylum Bacillota; class Clostridia; order Oscillospirales; family Ruminococcaceae; genus CAG-115. The sequence continues at coordinate 34,646 of CAJULF010000019.1, forward strand.
GGTGGAAAACGCGGAGATACCCGCTGAAGAGCTTGAAGCGTTTATAAACTACTCAAAAACACTTGATTTGTCGCGTTCGCATCCAGTTGAGGAGGTGCCTAAAAAGCCGCAGGAAACAGGCGAAAGGGTAGTAAGACCTTTTGTTCCCGAGCGCGTTTACAGAAAGGATATCGAGCAGCCCCAAAAGCCGCCTGAGTATCACGAGGAGGAGCGCGCAAAGCGAGAGGGCTTTTTTACATCTCCGATAGTTCAGCGGCAGAAGAACGAGCGCGGTCCAATCGCGCATATAATCAGGGCAGGTGAGCAGCGCGGCGGAGAAGCTCATCCCGCAAATACATTCATGCCGTTTGGAGAGCGACCTCCCGCGGAGCCGCGCAATGCTTATCCGCAACGTGAAAATGTGCGTGATCCCGCTCTGCAAGCGGGCTTAGACGTGGATTTGGCGGCGTATCCCGCGCAGAGGGCTGCCGGCAATGCCAGCAATTCGCTTAACGGTGCGGGTTCAGGGGCTTCTGACAAGTATAAATTTCCGGATTTCTCCGACAGGGAAATGCGGGAGGAGAGTGCTCGAAATCCGCTTAACAGCGCGGATAGCGCGGCTTCTGACGGTTATAGTTATCCCGATTTTTCTGTGGATAAAGTCTCGGATAAAAAAACCACTAAACCGCTTAACCACACGGCTTCAGAGCCTTTTTCTGAGTATGATTTCCGCGATTTTCCGGAGCGCGGAGCGACGGGGGAAAATGCACGCAAATCGCATAATAAAGCGGATTCGGAGCAATTTAAAGATTACGGATTTCCCGATTTTTCCGACAGGGAAAGTGCTGATGAAGATGCTGTCAATTCGCTTAACAAAGCGGATTTGGAAGAATATACTGAGAGGAAATATCCCGATTTCAGCGATATACACGAGGATATCCCGAAGGAGCTGCCGCGCGATCTCACCTCTGGTACTCCAAAAATAATAAGAAAGAATGCGGCTGCTATTTCGGCATATGGGAAAATGGCGGGTGCTGTCGGCAGTCCTATGCCCGAGTTTGAAAAAACGACCCGTCCCGAGCCGCAGTCTGTTCAGCTTAGCGCCGATCCCGATCCGTTCAAGGATGTGGGCAGCATTTTTGACGTTCTTGAGCAGTCGGAATCGGATATGAGCGGGCTTACTTCAACAAGAATCTTTGACAAAGATGAGCCTGCCGAGTCGGTTTCGTCCAAGCCTGCGGCTTATAATGAACGCTCTGTGTCAGATACAGTGCTTGTACGCGGTGCGGAAGACGATTTTGCAGAGGATGAGCCTGCACCTGAGTGGGAGGAGAGGGTTCCCGTTACTCCTGAAACAGCTCCGCGGGGCATATGGACAGAGGAGAGAAATCTTTTTCCCGAAAACCATGACAGCTCCGATAACGATGACCAGAGCGAGCTTGCCATGCTTAAGGAGCGCAAACGCGCACGAAGCAACAAGACTCAGCGGCTGTTTGACGCAATAATGCGCGAACCGGATGATAACCCTAATTTTCGCAGAAGGTAATAAAGTTATTTAAGTAAAATGCGCTGAAAAAATCAGCGAAATAACAAATAAATTTGTGCAAATATACAGTTGAATTTATTGACGGAATAGTTTATAATATTGTTAATCGGGCGAGGTCGTTTTCGCCTGCTTATAAATTAATTTTTTGTGGAGGATTACTAACATGAAGTTAAGAAAAATTCTGGCAGCGGCTTCTGCTGCAATTGTAGGCGCTTCTCTGCTTACCATTTCCGCAAGTGCAAACGATGGTTTCCTGATGTATGCAAGCGGTGACTGGTCTGCTCAGAAGATGGAACTCGGCGCTTGCCCCGACGGCGAAATAGATGTAACCGGCGACGGTACATACACCGTTACCGCTTACGGTATGGAATTTGAGGATGAGGATACCGGTGAGATGGTTCCCGCTCCCGCTGCCGGCGCTGTTGTATTCTGCGTTGATATCGTTGATCTCGCGCTGGATCTTTACGGAGGTAAGGATGCTGAGGGATATGCTGACTGCGAGACCGGTGCTGAAAAGATGGCTTTTGCAAAGGCTGCAGGTCTTGACATTACCGATGTTTCCATTCAGACTAAGAGCACTGACGGCTCGGTTGTTGATATTCCCGTTGACCAGAGTAAGCTTCTGTTCGGCGATATTGAGGGCAACAACAAGATTCGTCTTGAGATCTACAATGAGTATGGCGATTCCAAGAACGATCCTTGCATTGATACCTCTGCGATCAATTTTGATGATTCCATCTCCGTAACATTTACCATCAGCGGTCTTAACGGCGGCGCTCCCGCAGACGACAATACTCCTGCGGACGATAATGCTGCTCCTGCTCCCACAGCTCCTTCTGACTCCAAGGGTTCTCCCAACACCGGTGTTGAGGGTATTGCTGCTGTTGCAGGTATTGCTGTAGTTGCAGGCGGTGCGCTGGTAATTGCTAAGAAGAGAAAGTAATTTCTGATTTTTACAATAACATCTCGCGGCATCAGGCTTGATGCCGCGTTTTGTTGTACAAAAATAATGCCCCGCGGAATTTTCGGCATCCACGGGGCATATATTTTTCACAGGGTTTATGTATCAGCTGAGCTTTTGCAGATCCGCAAGGCATTCGGAGCATACGTTCTTGCCCTTGAATATCGTTATGCTGCCGGCGTTCGCGCAGAATGTGCAGGCGGGGAGATACTTTTTCAGTATGATCTGGTCGTTCTCCACATAAATTTCCAGACTGTCCTTGATTTCGATCCCCAATGTTCTGCGGAGTTCAATCGGTATAACGATTCTCCCCAAATCATCGACTTTCCTTACAATTCCTGTTGATTTTACCATAATTGTGTCCTCCTTATTTGTTTGACCTCGGCAGCAATGTGCTGCGCTGTGCGGCGTAATACACGCTTAACTGCCTTTATTTTTCTTTATGCAACATTACGTTACATCTTATTAAGATTATAACATATTTTCATAATCTTGTCAATCAAAAATTACAAAAAAACCCATATTTTGTTATATTTTATCATCTTTATTATTCATTTTACAGCATTTTTCGACATTCAGGAATGATTTTTTCGTACATCGGGAGCTTTCCATATGGACTTTGCTTAAGGAGGAGCGTTTTGAAGGTTATTTTAATAGTCATACCGCTGATATCACTGATATTTGCGGCAATAAACGGAAAAGTGGGTGAGATGTCCTCAGCGATACTTGATAAATCGGGAGAGGCTGTCACACTGGCAATATCCCTTTGCGGGATAATGTGCTTCTGGTGCGGGCTTATGAGGGTAGCTGAGGCAGCCGGACTGGTGGAGAAGGCAGCGAAACTGCTCTCTCCGCTGATATCGCTGTTGTTCAGGGGGCTGAAGAGGGGCGGAAAGGCGGCGCAGCTTATTGCGATGAATCTTGCCGCAAATATGCTGGGACTTGGGAACGCAACGACTCCACTCGGAATTAACGCCATGCACGCGATAGCGGAGGAAACGGGCGCGGAGGGTGTTGCGGATGATAACATGATAATGCTGACGGTTTTGAATACCGCCAGCCTACAGATTATTCCCACAACCGCCGCAGCGCTGCGCTCCGCCAACGGTGCGGAAAATCCCATGGAAATTCTGCCATGTGTATGGATAGTGTCGGTTTATGCTGCTGCAGTGGCGATTATTGCGGCTAAAATAATGGGGAGAGCTTTTCGGCGGCGCGGCGCGGGATAGCGTATGCGTGATACCATAAAGTTCCCGATAATAAAGGAGTGCGTGGGAGAATGAGGGCAACGGATTTCATAGTACCGCTGATTACTGTGGCTATAATGCTGTATGGAGCGATAAAGCGGGTTGACGTTTTCGCGGTATTCTGCGAGGGCGCGGAGCAGGGTCTGAAAACCTGCGCGGATATTCTCCCCGCGCTTGTACTGCTTATGGTGTGTATAGGAATGTTTGAGAGCAGCGGTGCGGTAGAGGCACTGACAGGGCTTTTAAAGCCGCTTTGCGATTTCGTGAGATTCCCCGCGGAGTGTATGCAGATGGTGATACTGCGCCCGTTTTCGGGCAGCGGTGCTATGGCGGTTTATAACGAGGTGGCGGCGGCAAACGGAGCGGACAGCTTCGCGGAGAGGGTCGCCGCGGTCATGCTTGGCTCATCGGAAACCACTTTTTATACAATTGCCGTTTACTTTTCTGCCGTAAAGGTGCGCAAAACCCGCTATGCTGTACCGGCGGCGCTTACGGCAGATCTTACCGCATGGATAGTATGCGGCGTTACCGTGTACGCTTTTTTTGGAGCGTAAGCCTTGACAGCGCTGTCGGTTTATGGTAAAATGAAAATAATAGGAAATAGGTTTAATGGTGTTGGGATATAAAAAATAAGGTGATCTTGTGGAGCTTCTTGTCGGAGCTGTGGTGATTATTATTTTGCTTTTGTGTCTGGGTGTGGACTGGGGCATGATAGCTATGGGAATTATGGGGCTTATCGGGCTGGGAATGGTTATTCTGGCGTTGTTTTTTCTTGTGTGTGCCGCCGCGCTTCTGTGCGCGGAGAGCGTCACGGCAGTTTTCACCGATCTTCGCAAAGATAACAGGCGCTTCGACGTGGCATATTATATGATCGGCGGCAGGGAATACCCGAACCTGTTTCCGGGGGAATTTGTAATGCGCGATAAATTTTATCACAAGGACAAGCCCGTCAAGGTAAGGCTGCTGAGAAAAGCGGGGGTGGTGTTTGATAAAAACGCCGCGGGGACGATTTTGATAGGTCTTGTCGTAAGTCTGCCCGTCAGTGTTTTTTTCATTATGTGCGTGTCGGTGTTTATGGGGTTTGATTAGAGTTTGTTTATTCGGTGGTTACATTGTGCAACAGAATATTTCAAAACAAAATTCCTTTGAAGACGGGCTCTTTGTTTTCGCGGCAATAATCAATGTTAAAATCGCTTTAAAACGCGATAAAAAATTTACAGGAAGGTGAAAATATGCAAAAGAAAAAATTTTCAGAACTCGCGGTACTACTGTGCGCGTCGGTTCTTCTCTGCTCTTGCAGTGATCCCGGGAACTCAGCGCAAATCGTCACATCTGAAACCGCAGATACGACGGAAGCCACAAGTACAGTGGACACGCATGGCTCGGAATCCGTCGGTGAGCCTCAGACGGAGGAGATTGCGGAAACAGCAGATCGGGAAATTGAAACCGTTGAGGAAACAGACGGCGTCGGTCTTCCGCGTATGGACGGCTCAACGTCGGCAACACCGCTGGAGATCGGCTTGAAAAGCGGATTTCTCGGTATTCCCTACGATCAGGCAAAGGAGTTGGTTTCACACACGACCACTCACGACTCGTTCAAGCGGCTTATTAACGGAGAGGTCGATTTGATTTTCTCTGTTCCCATTTCCGAGGAGCAGCAGAAAATGGCTGACGAGGCGGGTGTGACCTTATTTATGGAGCCTGTCGCGAGAGAGGGCTTTGTGTTTGTTGTCAATGAAGATAACCCCGTGGATTCGCTCACAAGCGAGCAGCTCCGCAAGATTTACAGCGGCGAGATAACCAATTGGTCGCAGGTCGGCGGAAACGACGAGCCTATACTGCCCTATCAGCGTAACACCGATTCGGGCAGTCAGAATTACATGACCGTCTTTATGGGAGATACACCCCTGCTTCCGCCAAAAACCGAGCTGGTGCAGGGCATGATGATGTCGCTGATGGACGCGATAGCGGTATATGACAATTCTGCGGGCGCTATCGGCTATTCGGTGTATTCCTATGCCGCGCAGATGTACGCCAACGCGAACAAAGTAAAGTTTATCGCGGTGGACGGAGTAAAGCCCTCAAAGGCAGCCATGGCTGACGAGAGTTATCCTCTGCTTAGCTGCACTTACATAATTTATACGGACAAGTCCCCTGAAAGCGCCCGTGAATTTGCCGAAAAGGTTCTTTCCGACGAGGGACAGCGCTATGTGCTGGAAAGCGGATATCTTCCCGTAAACGGCATGGAGGTGCCCGAAAAATATCTTCCCTATGAGGCGGTAGGAACGGGCGAGCCCAAGCCCGCCGATTTTGAACCATCACGCGAATATTCTCAGCTTTATTGGAATGATGTTTACAAAAAAAGCGACGGATATTTTGAGCTTGATTTTTTAAACGATGAGGAGCTTCAGGCGCGTATAAACAGCGATATCCGTGCGGCAATGGACGAGCTTCGAAAATATTACGAGCCCGAATGCTCCGGTGAAAGCGAGTATGCCAATGACGGAATAAGGCTTCATATAAGCTGCCGCAATGGATATTTGTCGCTGACTCTGGGCTATTGGAACGATAAATCCGATGGTCAGAGTTCATTTATGGGTGGGTATGAGGTTTATCATCACGCTGAAACTCTTACATACGATTTAATAAACGGCAGGAGGATAGAACGTTTTTCCGACCTGTTTTACGAGGGTGAGGACTTTCTGCCCGATATCAACAAAAGCATTGCTGATTGGATAAATCAGGAGCTTCTTGCGTATTTCGACCCTGCGCAGAAGCAGGATTTCTCCTGCATTTTAGGCGAGCCGCGGCTGTTCACCATAGACAGTATCGGGCTGGAGTCTAATAACCTTTATTTCACAAGTGCGCCGTTTTTATGCTATTCCGACGATAATTGGCACAGTGTGGTAAAGCAGTACAGGGATATGAGCGGAATTATAAATGAAAAATATCTGGATGAACTTCATGATTACGAATATAGCGAGTGGGATATTTCCTTCATAACCGAGGACGGCGATACATACAAAAGAATAACGGGCTCGGCATACCACACCGATGAGGAGGTAAAAGCCGAGGACGAGTTCTGGTACAGTCTTCAGAAACGGGCTTGGGAAACCTTCAGGAAAGCCAATCCGAACTGGCGGTCGGGAGGTGATTTATACCATGTCGATATAGGCACTAATAAATTAAACAACCGTTATAGTATTGGGCTTCGCAGCCCGGGAGCAGGTGAATATCCCCATGCAAATTTCGATGCGGATACTCTTGAGCTTATCACAATGGAAATGCTGATCGGTGACGATTGGCGGCAGTATCTTAGCGATACGGCAGATCCGGAGCTTAATTATATTCCATCGGAGTGGTGGGGTGATGGTAAAATCATAACTGTTTTAGCCTATCCCGACAGTCCGATTGAAACGGAATGGGAGCAATATGTGTGTACGGTATCTCTCAGTGTTCCTCGGGAGGTGATGAACGAGCGTTATTTTACCCCGCAGTAATATTGTTATAACCTTGTTGTGTATCTGACAAAGTTTTTTCAGTTTGGGCTTTTTAGAGATGCCCTAATGACAAAAAATTCCCATCGGTATTTGTACCGATGGGAATTCTGTATTATAAGAGTTATAGGCTGACTACCCACTTTAGAATTGCAGCCGCGTCAAGAGCGTTAACTGTACCGTCTTTGTTATAATCGGCAACATTTAAGTCCATATCGGTTTTGTTCACGGTTGCTTTCAGAATAGCGGCAGCGTCAAGCGAATTGACCCTTCCGTTTCTGTCGACATCGCCAAGAATGAAATCAAATTCACGCTTTGTTTCGGCACAGTAAACGCAAATGTAATCGGCGTAACCTGCCGTTGTTCCGTCAGCTTCATGTGATCCCAACAAAAGGTAATTGTGATCAAGCTGTGGAATTGTTTCTATGTCTTCCCGACCGCAGATTCTGCAGGTGCGGATTCTTTCCCCCTCCTTCAAGCAGGTAGCGTCAACTGTTACTTTCCAGTCTCCGTAGCTGTGGGTATGGCTCGAACCGCCCGATGTAACAGGTCTTGAGGTTTTCGTGGTGATTGTTACACTATCGGGATAAGCGATATCACCATAAGCTGCGGTCAGATTTTCACCTTCTATCAGCTCTCCGCCCCTTACAAATTTCACGGAATCTTTCACGATTTCCACAGCAGCCGAAACAGAATTGCCGCTTATTTTCACCTTTCCCACCGTAAGAGGGGAAGACTCCGAAAAAAGAGCCTCTGTTCCCGCAAGATAAATATTGAGTATACCCGTATCGCTGTGGTATCTGCTTTCGGTTATCTTGGCGGCAAGGTTGCTGTCGGGGATAAATTCTATCTCTGCCGACTTGGAATTTGTCGTAACACTTAACGATATCTGCATCGAGGCTATCTCCTCGGCTGCCGCCTGAGGGAAGTCAAGTATAAGCTGTGCCTCGCTGCCGCTTGCTTTAAGCTCTGTTTTATTATTTGCCGCGGCTGAAGCGGTAATTGTCATCGCAATCATACAGCAAAGTATCACTGCAATGGCGCTTAGCGTTTTTTTGAATTTTAACGCGGCGGGCTTATCAATAAAAAGCATACGCAGCTCCTTCCTTAATTTTCAGTATTGCCGTTAAGGTCGATTGAGGGGAGATTTTCGGGGAAATCCGTAAACATGGAATCGCTGACAAGTCTTTCTCCCTCATTGGTCAGCGCGTTGTTTACACGGTAAAGCTCTGCACGGACTTTCGATACTCCGTCCAAAGCGGCGGTGTTCGGCTCGATCCAGTATATCCATATGCCGTTCCATACATCCTGCAAAAGTCCGCTTCCGGGATCGTCCGCCAGAATTATCTGGTTGGCTGTGAGTCTGCCCTCGGTATCCGTTCCTCCCACTATGTTTCCGTCTTGGTCGAACAGCATTACCACGTTGTAGGCCGGACTGCCCTTGTAGCTTCCTGTGAACACTATCGAATCCTTTGGGATAATGTCGTTCTCGCCGCTGCCGTATCTGTAATCGTCCGAAAGTATGCCGATAGCCGTAGTGCCGTCCGAAGTGCTTACAAGTTCTACATTGTCGCCCGTTACACCCAGCACGTCAAGCTCGGCAACGGAGATTTTCTGCCCCGACTGTCCCGAAATGACCAGTTTTACTGCGTCCGTTTTGTAGGTGCTTATATATTTCCCGTCGGAGTTTTCAAAGTAAACAGTGTTTCCGCTGTCTGAAATGCCGCTTGCGGCTTCCTGCCATGTGCCGTCGTCGGCTTTTACCATTAAGCTGTAATTAAATGTGTCTGCTCCGCTTCCGGCGGTATACCTGAAGCCCGAAACGGTTTCACGCCTGTTCAGACTGATGATTATTTCGGATTCCTCCGAAAGAGTTCCGACATATTCTGTGCTGCTGTCGCCGTCCGCCGCAAGCAGAACGGGGTCTGTCTCCGCGGGAGTGCAGGGCATATCATCGTCGCCCGTTCCCGATTCGGGGATATTATCGGCGGTAATGCCCGACGAGCTGAGCGTCCACCATGTTTTGTCAAGGCTTCCGTCGTCCTGTATCTTTATAGACTCCAGAGTCAGAGGTGCGGAGCGGTAAAGATATTTATCCACAACCGTTACCTCATAGGTAACTACCCTGTTGTTCAGCCCAGCCGCATAGTCGGTAAACGTATTTTCCGTTGTAAAGCCCACGGCTTCCTTGCCGACATATCCGCCGGATGTAGTGCATCTCACTATCTCATAGCCCAATATCTCGTCCTGCGGGATATTTTCCGAGCCGAGAGTGAAATTCACCTGATAGGAATTGTCCTGTGCGGGAACGGCAGAAGTATTCGCGCTTACTGCCGTAACGTCGCCGCCCGTGCCCAGATATCCTCCGTCGGGATTTTCGAGGCGGTATACGCGGGAATCGTCGTCGGCGTAATATATAGCCCTTTCTTCCTTTTCAAACTGACTCGCGTACTCAATAGTTGTGCTGTCGGGAATTTTTCCCCAGCGCTCGAAAAATTCAAGTATATCCTTTTCCGCTGCCGCGCAGGCGAGTCTCATCAAACACTGATCCGTGCCGCCGCCTAAAGCAAGCGGAATACCGCCGGGCGCAGGTGCGAGAGACGGAGTGCGGGCATAGCTGTCAACCCTTGCGTAGAACAGGCTTTCAATCTGCTCCGCATGGTCATCAAAGGTCTTGTAGTTGTAGTTCATGTCATACGCCAAATGAAGCTGCCAGTACATACCAAGCTGCGTTGCAATGTTTGATGCCTGCCCCGTAGTGCCTGAGGTTACTTTATCATAGATATTCTTATAAGTAAATCTCATGCCTGTGTTGGTATCCTTAGCCTGTGCGAGCTGTGCAAAGTAGTTGTTGGTGATCTCGGCAACTTCGTAGGCATTCTGGTTTATACAGTGACCTATCTCGTGTGCTATTCCCCAACCGAAATACCTGCCGCTTACATATCTTCCGTCCTCGTCGGAAACAAGAGCGGGAGCACTCACCATGCCGCTGCACTCGTTCCATTCTATACCGATATGGTTGCCGGCGGCGTACATAAACGCTTTGCTGAACATTCTCTGATAGCGTATGTTGAGGTGCTGCTTGGGAAGTCTGTCGATTTCGTTTTCGGCATTGTCGTTAAGTCCCTTGTGCTGATAGAAGAGATGCAGCATATCCTCCATTGCCTGTGCGGACGTGATTATCTGCGCGGCTTTGTCCGCCGTGCTTCCCTGACCCGCGCCTGTGAGTATCTGTGCCGCGGGCAAAGACAGCAGCATATTGTCAAGAAGTATGTCGGAAGCGCCAAGGATACAGTTTCGGGCGTCATATTCGAATTTGTTCACGTTTGTGTTTGAGGAATCCGCGTGATACTGCTTGTGAAGCTGTTCCATCTGTCCGACATATTCCTCAAGCTCTGTGACATAGGTCTCCGCCAGCTTCATCTTTTCGCTTTCGTCCTCAATGCCGTACAGATCTAATACGGGAACCTGTACTCCTCCGCTGACGCGAACCGCGTAGCGGTCGCTCGCGCTGTTTCCCGTATACTGGATATACAGCGCTCCTCCCGATTCCTCGTCAATAGACCAGAGCTTGGGTATGTCTATAACATTGGAGCCTGTTTTGAGAGCGGTCACTGTTTTTGCAACAGATCCCGACTCCGAGTGGTATTGGGTAGCAACCAGCTGTAAATTTGTGGCTGATCCCGTCGCTTTGGTGTTGTGACCGACATAAACGGTAACGGTATCTCCCGCCGCTGCGGTTACGCCGATGGGCTGCCAAGCGTTTAATCCGCCGAAGCCCCTGTTTACGTCAGATGTGCTGATTGTGTTGTGTATGTAGACAGGCGCGCCAAGATTCTTACAGTTCAGAATATCCTCAGCATTTTTCAGCTCCCTTTCCAGCAGCTCTATATCGGGGTTTAACTCGCCGCTTACCTCGTCGGGAGTGTTCAGGCGCTTTCTCAGCCCGTCAATAGTTTCCTGTGTGACGTCGGGTCTGAGAACAAGGTGCAGATCGTCCTTGTACAAGCCTGCGATATCGTCTGTAATGGTATCGTAATGGTAGAAATATATTTCGGAAACATCAATGCTTCCGCTTGCCGTGTATCGGGCAAGCCCTATCTGTATTTTCTTTATCTGCGCCTTTTGAGGAAGTCTTATAAGATAGTAGACGCGTCCCTCACTGTCGGTCTTTTTGACAGTGGATACCTGATTATATCCGAGGCTGGTAAGATCACCCTGAGCGTTCCAGTAATTTATCTTCGTGTAGCAAAGCGCGGGGCTTATTGTAACAGACTCGTGCAGGGCAAAGGTCTGTATGGTGTATTCCTCGTCAAATTCGTAGAAAAGACCGTGTTTGTTCAGATTGTTGAAGCCGCCGTCGTCCCATGTTTCGCGCAGGTAATGGGAATTGGGGTCGTGATCCACTGTTCCCCATGCCGTTCTTTCGTTTTCCTCAACATTACTGTCTATCATTTTGCCGTAATTCTGCGAGGCGGAGATGATGTGCTGTCCCACAGTTCCGTTTTCGCCTGTATTTATTAGTTTATATTTCGGCATAACGGGGGGATCGATATCAGTGGTAGCCGCAGCCGCGGTAAGCGATGGACCGCTCTCGCCGAGTTCGTTTTCAGCGGTAACGTATGCGACATATTCCGCCTTGTCCTCAAGCCCCGTAACAGTGTAAGACGTACCGCCGATATTCGCGATCTTGTGATATTCGTCCTCGGTGCGGAGTTTATAGTAGACATTGTACCATTCCGCGTCCTCCGCTGCTTTCCATGAAAGCAGAACGCTTCTGTATGCGCCAACCGCGGTCAGACCGTCGGGTCTGTCGGGTTTGGAGGACGCTTTGGGGGTGACTGTTATTTCGTCGCCATAGCCGCTTTTCCACGTGCCGTTTACCGACTGGACCTTTACGGTATATTCCTTGCCGTTTTCAAGTTTTTTGTCGTTCAGCGAGGAAACGCTGAGAGAGCAGCCTGTTACCCTTTTTGTTTCGCTTATTTCCCCATGAGTTATCATTACCTCATATCCCGTAACGTTGACGCAGCGATCCCATGTTAGCACAAACGATTTGTCGGCTGCCTGCGCTTCAAGATTTTTCGGGATATCAGCGGCGGGCTCGGGTATTTTGTTCTCCATGCCGTTTACAAACTCCACATAGGATATATCGGCAAGAGCGCTGTTTTTGGTCATGCCGTATACGACGAATGTAACCCTTTTGACCGCGATACGGGAGCCTAAATTTATACGGATATTCCCGTTTTTGTCCTGAACAGCGGTAACCTCTGCGGAATCCAGCAGGTGATGAACTCCGTTTTCGACTGGTATCGTGTGGGTCTGCTCCTGCCCAGCGGCGTCTATGTAGTCGATATTGACCTCTGCTTTCGCGACAGGGTTATCCTCAGAAACTCCGATAATTAATCCGTCGGCATACGACGCTTCGCCTTGATCGGTGATGTCAAACCGCAGCACAACGGGATCCTTATCGGAAATATTTCCGGCGGTGTTGGTAAGCCTTACTCCGCCGTCCCTTGTAAAAAGACCTTCCAATTCGCCCTCTGCGGAAGTGTTTTCGCCGACAGAGGGTACAATAACCGAGGAAGGAATAATGACCTCAGACGATGCTTGGGTATTTTCTGTCACTTTATATCCCTTCGCCAGATATTCCATGTCTGCGAGGTCAATGCTTCCGTCGCCGTTGAGGTCGGTAATTCCACCGATCTCGCCGCTGTCCACCGCGTCGGTAAGCTGCAACCTGTCAGTGTCGTCAATAATTCCGTCCCCATTAACATCGCCTATAAGGATGGTTCCGGGGTGTGTGCCGTTCTCATAGTCGATGCCATTTGCAAAGTCTGTCATAAGCCTTACGGTAACCGCTTGGCGCTCTACGTTTATCTTCTGGGTATAGTCCGCAAAACCCTCGGCGGATACTTTTAGTGTGTATTCCCCGGGGGAAAGATTCGTAAAGTGTGCCTCCGCGCCTTCCCCGTCCTTCTCAAGGGTAACGGTATGCGATCCGCAGCCCGTAAGCTCCGCATTAAAATCCAAATTTTCCATTATATACAGCGCGGGTGAAATTATTACATTAACCTGTCCCGTGATGTCAGAGGAAAATCCGCTGTCCGCGTTCTCCGCAAAAGCTGTGCCGCAAGTCTGTATTGCAAATAAAAAAGCTGCGGCGGCGGACATCAATTTTTTAACGGTATGTTTCATTTCGCGATCTCCTTCTTTCAGCTGTATAGCATGTATACAGGCTGTGTATATTTCGGAATATATTTCTCAATGCAGGGTTTTATATTCTCAATATAATTATATCACAATATTTCCAATTTTCAAGATGTTTTTGGCGGTTTGTTAAAAAAGTTTATATTTGCTTTTATAAAATGATGGTTTGCGAATAACATCCGATTGAATAATCAACAACCATCAATTATAATGATTGATGAATTCATGCTGTGAAACAGAAAGCTGTTTTGGGCGATAGTTACTCTCCGAATCTGGCACGCAGTTTTTCCAAAGCCCTTTTCTCAATGCGCGAAATATATGAGCGTGAGATATTCAGGCTCTTGGCAATCTCCCGCTGCGTGAGAGGCTGGCATACTCTCCCGTTTTTGTCGGGGATCCCGTAGCGCTTGCATATTATCTCGCGCTCACGCTCGTCCAGTTCCTCTTCAATAAAACGGTACAGCTTTTCCGAGTCGATTTTAAGCTCCACATCTTCCTCTACGTTTACACCGCTGCTGAAAATATCCGCTATTGTAAGCGCGTTGCCCTCCGCGTCGGATTCGATAGGCTCGTTTATGTATACCTCGGTTAGCTGGTGCTTTATCTTGCGGAAATACATTTTAATCTGATTATCAATGCATTTTGAAGCATATGTGCTGAAGTGATTTCCCTTAAGATAATCGAACGTTTCGGCGGCGCGGATAAGACCTATTGTGCCGATGGATATAAGATCATCCTGGTCGCGTGCGTCGGGGTAGTTCTTTTTGACGATATAAGCGACAAGGCGCAGATTATGGACTATCAGTTTATCCCTTGCGGAATCGTCCCCCTCGGCGATTTTACGGATACATTCCGCCTCGTCCTTGGCGGAGAGCTGTCGCGGGAATTGATTTCTTCCCTCAAAGTGCAGTCCGAAAACCAGAAAATGCTGAAGCGCGAATTTTACAAGCAGGCTGATCATAGCAAGTCCTCCCAAAATGATTCCACAAAATATAATACCTGCGGCAAGCCGCGGTTTGCTGCAAATAAAGAAACCTTCAAAGGCAGGTTTTACCCTTGAAAGTCTGCTGTAATATATTATTGCTTTTTACTTGTACAAAATATCTTGTCCGCTGCGCTTTTTTCCAGTATTAAATTGAATGGTTGACAAGTTCTTCGGGAAATGGTATAATAACGCAGGAAATACATTGAAATTGAAGGAGGGGTGATTATGAACAGCGAATACGATAACGATAAATTTTTTGAAGAATATTCTAAAATGTCACGCAGCAAAGTCGGGCTAAATGCCGCGGGGGAATGGCATCAGTTAAGGTTACTGTTTCCGCCGCTCCGAGGGAAAAATGTTCTTGATCTGGGGTGCGGGTACGGTTGGCACTGTATGTTTTCCGCGGAAAACGGAGCGTCGCGGGTGCTTGGGATTGATTTAAGCCATAAAATGATTGAGGAAGCCCAAAGGCGAAATATGAACAGTAAAATTGAATACCGTGTTTGTGGAATGGAAGAGTACGAATATCCGGAAAATATGTGGGACTGCGTTATTTCGAATTTGGCATTGCATTATATCAAGAATATAGAGCATATATTCCAAAAGGTGTACAGAACGCTGAAACCAAACGGGGTATTTGTTCTTAATATTGAACATCCCGTTTTTACCGCGGGAATCGGACAAGATTGGATTTACAGCAAGGACGTAAAGCCGCAATATTGGGCAATAGATAATTACTTTATATCGGGGGAACGAAGGACACACTTTTTAGGGTGTGATGTGGTAAAACAGCATCATACGCTTACTCAGATACTTATGGGACTGTTGAACAATGGATTTGAACTTGAAACAGTAGAGGAGGCGAAGCCGCCTAAAGAAATGATGAATATCCCCGGAATGGAAGATGAGCTGCGCCGTCCGATGATGTTACTGGTCAAGGCAATAGTTAAAGAATAAGTGAAAATGCAAAATGTTTTTATACAATAACCTAATATGGAATGTTCCATAAAAAGCAAAGGAGAGTAATATGCTGATAAACTATTGTATGCAGTGCGGGAAAGCTCTTGTAAATAAATCCGTCGGCGACGAGGGAGAACAGAAATATTGTCCCAAATGTGAAAAATTTTATTTTGATAATCCCGCGTGCTGTGTACTGGCGGCGATAATAAACGAGCGCGGCGAGGTTCTGCTGCTTAAGCAGAATTACATTTCGGAAAAGTATGTTCTCTGTTCGGGCTGCATGAAAAAGGGGGATACTCCCGAATCGGCGGTCTGCCGGGAGGTCTTTGAGGAAACGGGGCAGAGAGTCTTGTCCTGCGAATATATAGGCGGGTATTATTTTGAGCCGAAAAATTTGTTTATGCTTGGATTTGCGGCATATGTTAATGCGGAAAGCTTCGGAAACTCCAAAGAGGTAGACGGGCTGACCCGGGCTGATTTGGAAAGCGCCGCGGGAATGGTTGAGCGTGAGAATAATTTATCAGGAATACATCTTGATAACTGTATTGCTTATATGAAAAAACAAAAATCTGAACAATGGAGAGGGTAGAATGTTTGAAAATATAACTAAGGGCGGGCTTTGACATTATTGCCCAATCCGAACCAAACGCGGTAATGATAACGTCGAAAATATAAAAATTTCCCCGCGGCTCTTGTCAGCCGCGGGAATTTTTATTATGTTCTCCGGAAAGGACTTTCGCTCTTTCCACAACCTGCCCCTTTTCAAATTCGTCCAAAGCGCGGAATATTGAGATAAGCTCACATTCCCGCGGGCTGAGCGAAGTATCTCCTCCTTGTTTTCCCGAAGAAATTCCTGCAATATAGTCGATAGACACGTTATAATATTTTGCCAGCTGTACCGCGATATTAAGCGGCAGCTCCCTCTCTCCCCTTTCGTATCTTCCGTATTGGGTAAGCTGCATTGAAAGCTCCTCCGCGATGTCAGACTGGTTTTTATCCGAATCCTCGCGCAGATCTCTTATCCTTTTATAGTAGCTCAATAATATCACCGTCCGGATATATTTTTTCATTTATTATAACAAAAAATACTGTTTGGTATTGACAAGCTCACCTTTTGGTGCTATAATATCATAAAATAACACCATAAGGTGTAAAAAAGAGGGAGAAGAATTATGTTTTGCTCAAAATGCGGCAAAGAGATTCAAAACGGTTAAAATTGTTGTACATATTGCGGCGCACAGCAGGTCAAAGCTGCCACGCAACCGAACAAGACCGTGGTAGCGGTAATAATTGTTGCTGCGGTGTTTCTTGCCGCGGTCATATTCGGGTTTGTCGCGGCGAAAGGCGGTTCGGGACTTTTGGGTACATGGGAGTATATAGCCGACCCATATGCGGGAGGTTATGATTACACTATCTGAATTAAATTCCGATGGTATCTGCATAATTTATGAATATGGCAGAGTTCCCTATTCCGCGACCTATACGAGAAACGACGATGGAATGTATGTCATATCGAGCCTTTTTACATCAACCGTTTTCGGTGCATGGAAGATTCGTAAGGACGGCAGTGATCTTATAATATCAGGTTCGGGTTTGGGCAGCGAGTCAAGATTTACAAGAGTTTATTAAAGGAGAATAATTATGAGCTTTTTTCAAAATATTTCGCGGAACGTTACCCGCACAATAAGGACAAGATCTGATATATACATACAAATATATGCTGCAGCATTCTCATGCCCGTTATTTGGATCTGGTGATGCCTTTTAATTTGACGCGCGAAGCGCTCATCAAGGATAAGATATGTGAAATGTCATACGAAAAGGCGGTTGGAATAGGACTTGATATGAAACGCGATGAAGCGGATCTCGATAAGCTTCTGGATACTGTGCTTAAAATCTATCTGCGCGAGGAACAGGAAAATCTGACCAAAGTCAGCGCGCTGCAGGCGGAAACAAGAAAACTTGATGAGATTTTTAACGAAATTCTGAATCAATTATACGAAAATGTAACAGCTATCGGCTTTGAAATAAACATAGACGATGTGCCAACAGATTTGAATATCCGGAATAATAAATATAACGACATAAACGAAACCCAAGCAGTTCTGGAGATCGCTTATGAAAAAGCGAGAGGCATAATAGAGGATAAAGTTTGGGAAAATGCGCCTAAAACTGTCTCAAAGGATATCAACGCCGCTCAGGTAATCGGCACAATAACTGACAATGTTAAGAAGATTCATGGAATTAATATTATTTTTTTGATTGCCGCTATCATAGGGCAAATAGCAGTTGTGGTTATTTCCATAATCGGAGCTCAAAAAATAAAATATGCATATATGTGATGATGGGGGCTATGCCCCATATGCACTAACTTAGCCTCTTGCCAAATCAATAAAAATATGCTATAATAAA
>CAJULF010000020.1 GCA_910587135.1 uncultured Oscillospiraceae bacterium
TGTTGTTCTGGAAACCAAACTTGGAGGTTGGATGTTGTTGAGGAGACACTAAATAATTTTAACTCTTTAAAAAAAACGGCATATAATACTATAAAGGCATTCGGTAATGTGCAGAGAGGGTGTTGAAATGCTGATCGATATAAATTATAACCGCTATGCTGCGGTAAGATATGCTCTTAAGTGGGCATATTCCAGAAATCCCTGCTTTTATGATTTTCAGGATATAGGCGGCGACTGCACCAATTTTGTGTCGCAAAGCCTTTACGCGGGCTGCGGCGAAATGAACTTTTCCCAGGAAAACGGCTGGTATTTCATCAGCGCCGATGACCGTGCCCCGGCATGGACGGGAGTGGATTTTTTAAGGCAGTTTCTTCTTACAAACAGGGGGGCGGGCGTTTACGGTGAGACGTCTGAGCTGAGCGGACTTGCCGCGGGGGATATAATTCAGCTTGCCAACCCAAGCGGAAGATATTATCACAGCCTTTTTGTAAGCTATGTGGGGCTGCCTGCCGTTCCGGAGAACATTTACGTCTGCGCCCACTCCATAGACGCGCGCAACAAGCGCCTGTCCAATTATCGTTATGCGGAAGCTCAGGGAATACATATTCTCGGCGCGAGAAAAGACACCGATTCCGAAAGACGTCTGGTATGCCCCGAAATGACAAGCGGTCAGGTCCCGCAGAATCCCATAGGTTTTTTCCGGTAAACTGTTCAGAATATCAGCTCATATCTCGAAAGGAGGTATGCTTCCTTACGGAAGCATTGTCATTATGCTAATTTATACAGTAAAAAGCGGCGATACGTTGAATAATATCGCGCGGCGATTCGGACTTTCCCCAAACAGACTGATTGCCGATAATCAGTTGACAAACCCGTCAGCGCTTGTTGTGGGTCAAAACCTTCTTATAATGTCAGATTCTATACGCTACATACTTGAGGAGGGGCAGACGTTATATTCGCTCTCGCAGGAATACGGCGTGCCGCTTGAAACACTTATCGAGGTCAATCCCGACATCAATCCCATACTTTTGCAGGCAGGAGAAACGGTAATAATACCGCTTGATATGGATCGGACGCGCCGACCCGCCGTCGTAAACGGTTACGCCTACCCGAATATCAATGCGAATTCACTGAATTGCGCTCTTCCCTTCCTCACGACTTTAAGCCCGTTCAGCTACTCGCTCACTCCCAGCGGCGAGCTTATCGCGATAGATGACAACGACCTTATTTATCGGGCATTCCGCTCCGCCGTGATGCCGATAATGGTTGTTACAAATATTTTTGACGGGAGCTTCGACACCGAAGCGCTGTCCGAGATCCTTGCAAATGAGGAGAACACGGCGCGGCTGATAGATTCTATACTGTTTGAGCTGGATCTGAAAGGATACTACGGCGTCAATATGGATATGGAATATATCTCCCCCGATGACCGCGAAATCTACAACAGCTTTCTTAGGCGGCTCGCAGACAGGCTGCACAACAGAGGCTACGTGCTCATGACAGCGTTAGCACCTAAAATCTCCGCGGATCAGCAGGGCATTCTTTATGAAGCTCACGATTACCGTGCACAAGGTGAAATAGCAGACTACATCATTATTATGACCTATGAGTGGGGCTACACATACGGTCCTCCCATGGCGGTATCTCCCCTGAACGAGGTGCGGCGCGTTCTGGAGTACGCGGTGACGGAAATACCTCCCGAGAAAATTCTTATGGGAATGCCAAACTACGGGTACGACTGGACACTGCCATACGCCAGCGGAACGGCGGCGCGCACAGTGGGATTTGTCGAGGCAACAGAACTGGCGCAGCGCTTCGGCTCGGAAATCATGTTTGACGAGCGTTCGCAATCGCCATACTTCAACTATATCGAAAACGGTGTGCGCCATGTTGTCTGGTTTGACGACCCGAGAAGCATAAAGGCAAAGCTGGAACTGGTGAATGAGTACGACCTTGCCGGGGTAAGCTATTGGACTATAAATCGCTGCTATGTACCCAACTGGCTTATATTGCAGGATATGTTTGATATTGTGAAGCTCTGAAAATATAATATAAACGGACAATTACAATATTGCCCGCGCAACTTGTAAAAAAAGCTTATATGCTACGCAATGTCGGTGCATGAAATTTCAAAAAGTACACATTTGCCGAATGGCAAATGTGTACGGTTTCCGCAGCCGCGCAGAGCGAAACGAAGTGAAGCGGGGCGTGAGTGCGGAAATTTTGAAAAATTTTTTAATAATCCGCCCTTGGTCAACCTTTATATACAGTCTGAAGCGGACAATTGCGATGTCGTCCGCAAAGATATGCGGCTCACCTTGAATGTTTTTATACACCATTTATACAAATCACATTTTTTTGATATATGTAATATTTTACAAAGTTTATATCCGAAAATATACAACATATATAAATCAGAAAAAAAACCAAGCGATTTTTGTTAAATTTCTCCAACCACCGGAGTGGTAACAAAAATAGATCATATTCATATTATATAGTGTGACGCCAAGATAAAACATCATGTATGCAGCAGCGTACTCCGCGGATTCCGAAACGTGTACACGAATCGTTTATGTCGGGTGTAGCCATGTTTAATACCGATTCCTCATTGAAAGTGTATACAAAAAATCTTCGCCAAAACCATATATCAGAGTTTTTGCTCGATTTTTTTACACTTTCTAATGGGAATAAGTATAAAGTCACCGGAATAATCTGATAATCACCTATTTCATAAGTGTAAGCTTCCTGCTTAATCCTCCTAAACAGCTCGCAAGCCGGCTATTGACCGACCTGCGGGCTGTTGTTATATGGGATCAACGGAGCGATACAAATAACCGAATTTGCCGCATTTTCACAATCGGATATAAGCCACTTTTCACCATTCCACACCAGCGTCATGGTATAGCTTGTATCATATGATGGATCGTGCACAAAATCCTCTTCTAGATTATAAGGATACAATTCGTTATTATATCACATGGAAAAAAGCTCGTCAGACGTTTTCATTCAGAGCGGCTTCGGTATTTTTCTCATCGTTTGTCCCGTGACGTATATCTGTCTTGATTTTCCGTTTGACCCTGACGAAGCAACCAAAAAACGCGGGTATAAGGAACATATCCGCTAACACCCAAGCCGCGGGACTTGCGAAACATACTGCGTTATATCCGAATACCGGAACAAGGCAAAGTGCCACAAAGGCTCTTGCAGCCATCTCGAACACTCCCGCGAATACAGCTATCTGAGAAAACCCCATGCCCTGTATAAGAAACCGCACTATATTTACAAACGCAAGCGGAACATAAAAGGACACGTTTATCATCAGAAACTGACCCGCAAGCGCCAGTATCTCCTCGGGATTTCCGCTGTCAGCCTTGATGAAAAGCATTGCCGCCTTTCCCCCCAGCAGCGCGACAAAGCCCAGCGCGAACACCGCGTAGCCCACACCAAGCAGCGAACAGTTGAACAATCCCTTTTTGACCCTGTCGACACGTCCCGCGCCTATATTCTGCCCGCCGTAAGTTGCCATGGTGCTTCCCATCGCGTCAAACGGGCAGCACATAAACTGGCTTACCTTGCTCCCTGCGGTGACTGCCGCCACATAAGTCGAACCAAGCCCGTTTACCGCCGTCTGAAGCAGTATCGAGCCTATTGCGGTAATGGAATACTGCAGCCCCATGGGAAGTCCGACAGCGCAAAGCCTGACTATATAATAAATCTCGGGCTTCATATCGGATTTTTTGAGATGAAGTATCTCAAACCTTTTTGCTATGTAGACAAGGCAGAGTATTCCCGAAACAAGCTGCGAAATTACCGTCGCATATCCGGCTCCCGCAACCCCCGAATTCAGCACCACAATCATAAATATATCCAGCGCCACGTTTAGCAGGCTCGAAATTATCAGAAAAATAACGGGAGTTCTGGAGTCGCCCAGTGAGCGGATTATTCCCGAAAGGATATTGTACAGAAAAGTCACGGGGATACCCATGAAAATAACAAAAATATAGTCGTGGGCTTCGTTGAACACGTCCTCGGGAGTATCCATCCATTGCAGGATATTTGTACACAGCAGGCAGGTAGCCGCGGTAAGAACTGCCGCGAAAACAACCGCTATCCAAACGGTATTTCCCACATATTTCCTCAGCGCGTCAAAATCTTTAGAGCCGAACTGCTGCGCTACGGGGATCGCGAAGCCGGCGCAGATTCCTATCACAAATCCAAGCACCAGAAAGTTCACCGAACCGGTAGAGCCTACCCCTGCCAGCGCGTTCACCCCAAGATATTGTCCCACCACTATCGTATCGACCATATTGTAAAACTGCTGAAACAGCATTCCGAAAAGCAGCGGCAGCATAAAGCCGAGTATCAGCTTCATAGGCGAGCCGACCGTCAGATCCCTTACAGCGGATTTTGCCATAATATCCCCTCCCCGTTCTGTCTAAATGACAAAGCCTGTTGAACCATATGACATTATACAATTTTGGAAAGGGATTTTCAATTGATATAATAAATAATAGTTTTCGCCGCCCGTACCGTTTCTTCGGGATATTGCACAACAAATTCACGCCCCCGCCGGAATCATTTTCCGTGCGGGGGGCGCAATTAACTATATTTGTATTCGTTGGCGTGTTTTTATCTGTATTCGTCCAACGCCGCCTCAATAACAGGAGCTATCTCGGCGCTCTTCTGTGTCCACGACTCGCCGTCAAACGCGATTCCGTTCATAACGGGAGCGTAAATGTTCCAGAAGTTTGTATCGAATCCGCTGTCAGCTATTTCGGTCACAGGTTCAAGACCTTTGCTCTCGCGCATTTCTATCCACAGGTCGTATTCCTGCTCGCCCCATGTTATCTGCCACTTCCGGCTGCCTGCATATTTACCCTCGGTGTAGTATATCGGCTTGGGGTTGATGTGATCCTGTCTTACCTGCTCGATAACCTTTTCATCAACCTCATACGCCCTGAAGCAGTTTATCATATCGGCAGCGCCCTTTATGTTCTTAGCACCCTTGGGGACGGCAATCCCCCATGTGGCGGACTGCTGATAGTATTTATCGGCATCGGTGTCTCTCGGGAACGGCACGAAAGCAAATTCGGAAACCGTGTCGAACACGTCGTTTTCAATCCCGGTCTTGTTCTGAAGCTGTTTGGTAGCCGCCGTATAAGTCCACTCAGGCTCCATAAGTAGGAACAGCAGCCTGTCACAGTTGCCGGCAAAGGTCTCCGGGGGAACCCAGTCGCCGAGCTGCTTTGCATAAGTCACACCATCACGGTGCAAATCTTCAATAAACTTCATCGCGCGGGTCACTCTCGGGTCGGCAATATTGCTGACCAGCGATCCGTCGGGAGCTATCTCGACCATTGTCGCGCCCGTCGTATTCACAATCGCAAGAAGCACGTTTTCGGTGCAATAAAAACCGATATTGTCCTCGCTTCTGTCACAGAACTGCTGCATCATATTGCGCCACGCGTCCCAAGTCCATTCGCCGTTTCTGTAAAGCTCATAGGGATCGGGAAGATTGTTTTCCTCTATGGTCTTTTTGGAATAGTTGAGGGCATAAGAGGTCGTCTGCATATGCGGTATTTTGTAATGCTTTCCGTTGTACTCGTAAGATTCGATTATATCCAGCATCCCCTCCCACATGGGTGAATGAATGTCGATATAGTCGTCAAGCGGCTCAAACATATTGCGGCTTATCGTACTCGGAAACCTGCACACGCTCTGTTCCACCGCGTCGGGAGAATCGTCCGAAGCGATAAGCGTGGCAATGCGCTCGAGATACGCGTCTCCGGACGGACACGTCATATATTCGATATTTCCGCCGTACTGCTCGCTTTCAAATACAAGGCACTGCTCAGCTCCTTTCTGGTCGGAATGAATATCATAGTAGCAAAGCCACTTTACCGTTCCCGCGTTACCGTCGGGAGTGTAGATGGCGGTATCAACGTCCTTTATGTCAGTATCCGTCTTAGCGTTCTCGTCGGGGTCAACTGTGGTAACGGGAGTTGTTGCGGGAGTGCCCGCAACGGGCGCGGAATTTCCTGCTGAGCCCGTATCTCCGTCACACGCTGTAATTCCTATGAGCAAGGAAGTCATAAGGGCGCAGCTCAATACTTTTTTGCTTGTTTTCATATTTACCTCCTTATGCCGCTGCGTTTTCGTTCTTATCCGAAACCCACGGCTCAATTAACTTTTTGATAAATTCGGGATTTCTCATACTGCCATCATATCGGTTGAATTCATCTCCCGCGGTGTCCCAGAGTACGGGACAAGCGCCCATCTCGTACATTCTTGATGATGCGTCAAGCATCCATTGCTCACGCACTTCGCGAGTCTTGTTCTTTCCGAAGCAGCCGTATTCGCCTACGATAACGGGTATACCGTTGTCTATGAACCGCTCTTTTATCATTTTCATGTCACCGTCCATCTGGGCGTAGTCCTCTTCGCTGCCCCAAGTGGTCTGAGCCTTGCCCCATTCCGCGTCCTTATCGAGAATGCACAGCGTTGAGGGCGTGTAGTAATGTACGGAAATTGCCATTCTTCCCACAGGATCGTTGGGCATTTTGAACAGCTCATCGCAGGTGAGCTGTATGTCGGTGTTATAACCCGTAATGAGCAGATGGCGCTCGGGGTTGTTTCCGCCCGAAGAGCGGACAACGTCCACAAATGCTTGATTTACCTTGTTTACAAGGTCATACGCCGCTTGCTTATCCTCGCCCTCTTCGCTTGCCCATCTGTTCCACAGGGATTCCCAGCCGAGCGACTCGTTCTGGCACTCGAACATAAGCTTGTCGCCGTAATCCTTGAAAGCGTCCGCTACCTGTGTCCATGTCAGCTTGAAGCGCCTCATGCACTCTTCCTCGTTTTCGGGGAAATCATTCACCCAGCTGTCGTGGTGCATATTTATGATTGCGTACATTCCCGTATCCAGCGTCCAATCAACGATCTCCTTGACTCTCGTTATATAGTCGGGATAGATGGTGTAGTTTCCGTCGTCGTATATTATATTCGACCATGTAACGGGTATCCTCAGCACGCCGAAGCCCGCGTCAGCATAGCCCTGTATAGCCTCCTGCGTGATTATGGGGCTTCCCCACGCGGTTTCATAGCGCGAAACATCGGAAGATGCTATCCAGTCGCCGCAGGATTCCATGGTGTTTCCGAGATTTATCCCGTACCCCATTTCCTTTACCACCTCCACGGTGGAAATATCACGCATATCCGGATTTTCCTGCTTGCAGCCGCCCACTGATAAAACAGTTGCAATCGTTATCATTATCGCTATTATCTTATCCATAACTCTCCTCATCTTACGAACCTCCATTCCTCAAATTGAACTCCCTCGGACAACACGAAATAAACATCGTGCTCTCCCGTTATTTTTTCAGGCAATTCACACTGACTTTCCGCTTCACTGCCGTCAATATTTATCTGAGCGGCTGCCGTGTCAAGCCCGTCAAAATAAAGCTCCAGCGTTCCCCTGCCGCTCGCCTTTACAAGGAGCTTGGATGCTCCCTCCGCCGACACGCGCTTTATCATTACAACACCGCTTTTCTCAGGCGCATTTACCGTGATCTTATCGCCGAGTTCATAAACTATCCCCGAGGAGGTGAACATGGTCGCCGCGGAGGTGGCTTTAAACCCGTCGTGGGGCTTTATCTGCCGCGTACCGCTTTTTGTCGCCTTTGCGGGAAGTATCCTGACCTCCTGCTCGTCCACTTCAATCTCGTCCGCGCAAAGACTGCGGAAGCCGCCGTTCGTGCCAAGCTCCGCCTGAGGAAACAGCGAATGATAGAACAGATAATATTTTCCCGCGTATTTGTGCAGATGTGTGTGGTTGTTGCTGTCGCCAAGCCCCATATCCCCGGGATTCTCAAAGTACTGACCGCGGTACTCCCAGCTTGATGTATCAAGAGGAGTTTTTGTGGTCATATATGACATACTGCACCGCGTCGGCGGCTCATGTCCGCTTATTTTCCAGTCGGTTCTTTCCTCCCAGTTATTGTTGTAGGTGTAAACATAAGTACCGTTGATGTAATTCAGCTCGTTTGCCTCATAATGATAAGGAGATGGGATTTTGGTTATCGCGCTGTCTGCGTCGGTCATATCGGCGCTCAGCTTTATTATCCTGCCGCCGCCTTCTCCGCCGCCGAAGGAAAGCCAGCTTACGCCCTTGTCATCGGTGACCGTGCCTGGGTCAAAGGGATTTTTACAGCCGTCCAGACCCTCGGTGTTTCCGTCTACAACAGAATGCCCCAGCGGGTCGCTCCAAGGTCCGGTTGGGGAAGTTGCGGTAACTACTCCCGTGCCCCAGCCGCTGTTGGAGTAATACAGGTAAAAATGCGTAAGACCGTCCGCTTCCACCCGCGAGGTTATAGACGGCGCCCATGACGCTATCACCCA
Source organism: uncultured Oscillospiraceae bacterium (assembly GCA_910587135.1). Lineage (GTDB taxonomy): Bacteria > Bacillota > Clostridia > Oscillospirales > Ruminococcaceae > CAG-115. The sequence goes on from CAJULF010000020.1 coordinate 8,401, forward strand.
CGGAGATATCTCCCCGACGTTTATCAGCCCGTGAAACGTCCAGTTTGCCATGTCCTCCGTAGACAGCATAACAATGGATTTGATATGCTCATATGTATTGCTCCCCTCCGCGCCGACCGCCTCATACTGCCGGTGATCGTTGGTTCCGTATACATACAGTCTTCCCTCGTATTCCACCGCCGTGGGGTCGGCGCAGAACACGTTCGCTATCAGCGGATTTCCCTCCGTTGTGGGTTTTGTGAATTTTTTTGACGCAATTCCGATTTTCTGTCCCATCTTAACCTCCTGATTTGAATTTATTTATTCACCTGTGCGACCGCAGCAGCTTGTTTTGCGATCCGTCAATAGAACCCCGCTCCTATTTGCTGCGCTGTGCTTTTTCAGTGGATTTGACCGCTCGATTTTGTGACGTTCCAATAATGCGTTATACGGATCATCAGGAAAAAATCGTTTTCAAATATGAATACAAACCGCCTCACTTCAATAGAGAGTACCAAATTTAAGATATCCGTACGCCTATCGCTTGAAAATAAGACAAAAATATGATATAATTATTATCAAGCGAGGTGAATCCAATGGAATTTCAAAAGGTATTTCAGACGCAGGACGTACCCGAACGCGCACACACAAGCTGCGCATATTACCGCACAGCGGCGGACGGTATCTTCCCCATGCACTGCCACTCCCACTACGAGCTGTCATTCATCGCAAGCGGCACACGGTATGAAATATGCGAGGGGAAAAATCATCTTGTCGGTGCGGGCGGTCTTTTCTTCATACCGCCGTTCGCTTTTCACGCCAATAAAAACGTTACCCCTGTCGATGTAATGGTGATACAGTTTTCCCCGAATTTACTTTATGGAAATTCTTCGGAAATGGGGCGGTTTACGCTGACCCGTCCCAAGGGGGAGTCGCTTCTGATAACGCCATCAAAAAGCGTTCGCGAAATACTGCTGAAAATACTTGATTTCTGTCTCGCTCTGAAGCCTTTTTCTACCGCAAACGAGTTTCACCGCAACAGCCTTATACTTGAACTGCTGTCCTTACTTATTGATACCGGAGAGCTTACCATTTCCGACAGCACCAACGTTTCCACCAGAATGCCGGAACTGGACGCGGTAATCAACCATATCCTATCCCACCCTGACACACGCACCGACATGAAGCAGGCAGCAAAGCTGGCAAATATGAGCTACTACGCCTTCAGCCGAATGTTCAAGGAAGCAATAGGGGTGAATTTCTCCGACTACTGCAACATTATACGTGTACGGCTTGCCGAGGAGCTTCTTATAACCACCTCGCTGTCCGTTTCGGAAATAGCCGAGAAAACGGGCATAGGCACTCAAAGCTATTTTTCGCGCCTGTTCAAGCAGCAGAGCGGAATTTCTCCCACGGAATACCGCGCCAGATTCGGACTTGACGCCGTAAACAAGAAACAATCCGAAATATCCTTTATTAAATTATAACCTAAATCACGTTACAAATCAACGCCTTATTTTGCACTATATTTATCTTTTTTTGCTGAAACGCAGAAAAATATTACATATTTTTTCATGCTGTATATAATGGTTGACCAAGGGCGGGTTATTTGTTGACCAAGAGCGGATTATTTAAAAAAATTTCAAAATTTCCGCACTCACGCTCCGCTTCACTCCGTTTCGCTCTGCGCGGTTTGAAATTTCATGCGCCGTCATTGCGTTGCTAATAGGCTTTTTCTACAGCCTGATACATTTATTATATCATAAAACTATTGACAACGGCGTGAAATTCTGATATAATTAAAATGTCTTATGTTATATTCGGTCAGATTGGTACAGACACTATTCGGAAAGGAGCAGCTTCGAGAGAAGTTATTGTGTGAATTATGCTTGGACGATTCAGACGCATCACCGCCGTTTTTCTGGCGCTCAGCCTTTTCATAATAAGCTCGGAAAGGGCATACGCCGCAAAGGAATCCCCTCTTCAGCACCGCATAGTATACGAATTCAACGAAACCAACGGACTGCCCACGGGTGAGGCGAACACCGTTCTCCAGACCTCCGACGGGTTTATCTGGATAGGAAGCTACGGCGGACTTATCCGATATGACGGAACATCTTTCCGCAATTACTCAGACGGAGGAGTGTTTCCCTCCTCCAGTGTGCGCGCCCTTTTTGAGGACAGCAAAGGGCGGCTGTGGATAGGCACAAACGATATGGGAGTTTTCCTGTATGAAAACCGTGAATTCAAGCGCTTTACATATGAGGACAAGACAAAATACCTCTCGGTGCGTGATTTTGTCGAGGATACGAACGGTTCTGTCTACGCAGCGACCACATCGGGTCTGGCAAGAGTGGGCGAGGGCGGTTTGGAATACGTCGAAGAATGGGTAAGCGATACCGTAGTGTACAGCCTGGATATTGACCAAAACGGTGTTATCTGGGCTTGCATTGACGACGGAATAGCCATTCTGGTGCACAACGGCAGAGTTATAGGCTCATTTGATTCGGACGGTCTGCTGGATTCCCCCGTATATTGTGTCGGACATGACAGAAGCGGCATAATTTATCTCGGAACAAGCGGCAGCTGTATATATCGCATAGAGCTTGCCGACGACAAATATACCGAAGACTCCTATAAACTTACCAAGCTGGAAACGGGAGAGGTTTCCACCTTCAATGCAATTTCCGAGGACAATAACGGTAATCTGTGGGCTGCTGCGCTGAACGGCGCGGGTTACTTCGACAGCGATTTCGACTGGCACACAGTCAACGCGGAACATGCCACAGCCGCAGGAGCAATAGCCTTTGACTATGAGGGCAACGTCTGGATAGCATCGGGCAGCTACGGGATCATTCATCTTGTAGAGGGTCAGTTCTGCAACGCCAATGCGGCCGCCGGACTGGAGGAGACCTCCATTAACTCTGTCGAGGTGTACGGCGGACTCTGTTATCTCGGAACGGATACGGGAATTATCATTCTCGATTCCGAATTCAATCAGATACACAACGAGCTTACAGGGCTTCTGAGCGGCGACAGAGTGCGCAATATCACTGCTGACAGCGAGGGGAACATCTGGATAGGTACATACTACAACAACGGTCTTGTACGGTATTCCCCCGACAGCGGCGGGATAACGAAATACTCCGCTGAAAACGGCTTAAGCGATAACCAGATACGCATGATACTGGAGCGCTCTGACGGAAGCATTGCCGTTGCCACCCAGAACGGGATATCCGTCATACGCGGCGGAGAGGTCGTAAAAACCTACACGGAGGACAACGGGCTTACCTATCCCATAATACTCTGCCTTTGCGAGGGTGCGGACGGTACTCTTTACGCGGGCAGCGACGGTCAGGGATTTTACGCGATAAAGGACGACAGCGTTACTCACTACGGCTTTGAACAGGGGCTTCCCGCCGGGGTGGTGCTGCGTATGCTTCCCGACGGGGAAAACGGGCTTTTCATCAGCGCGGGCAACAGCCTCTATTACTGGGATTTTGACAGCTTTCGGCTGCTCGATAACTACTCCAAAAGCCCGGGAAGTATTTTTGATATGTGCTTTTCGGGTGATGATCTGTGGCTTATGCAAAGCAACGGCATTAACGCGGTAAATCGGGAGCGGCTGCTTTCGGGAGAGGATACTCCGGTAAGAGTTATAGGCGTTTCCTACGGGCTTACGGGCTCGCTAAACGCCAACTCCTGGAATGATATTCGGGACGGCATTCTTTACCTCTGCACCGCAAACGGGCTGTCAATGCTCAAAACGGACGAGAGCAGCGCAGAGCATTCAGCCATAAAAGCGCTTATTTACCGCGTTACGGCGGACGATGAGGTGTTTGAGATACCCGACGATATCACCATAGACGGCAATACTACGCGTCTTACCTTCGATTTCGCGGCGCTGTCATATTCGGGCAGAGAAGTAACCGTAAGGTATCGGCTGAACGGATTTGATGACAGAGCGTACAGCATAACCAACGACAACATAATGACCGCCAGCTACACAAATCTTTCGGGCGGCGACTATGAATTTATTATCGAGATTATGGGAACGGACGGCGAAAGTGTTATCGCCACTCACTCCATAGGGGTTCACAAGGGCTTTATGCTTTGGGAGTACCTATGGTTCAAGATCGTTCTGGGGGTTGTTCTGCTCGGTCTTACCGTTCTTGTTACCATTACCATAATCCGCGTAAAAACAAACCATCTAAAGCGCAGGCAGCGGGAATATCAGCACCTTATCGGCGAATCGCTGCGCACATTCGCAAATGCCATCGACGCAAAGGACAAATACACCAACGGTCATTCGCTGCGCGTGGCGGCATACACCCTTGAACTTGCAAAGAAGCTGAACATATCGCCCGAGGATCAGGAGCGCATTTATTATATCGCGCTGCTGCACGATATCGGAAAGATCGGCATTCCCGACCGGATACTCAATAAGCCCGGCAAACTCACTCCCGAAGAGATCGAAGTGATAAGGCGGCACCCCGCGATTGGCGGCGAGATACTCAAGGATTTCAAATCCCTTCCGGGTATTTCCGACGGTGCGCGCTATCACCACGAGCGCTACGACGGAACGGGCTACAACGAGGGACTTAAAGGTGAGGATATTCCATTTTTCGCGCGCATTATCTGCGTGGCGGACAGCTACGACACCATGGCGGGCGGCAGGCGCTACTCCGCAAGCCGTGACCCTGATTTTATCAAAGAGGAGCTTAAGCGCTGCTCGGGAACACAATTTGATCCTGAGGTGGTGGAAGCCATGCTGCAAATCATAGATGAGGGCAAAGCCCCCATAACGCTGGAGGACAACAATATCAGAATGTTCTATATCGACCATGATAAGGAAGAAATATAAACTGACCACAGCAGGCTGTAAGTCTGCTGTGGTCAGTTTATATAAAGGTTGACCAAGGGCGGGTTATTTAATAAAATTTCAAAATTTCCGCACTCACGCTCCGCTTCACTCCGTTTCGCTCTGCGTGACTGCGGAAACCGCGCACATTTGCCAAATGGCAAATGTGCGCTTTTTGAAATTTCATGCGCCGACATTGCGTGGCATTTAGGCTTTTTCTGCAAGCTGACCGTAGCAGACTATAAGCCTGCCATGGGTTTATAAAAAAATTCAAAATTTGCTCAATTTCCTCTTGACAAATAAAAAATGATAGTGTATAATACAAACATACCGTTAGTATGTAAATAGAGGTGAAAAGCAGATTGGCACGCAACAAATACCCGGAGGAAACTGTAAACCTGATACTCGAAACCGCGGCAAAGCTGTTTGTCGAAAAAGGTTACGAGCACACCTCAATACAGGACATTATCAACAACTTAGGCGGACTTAGCAAAGGCGCAATTTATCACCATTTCAAATCCAAGGAGGATATACTTGACGCTGTAACAACAAAACTGTCCGAGCAGTCGGACAAAATGCTGCTTAAAATACGCGATTGCCCGGGGCTTACGGGAAAGGAAAAGCTGAAAAGGCTGCTGACGGAATCGATAAACCGCTCTGTTCATGATGAGATTTTTTCCGCCGCGCCGAATATCGGTGCAAGTCCTGCTCTTGTTTTCAAGGTAATACGGGATACAATAGACTACACCTCTCCCGTTTATGTTCTGCCGATAATCGAGCAGGGTATCAGTGACGGCTCTATTGAAACGGAGTATCCGAAAGAGCTTGCGGAGCTTATTCTGCTTGTGGGAAACATATGGCTTGACCCGATGATATTCGACGATGACCCTGATGGTATATATAGAAAGTGCCATATGTACGATAAAATGCTGCGTGCGTTCGGGTTGGATATTCTTGACGAAAGCGTATTCAACAGGCTCAGAGAGCTTACCGAGATATATCATAAAAACAAGTAAACTGGCGATTTAACTGCCTTAAAAAGGGCAGTTAAATTTAAACATCTATTCATACCGACGGTAGGTATTAAAGAAAGGAGATTATAATGGAAATAATCGTAAACACACAAGATCTGTGCAAGGGATTCGGAGGAAAAACCGTGCTTCAGAATTGCAACCTGAGCCTTTTTAAGGGGGAAATCTACAGTATTCTGGGAGTCAACGGCGCGGGCAAGACCACGCTGATGAAGCTTCTGCTTGGCTTACAGAAGCCCGACAGCGGAACTATCACCGTTTTCGGAAAAAGCGCCGCACAATCGAAGCAATACCTGTACAATGTGGGAAGCATGATTGAAACACCTGTTTTTTACGAGCATCTCAGCGCCGCGGAAAATCTGGAAATTCATATGTCATATTTACAAAAAAGCGGGGATATTTCGGGGGTTCTTAAAGCTGTGGGGCTGCCCTGTGAAGAGAAAAAACCTGTTTCCAAGTATTCACTTGGCATGCGGCAGCGGCTGGGAATAGCGCGGGCTATCATTCATAAGCCGAAACTGCTGATCCTTGACGAGCCGCTGAACGGGCTTGACCCCGTCGCAATAACCGAAATGCGCGAGCTGCTGCGCGGACTTGCCGCAACAGGCACAACGATCCTGCTTTCAAGCCATATTATTTCGGACGTTATTAACATATCCGACAGGATAGGTGTGATTACGAACGGCTGCGTTTCAAGCGAATTTTCCGTTCAGGAAAAGTCATCTGAAATTGAAAATCTTGATGAATATATTATTGGTCTTATGAGGAGGAATTGCAATGAATATGTTAAGGACAGAGCTTAAGAAAACAAATTTAAAAGTATATTTTAAAGCGTCTTTCGGCATTTTAGCGGGTATTCTGGCAATGGGAATATTGTTCCTTTTTTTACCCGAGATCGAAGGCTCGTCCCCAAAGGGTGAGGAGCTGTTTCATGAATGGGACGGTATCTTTATGCTGATATCGGTACTTAATTCTGTCAGCTTCGGAATACTTGCGGCTGTAGCCGCGGCAAGGCTTGTAATAGGTGAATACGGCGGAAAAGGCGCTGCGGTGATCCTCTGCTACCCGATAAAGCAAAGGAAGATTCTTAACGCGAAATGTCTGATAATATGCGTATTTATTACCGTAGCTGAGTTTATATGCAGTGCGGTGATTATGGCAGCATTATATATCGTTTCCGAAATCGCGGGGGCAGAGCTTGCCGCGCCAAGCAGCGCTTTCCCCATCACAATACCGTGCGTCGGTATTCTGTCGGGGCTGCTGTCTTCAGTAACGGGAATCATCTCGGTAACTATCGGCTGGAAAAAACGCTCTGTTCCTGCCGCCGTCGTAAGCTCGTTTATCGCCGGCTGTCTGCTGGCACAATGCTTCTCATTTTCTCCAAAAAATATTTTGCCGACAACTGCGGTGATTTGCGCGGTTTTAAGTACGGCAGCCGTTTTCGTGTACAATTCACTTGCAAAAAGTATTGAAAAACTGGAGGTTTGATTATGAAGCTGTTCAAGCGCGATTTCACAATGGTGGTCATCGGGCAGATAATCTCTCTTTTCGGCAACGCCATACTTCGCTTTGCACTGCCGCTTTATCTGCTGAGAGAAACAAACTCCTCATCGCTTTTCGGAGCAGTGACCGCCAGTTCGTTTATACCTATGATAATATTCACCCTGCTCGGAGGGGTTATCGCCGACAGAAAAAACAAACGCAATATTATGGTTATACTGGATTTTACAACGGCTGCAATAATTCTGCTGTTTATTCCTATGCTGGGAAAAGTTCCGATAGTACCGCTGATGATCGCCGTGCTTATGATACTGTTCGGAATTTCGGGAGCGTATCAGCCCGCGGTACAGGCAAGCATTCCCCTGCTTACGGAAAAGGAAACGCTTATGAAGGGCAACGCCGTGATAAATATGGTGAGTACCCTTTCGGGGCTGCTCGGTCCGATAATAGGCGGCATACTGTTTGGCTCGTTCGGAATATTACCCATTCTGTTCATAAGTACAGGCTGTTTTGTTTTTTCGGCGGTAATGGAGATTTTCATACATATCCCTTACGTCAAACAATCCGACAATAAAAGCGTTTTAAGAGCAGCCGGCTTCGATCTGCGGGAATGTCTTGCGTATGTGAAAAACGACAAGCCGATTTTCCTTTCGGTTCTTGTTATTCTTGCGCTGTTTAACCTGGTGCTTTCGGCAGCTATGGTGGTGGGAATCCCCATAATGGTGGTGCAGGTACTGGAAATGTCCGACACCGCCCTTGGGATAACCGAAGCGGCTATGGGTCTTGGCGGTCTTGCGGGCGGCATTATCGCGGGAACGGCGGCACAGAAAATGAAACTCAAAAACGGGTGGATAACGCTTGTTTTATGCTCTCTGGCGGCGCTTTTAATGGGCATATCGCTTTTTGAATTCATTCCGCCGTTGGTAGGATATATAATCATAACGGCTGGGAGTTTCGGAGCAATGTGCGCCGCAACCATGTTCAGCGTATCACTGTTTACCGCCGTTCAGCAGCAGACCCCTCCTCATCTGCTTGGGAAGATAATGGCTGTCATCACAGCGATATCAAGCTGCTCTCAGCCTTTGGGTCAGGCGGTTTACGGCGTACTGTTCGACACACTGTCAAATATGCCCTACACCGTCATGATAGGCTCGGCTGCAGCTTCAATGGCGGTTGCGCTGGGTTCCAAAAGGATATTTGAGCGGTTGGACAAATAAGAGAAATCCACGGAAAATATTGTATACCGGAACAGCAAGGGGCTGCACGAAAATTCGCGCAGCCCGCTTTATTTGAAAAGCTTTTACATTCGATATTTTTATCGGGAAAAACCTATAAAATCAAGCCTTGCCGATAGAACCGAACAGCTCCATCTTCTCCTTAACGGTAGCCTTGATAGCCTCGAAGCCGGGAGCGAGCAGCTTTCTGGGATCAAAGCCCTTGCCCTGCTGATCCTTGCCCTCTTCGATGTACTTCCTCGTAGCCTCCTGGAACGCAAGCTGGCACTCGGTATTAACGTTGATTTTCGCAACGCCGAGAGAAATAGCCTTCTTTATCATATCCGCGGGAATACCGGTACCACCATGCAGTACAAGCGGCATATCGCCTACCGCTTCCTTAACGGCAGCCAGAGTTTCAAAGGACAGACCCGGCCAGTTTTCGGGATATTTTCCGTGAATGTTTCCGATACCCGCCGCAAGCATTGTTACGCCCAGATCGGCGATAGCCTTGCACTCGTTGGGGTCGGCGCACTCGCCCATACCGACAACTCCGTCCTCCTCGCCGCCGATAGAACCTACCTCGGCTTCAAGCGAAATGCCGAGAACATCGCAGGTATTTACCAACGCTGTGGTCTTTGCTATATTTTCCTCGATGGGATAATGAGAGCCGTCAAACATGATGGAGGAGAAACCCGCGTTGATGCAAGCCTTGGCACCCTCAAATGTGCCGTGGTCAAGGTGCAGCGCAACGGGAACAGTGATTCCCAGCTCGTCTATCATACCCTTTACCATGCCGACAACGGTGGTGTAGCCGCACATATACTTTCCGGCACCCTCGGAAACGCCGAGGATAACAGGCGACTTCAGCTCCTGCGCGGTGAGCAGGATAGCCTTTGTCCATTCAAGGTTGTTGATGTTGAACTGACCTACCGCATACTTGCCGTCGCGAGCCTTGTTCAGCATTTCTTTTGCAGAAACTAACATACAAATATCTCCTTTGATTTGAATTATCGGAATGAGGGCAAACCGCAGTTCGCTCCTGAAATCCATTACTTTAATTATACCTCATTTTCCGCAAAAAAGCAATATATTTTGAAAAAATTTTCAATAATTATGCCGTTTTCTTCAAAATATCAATCAGCTCACGCCAGTCATGAATATGTAAATAGTCAAAATCGGGCGGCGCAGAATTATCCGCTCCCGAGCTTGACGGAACCCCGACCGATCTGTCGTCATAATGCACGGGATAGATACCCGCGCCGTGAGCGCCGTAAACGTCCGCGGCTATGCTGTTGCCGCAGTACCACACCCTGTCCGCGGGAAGACCCGCCTTTTTCAGCGCGATATCAAACAGAACGCGGCTCGGCTTGCGGTACATATAATCGCTTGACGCAATGATAAACTCAAATCTGTTGTTGGGCAGAAGCCGGTTTATCCGCTCCGCAAGCGCCTCTCCCGACCAGACGAGGTTGCTGATGACCGCCGTCCGTATCCTATTCTCGTTCAGAAAATCCAGCATTTTATCCGCATACGGCATTACCGCTCCGGGCGTCGCCGCCGACCAGAACACTATCTCCCACTCGGCGGGAGATAGGGAAAACTCCAGACCAAGAAGCTCCGCAGTGGTTCTGTTGCCCACCCGCGCGCAGATTTCACAATTATGCGACTCACGTATCTGCTGTATCTTTTCAAACACCTCCGAAACGGTCCTCTGAAAATCCTCAACGGTCACACCGTTCGGATTCGCGGTTATGTATTTGAAAAGCTCCCTGTTTCCGCGCCCCGAATCCCAATCGGGCTCATAAAGCAGCGTGTGCCCGTTGTCGAAAATTATCATTTCGGGTTTGGTCATATCTGTCCTCCTATTCCTCGTCTGGCTCGTAGGTGTATGAAAATATCTCGTCGGTGGAGGGCTCCTCAAAATCCATTTCCCGCTCCGCTTTTATCATCTCGATATAAGCGCTCCATATCGGAATAACTATGCAGACAAGGACCGTGATTATTGCCGCAATTATGACCACGATTACCTTCTGCTTTTTTGTCCAGCGGTGAATGGGCACGGCGTCCTCTTTTACCTCGAACATACGCCTGTCGCCTGTATCGGCAGCCTTAATGACATAGGCTTTAAGCTTATCCTCGGCGCGTATCTTTATACATATTTCCTTATAATGCTTGTCAAGAGCCTCCGTAAGCTCCGCAGGCAGCTTTGAAAGCTGCCCGGAAATATACTTCTCGCTCTCCCCCGTCACCTCGGCTATCCGATTCACGTCAAGGTCGTTCTCGTAATATAGATGGATAATGCCGCGCATTATCTGCGGCTTCATCAGCACTTCTTTCAGCAGAGCTTCAAGCTTCGCGGAAAGCTCCAGACCAGTAAGCGTAACCGCCTCGTCGTTGCTGTCGCTTTCGCGGCACTCCGCCCAGACATCGGCAGTCACGGTAAAAAGCTCCTCGTACTTTCCGCAGTTAAGTGCGGTTTTCGCGAAAATCTTCTTGGCGCTGTCAAAGCTCTTGGTGACTATCAGCGCCAGCGCGTATGCATCGTCGCCGCAGGTATCGACAAATTTTCTTATTTCCATATCAAGTGTTGTGGTCGCTGACGTGGAACTGCTTTAAGTTGCCTATCTTCCTGCTGCGCTCCACCATAACCGCCTCCACGTCCTCTACGGTCACTCCGCGCTCCGCCATCAGCACTATCATATGATACAGCAGATCGTTTATCTCACCGACAAGCTCCTCCTTGTCGCTGTTCTTGGCGGCGATAACCATCTCGGTGCACTCCTCGCCGCACTTTTTAAGTATCTTGTCCAGACCCTTTTCAAAAAGGTAACAGGTATAAGAACCCTCCTGCGGCTCCGCTCTGCGGCTCATCACCACGTCATACATATCCTTAAATGCGTCCATCAGAAAAATCTCCTTAAAATATCTTCAAAAAAAGAAACAAAACCGTTAGCGGTACTTGACACCAATCCACTGCTTGCCCGTATATCATCTTCCGTCAGGTCGTAATAATATTTTCCTGTCGGAATGTGCACCGAAAGGCAATCCAGCGGAAAACCACTGACCTTTGCGCGCTTCTCATGCGGCTTGTCCACGATATGGAACGGATTTCCCGAAAGGCTGTCGTCCATGCATTCAGCGGCAACGCTGTCGGAAATCACAAGGCATATCGCGTTTTTATATCTTGCGGTCAATCTTCCGTACCTTGCGGCAAGACCGCTGTAATAGACTGTCATCTCCTCGTCGGAGAGCCGTTTTCCCCCTACGTTCCTCACGTTTACCCCCGGCTGAAGCTCAGCGGGAAAATCCGGATTGTCAAAATATAACCCCGAATCGCAGGAAAACACAGGTATACCGAAACGGCGATAGTAAGCATATGCCTTTATTCGCGCGTTTTCAAGAGGGCTGCCGCCGTTCTCGTCCACTTCGGGGATATCTTTACTGCCGCTCAGCTCGGACAACCCGATAATTTCAATGTCCAAGCTTTTCAGGCATTCTCTCATCGACTGCAGCTTAGCGCTGTTACCCGTTCCGTACAGAAATCTGACACTCATAAGTCCTCCACCTGCCCGCTCAAAAACGTTCATATTTATATTATATCAGTGAACGGCAAATTTGTCAAGCGCTTTTTGAAATTTATCTTAATCTGTTGAAAAAACAAGTGCGGTTGCCCGTGTGGCACGCCGCGCCGATCTGTTCGACCTTTATCAGCAGCGTGTCGTCATCGCAGTCGCCGTATATCTCAACGACCTTCTGCAAGTGTCCCGAAGTCGCTCCCTTATTCCAAAGCTCTTGTCTTGAACGGCTCCAGAACCATGTATAGCCTGTTTTCAGCGTTCTGCGCATGCTCTCCTCGTTCATGTAGGCAAGCATTAGAACCTCACCGTTCTCCGCGTCCTGCACTATCGCGGGGATAAGTTCCCCTTTTCTGAAATATTTTTTCAGGTCGGTTTCTGCGTTTAATATCCCGCAGATTTTTTCCAGAAGAAACGGCTGAATCTCGGGGTAAGTCCACCCCGACAGCTCCGCGGGCGGCTCGTCAAGCAGCTCAACGCGCTCTATCTCCGAATCGGGAAGCTCTCCAAGTTCCTCAATCTCCGCATAAAACAACATTCCGTTATCGTTCACTCGGTAGGGAAAGAGCTGTATCAGCGAATATTTTACAGCGCCCGTTTCCTCAAACAGCTCTCGCGCGGCGGTCTGCGCTATGTTCTCGCCCGCTTCGCGGTGTCCGCCGGGAATCTCAAGCGTATCGCGCTCACGGTGCTTTACAAATACCCATTTGCCCTTATATCTTGCCGCTATAACGGCATATTTCAGCGTTTCGTCCTTAACGCTTTCGGGAAATTCAACTTTCATTTTCTCCTCCTTTATTTTCTCAATTTCGGAAAAGCGTCTTTTATGCATTTAATCAAAAATATTGCATATTTATAAGCCGATTTCCGTGGGTTACATAATACCGAAAAGGGAGTTTATTTAAGACATCTCGTACTCAGCCGTTCGTCCGCGTATTCGTAAACCGTTTCGGGGTTCGCGCTCAAATTTTGCAGAACGAACTCACAATACCGTATAAGCTCCAAAGTATCTTCATCTGTGTCCCCGAGCCTGAGGGCTTCGGTAAAGTGGTAATGTGCCGTTTCATAATCGGAAACGACGTTTTTCACCGAATGGGGACGGTAAAAATACGAATAGCCTATGCGGAAATTCCACAGAAAATCGTCCCGCCCCTCAGCTTCGACGGAGCGCAGCACCGCAAGCGCGTCGTTGTGCTGGCCATCGTTGTTCAGCGCACGCCCGAGCAGACTTGTCAGCTCGAAATCCCGTTCTATGCGCGGAATAGCTTCTATCGCTTCAATGATTTTCCGATGCTCATTATCATTATGCCATTTTTGCAGCTGTTCTTTTAAGTCCATAAAATCACATACCTCAATCCCACCAGAAATACCACAGCGAAGACTTTGAAAGTGAATCCGCACGCCTGCCGACCGTCAGATCTCCCTGAAAAATACAGTCACTGCAAAACGCCATATGCTCCAACGCCAGTCTGAATGCCTTTTTTCTGTCAATGACGGGATGTGCGGTAAACTCCAGTACACTGTGCGATATCGTCGCGGGAACAGCACCGTGACGCTCATACCAATATTTCCCGACCGCCATCATTATATCGGGAGTCGGGCACTCATTCCAGCCGCCGAAGGGCAGCCACGCGAAAACCTCCCACGGATTTTTTGCAGGAATTTTCACCAGAATGCACTCTTTAATGAAGCGGGTATCGTTTTTGAAATCAAATCCGAGAAATCCCACCAATCTGTCATTAACGTTGAATTCGTTGTTAATATACTCTCCCAGCACATCTGCGGCAAATTTGTCGCCCATGTTGTTCTTATATTCCGCAACGATATCCGCAAGCCATTTGCCGCCATCCGCAAGCGGCTCGGAAAGCAGATTTTCACGATATGCGCGTAGCTCATCGGCAGTGCTGCCGTATTCCTCGATACATTCCAGAAGCACATCGCTTACCGATACTATAACAGGTACATAAGCACCGTCGCTTTTTTCGCGGACTTCCTTGTATGCGGCGATAACCGCGCTCTCGCTGCTCCCGGCCGGAAAATGCTCACAGGGGCAGCCCAGATATTCAATTATCGTTTGAGCTGATTTGCTTGGAGCGCTCGGCACAGCGGGCTTATTCATTTGTGATTTTTCTAAAGGCATAAGACCTCCTATATTTTTACAAGCTCCTCAATCCCACCAGAAATACCACACAGAGGACTCGGTGAGCGAATCCGCCAGACAGCCTATTGTATCTACTCCCTGAAAAACAATATCGGAGCAGAACGCGAACTGCTCCAGCGCAAGCCCCATAGCCGCGCTTTTGTCGCGTATCGGGTGAGCGGAGAACTCCAGCACGTCGCGGGTAATTACGGCGGGAACAGCTCCGTATTTCTCATACCAATACTTTCCTATCCACAGCATTTCCTCGGGAGCGGGGCACTCGTTCCAGCCGCCGAAGGGAAACCACGCGAATATCTCCCACGGATTTTTCACGGGTATCTTCGCAAGAACGCACTCCCAGCTTTTGCGCGTTCCGAAATTCAAAAAGCCCGAAAGCGCGGTCATAGGCTGACCGTTTTCCATTTCACCCACCACGTCATTCCAGTCCTCGCCATAGTCCTCCTTATAGCTTGAAAGAACCTTTTCAAACCACTCCCGTGCGTCTATAGGCGGTGCGGCGAAAACCTGCTTCTGCAAATCCGCCGAGCTTTGACTCTCGTCAAAATCCATATACTCCTCAATAACAAAAATTACGGGAGTATAGCCGCCTATCTCCCGCTTCGCGAAAGCGTCGTTGTAGGCGTTGGTCACCGCAGCAACGCTGCTGCCTGCGGGGAAATACTCACAGGGGCAGCCAAGGTACTTCATAACGCTTTGCGCGTTATGGCTCGGTTTTTTGAATAATTTATCCATCGTTTTCCCCCTTAATTTAAGCTCGGTCAGTTTCTGACGGAGATATCGCGCTCCTTTAAATACCGCTTTACCTCTCCCACGGTAAGCTCCCCGAAATGAAACAGAGAAGCCGCCAGAGCCGCGGAAGCGCCTGTCTGTTCAAACACCTCGGAAAAGTGGTTTATAGCTCCGCAGCCGCCGCTGGCTATCACAGGGATATTAACCCGTTCACATACGAAATTCAGCATTTCGGTATCGAAGCCGCCGCGAACTCCGTCGGTATCTATGGAATTAAGGCATATCTCGCCCGCGCCGCGCTGCTCTATTTCCCTTACCCAGTCGCCGAGGTCAAGGTTCATATCAACGCGTCCTCCGTTTATATAAACGGTATAGCCGCCCTTACCGTCGCGCTTCGCGTCAATACCCACCACCACGCACTGGCTGCCGAATATCTCCGCAGCGTCGCTTATCAGCTTGGGGTTCTTAACCGCCTGCGAGTTCACCGAAACCTTGTCCGCGCCCGCGCGCAGGGTATCGCGGAAGTCCTCGACAGAGGATATTCCCCCGCCCACGCACAGCGGCACAAAAACACGCTCCGCTGTCCGCTTTACTACGTCCAGCATTACCCCGCGACCCTCGTAAGACGCGGTGATATCGTAAAAAACTATTTCGTCCGCTCCCTGCCTGTTATACTCCACGGCAAGCTCCACGGGATCGCCGACGTCCTTTATTCCCTCAAAGTTGACTCCCTTTACAACCTTGCCGCTGCGTACGTCAAGGCAGGGGATAATTCTTTTCGCAAGCATATTTTCTCCTTTACAGATCAAGGTTCTCATACGGCACAGCCGCGATAAACTCCACAGGCGCATTTGCGGGATTTGCCTTTGGCTCGTATTCGTAATCGTAAACAAGTATCACGGCATTGTATGTCCTGTCCAATACGATATTTTTCAACTCAAAGGTATCGCCGTAGGAAAACGGGGATACCAGCTCCGCTATATCCGAGGACTAACCAACGACCTCTCTCTCCCAGAAATCGGGGTCAAACGCCCATATCATACCGCCGAAAAAATCCTTTGAGAACTGCGACGGACGTTCGATACCGCTCCCGTCGTCCTCATCATACTCGACGCAGTCCTCCGCCGCGTATTCCATAAGCGCGCTGTCGTCGGGGAAATTCCCCAGCCAGATAGATACATATCCCTCACGTTCCATAATTTTCCTCCCAAATTATCATATTACTCTCATAACCTCGTTATACTTATCGGAATACAGCCGCTTGCTCTCCTCGGACAGCTTATTGAAGCTGCACTTCAGCTTGTTCCACACAAATTCAATTCCCTCGGCTATATCCCCGCGCATTTTAATCACCTTGGTTTGCGTACCTTACAGCCTCTGCAAGGTCAAGATTTCCAGAATAGATGCTTTTGCCGCAGATAGTGCCGTACAGACCCATTTCCTTACAGATGATTATATCCTCCATCGTGCGGACGCCGCCGCTGGCTATTATATCGCACCGACCCTCTGTGCCGTCGCGAAGCGCCCTCAGCTGTTCCGCGTTCACTCCCGAAAGAGTGCCGTCCTTGGAAATGTCGGTGAAGATGAAATATTTAACGCCGCAGGAGATCATTTCGATAGCAAGGTCTATATAATTCACATCGGAGGCTTCGAGCCAGCCCTCCGCCGCGACCATTCCGTTCAGAGCGTCTATGCCGATGGCGATTTTCTCCGAGCCGAATTTCTCCACCGATTCCCTAACCAACCGCGGATTTTTTAGAGCGGCAGAGCCTAAAATCACGCGCGAAATACCCATTTTAAGGTACTCATCGACGGTTTCGATATTGCGTATGCCGCCGCCGACCTCAACCTTTAAATCGGTTTTTTCCGCGACGTCGGCGTATATTTTCGAGTTGACGGGTCTTCCCGCCTTTGCGCCGTCGAGGTCTACCATATGTATCCACTCCGCGCCGGCGCGTTCAAACGACAGTGCGGTTTCAAGATAATCGTCCGCGACCTTTTCCGCTGTCGCGTAATCGCCCCTGAAAAGCCTTACGCAGTTTCCGTCCTTGATATCAATAGCAGGTAAAATTACCATTTTATTCTCCTCTTTCGTTATTGCAGTGACCCATTTTGCGGCAGTATTTATTCAACAGATAAATTATGTAATCATCTCTCGTGAACATTCCCATACCGTCGCGCGTTCCGCAGGTCTTTACCAGATGGCCCAGCGGAACGTCACGGAATACTCCCTCGGCGTAGCCGAGATTTCCGCGGTAGTTATCAAGCACAGTTTCAACACCGTCGCTTTTTAGGTTCCCCAAGCTCCAGTATTTTGTGGGAGCGGTTATATTGGGATAGACGTTGAAATCCTTGTCCACATAAAACACGGGGCTGTCGCTCACTATGTCCCGCACGGAATTATCCTCCGCCATTTCCTTATACAGTCTGTGCTCCGGCTCTCCGAAAACCTCATAAATGTTTTTCTTGCCGAAATGCTTTATTGTAAGCTCCGCAAGGCTTTTCGGTATCCTTTCAAGCATTTGCGGAGTTATCCGCATACCGTAAAACTGCTCGTTCTCGCCGTCGCAGCTTCCCGCGTGCAGAAAAAACGAAAATTCCCCTCCGACCTCGCGGCAGCGCCTTTCCAGTTCCAGACCTTTTATCAAGCGTTCCACATAATTAAGATGGCTTATGTTGCGCTCATTCACGAACATTTGTATTCTCGGACAGATACCGTTTTCGAGCAGCACATCTATTGACCTTAATATTTCCTTGTATGCCCCGCGTCTGCCCACGAAATAATCCGTCATGCTTTCGTCACCAAAAACAGTCAGCTGGGCATACTTCATGCCAAGACCCGCGAGCCACCTTCCGTACGCCTCGTCCCGCGCAAGCCGCCAGAAGCTCACCAGCTCAAAATGCGGCATGTGCTCGTCCGAAAGCTCCCCGCACAGCTTCCACATTTCCTTGTAGTCGCTGCCGTAATCAGGCTCACGAAACCAATCGTACACCTCCAGTTTTCTTGTGTACGGGCGGAACCGCTCCGCGGCATACCGCAGATCATCCGCGTTCAGGCTGCCGTTGGGAGTAGCTCCCAGCCAGCAGTGTTTACATCTGTTGGGGCAGCCGCGCATATCAAGGCAGACAGTTATCTTTTTAAACTTCATATTGTATTACCCTCTATTTAAATCTGAAATTTCCCGCACCACATCAACAACGCTTTGCGTTGTCGAGGTTAGCCCTCTGTGTAAGCAGCTCTCCGCTGCGCTCCGCGCTGCTTACACAGAGGCTTGCGGTAAATTTCCTGCGTGGGCGTTCGGTTGACATAAGCTTTAAGCGCCTTTTGCCTCTCGATTTTTTATGGTGCGGCAAAGTTTGTGTTATGAAATATCATGCTCGATTATAATATATTGAACGGATTTCCGCATAGCTACCGCGCCCTTTTACCATTAAAGCTCCGCGAAACAGCGCAGGATATTCAAGCCCGTTTCGCCGCTTTTTTCGGGGTGGAACTGCGCTCCGAACACGTTCCCCTCAAACACCAGAGCGGGAATCTTCATTCCGTAATCGCAGTAAGCCGCCACATTATTTCCGCCGCATTCCGCCGCGTAGGAGTGCACAAAATAAACATACTCCCCCTGCGAGCACCTTTCCAGAAGCGGGCATCTCTCATTAAACTCCAGCGAATTCCAGCCGATATGAGGTATGGGCAGTCCCTCGGGCTGCATGAGCTTTACACTGCCCTTTATCAAACCCAACCCCTCGGTTTCGACGAACTCATAGCCCTTTTCAAACAGCATCTGCATACCAAGGCATATCCCAAGAAGCGGCTTTTTCCGCGCCTGTTCTTTAATAACACCTACAAGCCCCGATTCACCCAGCATCCGCATTGCATCAGGAAACGCGCCGACCCCGGGAAGTATCAGCCTGTCGGCGGAGATAAGATCCTCCGCGCTGTTTGTTATCTTGTTTTCAAGCCCGAGAAAATCCAGCGCGTTCTTTACGCTGAACAAATTTCCCGCGCCGTAGTCAATTATAGAAATCATTATTTACCCTTTCTGTTTATCAATATGAAAAACAAAACATCTTGTCATATTTCCCGAGAGCTTTGTTAACCTTTTCCGCACATTTTTTCAATCTTTGATATTCCTTTACAGGGAAATCGCCCCAATTCTTATTGTAGAGTTTCAAGCCGTTTCCGTCCTCATACAAACCGAACTGAACGATTATATCGTCAAGAATCCGCCGCGCTTCAAAAGTGCCGCGGTATGCAAGCTCCTTTGCTTCGTGAGCAAGCTCGCTGCCCGAAAATGGCAGCTCCAGGGAATCCTTATCCGAATAATAAATCCCGACCAAAATATCATTGCCGCACAGCTCCAGTCGCAGAACGGCAGCTCCCGGCTCGTCCTGCCAGCACAGCCACTCCTCATGTGACTTCCCCTCCAGCATATCAGCCAGAGCGCCCAGAAAAAGCGCGGGCGCGTCACAGCCGAGATAATCGGAATTCAGCAGCCATCCGCTTTCATTGCCGTGAGGAGCAAAGCAGACCTCAAACCAGCCGTATCTTATTTTATGTATCTCAAAGTAATTCATTTCAGCTCTCCCGAAATATCCTGCCGGAGTTCAGCTTAATGTGTTCCATTATATGTCCGATATTTCCCTCGCCCGCGTAATTCGCCATGTCAAAGAAATTATGCTCCAAGCCGCTCCAGAAAAGGGGATTTTCCTCGCCCCCGACATTTACCTCTCTCACAAGCTGCCCGGCATAGACCTCGACATAACAGGAGTCAAGCGGATAGGTGAAATCCATAAGATGGACAAGCCCGATGTCGGAACGGGTTATTCCCGTTTCCTCATACAGCTCGCGGTATGCGGCGTCCTCTCCGCTTTCGTTCGGCTCTATCTTACCTCCGACAAAGTTTATCAGACCTTTATAGGGGTCTTTGGCGCGCCTGCACATCAGCATTCGGCTTTTGTCGGGGGAAAATACAGCGATAACATTGTAGCCTTGCATTACAGTCCCCCCTATTCAATAAAATATAATTAAACTGCACGGTAAATGAAGTTTACAGAGCTATTTTGTAAACATATGCCGACTTGCCTTCAAATTCAAAACTTCTTTCAAAAACACCGCCGTTTTTTATAATTGTTTTTATAGATGGCTCATTATCTTTTTCAACAGAGAGAAATAATTCGGTCATTCCCGCACCATCAGCAACTTTCAGTAAAAGGCGAAGCATTTCTGTCGCATATCCCTTTCTTCTTTCAGAAGGTCTAACACTGTAACCACAATTTCCTAAGTCTTTCAAAAAATCATTTAATGTATGTCTTAGATCGATAATACCGATAATTTCATCCGCTTGATCAACAGCAAAAAAAGTATCCGTAACCACCCAATCGGGACTTACCGTTTCAACATTTGCGTTGTTTTTTA
Organism: uncultured Oscillospiraceae bacterium; assembly: GCA_910587135.1. Lineage (GTDB taxonomy): Bacteria > Bacillota > Clostridia > Oscillospirales > Ruminococcaceae > CAG-115. The sequence continues at coordinate 28,870 of CAJULF010000020.1, forward strand.
TTGATTTAAGCCACTCCTCATAAGTGTCGGTTTTATCAAATAATTCACTGCCGTTGATTATCATTTCGCCGTTATCAAAAAACTCCTGCCTGAAACCCAATGCTCTTTCCTTAAATCTTTTCGTGGGTTTGACTAATTTGATTTCCATGTTTCCCTCCAACAATTACGAATTATCGGTCTGATGAATTTTAAATTACTCCTTTTGTTGTAAGGGCGCTTCCGTCGCCATTGAGCCTTACGGCGATTTTGAGCGCGTGCGCCAACGCCTTGAACAGCGCCTCGATTATATGATGATCGTTGCTGCCGTACTCGCAGCAAAGGTGAAGAGTTATCCCCGCGTTAAAAGCGAAAGCGCGCATAAACTCCTCCGTAAGGCAGGTGTCAAAATCTCCTACTTTCTCATTGGTAATTTTCGCAATAAATACCAGATAGGGACGCGCGCTTACGTCTACCGCGCAGAAGCCCAGCGCTTCGTCCATGGGTATATAGGCGCTTCCGTAGCGCATTATACCCGACTTGTCGCCGAGCGCCCGCGCAAACGCCGTTCCGAGAACTATTCCCACGTCCTCGACGGTATGATGCCCGTCGACGTTAAGGTCGCCTTTTGCCGTGATTTCAAGCCCGAAGCCGCCGTGTACCGCCAGCGCCGTAAGCATATGATCAAAAAAGCCTATTCCCGTATCGATACTGACCTCTCCCCCGTCAAGGCTCAACTTAACGGAGATATCCGTTTCCTTTGTTGTTCTGTTTATCTCGGCTGTTCTCATATCTCTCCTCCTTCAAAATTATCGCTTATGTACTTAAAATAATCTTTCCTGCGGATAAGCTCCCTGTTATCCTTAAACCACTCATAAGACTCAGTTAATCCCTTATCAAGCGGCTTTGTGCCGGGCATCAGCTTACCCTGCCCGGTAACGTCAAGGCTGAATCCGTAATTACGAAAGCAGAAATAATTACTTTCCTCATGCCCCGCAACGCAGCGTATCCGAGGAACCTTGCCGAGAACGTTATAGCAAGCTTTTACCCATTCCTCAACCGTTACCGTTTCCGTATTGCCGACGTTGAATATCCTTTGTACGGAAGCTTTTTCCGTAAGAATTTCCGCAAACCCGCACATATCTTCGATATGGAAAAACTGAAGCGGCATTTTCCCGTCCCCGGGGACATAGAACGGCATATCCCGCTCCGCACACTCAAACACAAACGCTTCACGGTAAAGATTATTCATCGAACCGTACAGATACGGCGGTCTGATGATATAACAATTGTCGGAGTTATTAAGCAGATACCGCTCCGCGGCAAGCTTATTCAAGCCGTAATCGCCCCAGAATTTGTTCGCGCCGCATTCCTGCCCCTCGTTAAAGGGCACTTTAAGCGTTTCGGGATATACCGCGCTTGAACTGATCAGAATGTATCTGCCGTAATCGCCGAGCGCCGACACAAGAGCTTTAACGTCATACTCGTTATACGCCGTAACATCAAGAACAAGGTCAAAATACAAGTCCTTAAGCCTGTCCCCAAGGCTGTGCCTGTCGCACTCTATCAGATTTACACCCGCTGACTGCGGCTTTGTGCCGCGGTTTATTACAAAAACCTCGTGACCCTTTTTCAAGAAATATTCCGCGCAAAAGCGGCTTGCGAATACCGTTCCGCCTGTGACAAGCACTTTCATTCCGATCACCTTAATCCGTTGGCAAACACCCATGAATAGAAATTCTCCATGGGCGGCTTCTCATACACATAATTAAAATCGCATTTGTGATTATCTATGCGGTCACGCGCGATACGAAAAACCTCCTCGGGCGATTTTCCCGCCACGTCTATAACAACCTCATTTACAAGCGGAGAGCGCTTACCGATAACCTCCGAGGACTTTTTCATCAGTTCAAAATCGATCAGACCCTCGCCGCGATCCCTCATTTGACGGTAATGCTGTTCGTAATCGGCGCAAATCAGCCTGATTATAATATAATCGCATCCCCTGAAAACGACAGGTATATCCGCCGTACGCAAATCGTCGAAATCATCTGCGACAATATTTTTTAACCCCTGCCGCCAATAGCACATAACTGTCGACACGAACCAATCCCAGCAGATACGCTCCTCCAAAAGACCGCCGACTTCCTCGTTGCCCTCAAAGCTTCCGAACTCGGGGGCTTGGTTCTGCTCAACAAGCGCTCCGCGGTAATACTTGAAAAGCGCCCTTGCAAGCGTAGACTTCCCGACGCCGCTCGCGCCGCATATAAATATAAAATCCCTCAGCTCCGGACTTCGCCTCATGTACAAATTATACTCATAGCCGTCGCCCTGATATTCCTCGCGCTTTCGGGCGATAAGCTCCGTAAAGCCGAATTGCTTGTAAATATGCTTTGCGCGTTCGTTGTCGTCCTCAACACCTACCGTCAGTTCTCTGTAACCGCAGGCAGTAAGCCTTTGTATAACCGTCCGCAGAAGATATTTCCCCAGACCGCGGTTCTGAAAATCCTTGTGTATCCGATAGGCGTAGAGATACGCCCTGCCATCAGCGGCTTCATTTTTGTCATCACTGCGGTATTTGACGCGAAGCTCCCCTATCAGTATATCTCCGAAATAAAGGCAGAATATGTCACCCGCGCCGCTTTCTATAATTCGGCGGTTTTCGAAGATCATTTCCTCGACATTATTATAATCGAAAAGCTGCGTCAGAATATGCAGCTTATCGGGCTTTATCGTTCGTACGGTGAAGCACTCTTTATTCGCCATCTTTTCTCACCTTTATCGAATTTGCGTGAGCAGTGAGCTTTTCCCTTTCGGCAATAAGTATGATATTGTCCGCCGCGTCAAGCAGCGCTTCTCTTGTGTAGTAAATATAGCTTGAACGCTTTATGAAGCTGTCCACGCCCAGCGGCGAGAAAAAACGCGCGGTGCCGCTCGTGGGGAGAACGTGGTTAGGACCCGCATAGTAGTCGCCCAGGGGCTCCGGAGAAAACTCTCCCAGAAACAGCGAGCCTACATTGTCCAGCCTGCCGATATACTCCATGGGGTTCTTTGTCACGACCTCCAGATGCTCGGGAGCAAGCGCGTTGGCAAGCTCCACCGCGTAATCCATATCGCCGCATACGATAATCGCCCCGTAATCGCTTATCGAACGGTTAATAATCTCCCTGCGTGAAAGCTTCGCGGACTGCCGCTCTATTTCGTCGCGGGTGCGTTCCGCGATATCCATGTCGGTAGTTATCATTATCGCACTCGCCAGCTTGTCGTGCTCCGCCTGCGACATCAGATCGGCGGCAAGGTATTTCGGGTTTGCGGTTTCGTCCGCCAGCACAAGTATCTCGCTTGGTCCCGCTATCATGTCGATATCCACAACTCCGTAAAGCAGCTTTTTGGCGGTTGCCACGAAAATATTGCCCGGTCCCACTATCTTGGAAACCTTGGGTATCTCCTCCGTGCCGAAAGCCAGCGCCGCCACCGCCTGCGCTCCTCCCGCAAGGTATATCCTGTCCACTCCGCACAGCGCCGCCGCAACAAGGATATCCTTGTTGGCGGTTCCGTCCTTAAGCGGCGGAGTCACCATGATTATTTCCTTTACCCCCGCTATCTTCGCGGGTATGGCATTCATCAGCACAGACGAGGGATACGCCGCCGTGCCACCGGGGACGTATAACCCTACCCTGTCCAGCCCGCGCACGCGCTGTCCCATGATAACGCCGTTCGGTTCGGTCACGCAGAAGCCCTCGCGGAGCTGTCTGCGGTGAAAGGCGGTTATGTTCTCCACCGCGTTCAGCATTGCCTCGACAAACTCGGGGCTCTGTTCATTGGCTTCGGTAAGCGCGTCTTGTATCGCCTCGTCGAGAACGCGGTAATACTGTGTGTTCGGGCAGTCGAATTTCGCGGTATATTCCCTTACCGCCTTATCGCCGTTCTCTTTAACATCGGAAATTATTCCACGCACGGTCTTTTCAACCTCTGTGCCTACCTCTCCCGCGCGCTTTTCCACCTCGGCGAGAAACAACTTTTCATCGCCGTTCGCTTCAATTATTCTTATCATCGCAATTCTCCTCGATCAGTCTTACTATCTCCGAAATACGCTCCTGCTTGAGCTTCATGCTTACGGTATTTACGATAAGTCTTGCCGAAATGGGCGCGACCGTGTCATAGACCTCCAGCCCGTTCTCCTTCAGCGTAGTTCCGGTTTCCACGATATCCACTATACCGTCCGACAATCCCACAAGCGGGGCAAGCTCCACCGAGCCTTCTATCTTGACGATATCCACATCCATGCCCTTTGCCTCAAAAAATCTGCGCGTTACCTCGGGATATTTTGTCGCAACGGTTTTTACCCCGTAGCCTTTATAAAAATCCGTGCCCTTTTTCACCGCTAAGGCAAATCTGCATTTCCCGAAGCCGAGGTCGGAAATCTCAAAAAACTTCCCGCCATGCTCCATAATGGTATCCTTGCCCACAACTCCGAGATCGCACACACCGTGCTCCACATAAGTAATAACGTCCGCCGCCTTTGCGAGAACTACCTCGATATCCTCCCCGGGAACTGACAGTATCAGCCGCCTGCCCTTGTTGCGCAGATCGGTTACGTCATACCCTATCTTCTCCAGAAGATCGACCGCCTTATTTTCTATCCGCCCCTTGGTCAGAGCGATACGCACTTTTCTGTTTTCCATCGCTCACACCTCCGTTGACTCAACCGAACCGTCGGCTGACACCGTATCGACACGGCGTATATTATTCTCTTTAGCGTATTCCGCGGCGCACTTCGGGGAATCAAACAAAGAATGATATACCCTAAGTCCCTCGGATATCAGCTTCTCGCAGTGCCTCAGTGCGGCTGCTTCCGCGCCTCGCCCGCCGTGAACCAGCACGTCCGGCGATGAGGTTTTCACTTCGCGGGCGTAGAGGAACTTTGCCGCCGCCTCGACGTTTACGGCAAACCCGATAGCCGCCGCTTCCCTGCCGAAATCTCCAAGCAGCTTGTCGTACCGTCCGCCTGAGAGCACGGGACGTCCGTAACCCTCTACATATCCCCTGAACAATATCCCCGTGTAGTAATTCTTTTTGTGGACAAGCCCCAGGTCAACCCTTATCCTGTCGGCACTACATATACCGCAAATGCCTTCGTACAGCGCCTTAAGCGCCTTAAGTCGCGCACGCAGCGAATCGGTGAACATATATTTCTCCGCCTCGGCGAACACCTCTTCTCCGCCGAAAAGCGCGGGCAGCTTTCTGACCGACTCCGCCGCTCCGCTGTCAAAATCACTCAGTATCTCGTTAAGCGCAGGATAATTTTTCGTTTCGATAAACTCTCTTATGCTTTCCTCCTGCTCATCTTTTGCCCCAAGCTGCGGGATAAGCTCGCGGAAAAACCCGTTATCGCCTATTTCAAGGCGATAATCCTCATCGCAGACCGCCAGCGCCTTAGCCGCCAGCGCAAGCGCCTCGTAATCCGCCGCGCCGCTTTCGCCGCCGATTATCTCAATGCCGCTCTGGGTAAACTCGTCATCCCTGCCGCTGTTTTTCGGATTTACCATAAAAACACTCTGATTGTAAAAAAGCTTGAGCGGCAGCTTTTCTCCGCTCAGACGGGTAGCCGCCAGTCTTGCTATCGGCATGGTGTTATCGGGACGCAGCACCATCAGCCTGTTCTTGCCGTCCACCAGCTTATACATGGTTTCCTGCGGAAAATACCGAACCTTTCCGTTGAAAACATCAAAAAATTCCAGACCCGGGGTCATAACCTCGGAGTAGCCGTAGCTTTTAAACAATTCCGTCAGCTTCTCCGTAATGGCGCGCTTTGCGGCGCACTCCTCAAAAAGCAGATCCCTTGTTCCCTCGGGAGTCAGCAAGTCATATCTTTTCAAAATACCTTAACCCTCTCTTTTATTATATTAAAGCAATACTATGTTATCACAGTAATATGATACCACAATTAGCTGTAAATGTCAAGCCACTTGTGCTTTTTCGTCAAAAACAACCAAAACATTCAACATCGCGCATAAAATTACAACATACCGCACAGCGCCACAAAGCGCCGTGCGGCAGTCGTTCAGAAATCAAACAGTGAGAGCTGCGCAGACTGGGGGATTCCCTTGAACACGTTGTACTCCTTGAGCTTGTCCAACACCGAGCTGTTTACGCCGCTCTCCTGCTGTATCTCGTCGATACAGTTGCACTTGCCGGAATTGATAGCCTCCTTGAGCTTATGTGCCGCGTTCTCGCCGCAGCCCGATACCGCCAGAAACGGAAGCCGCAGACCCTCCTCCTCAACTTTGTAGGTCACCGCCTCGGACAGCTTCGCGTCTATCGGAAGCAGCTTTATACCGCGGCACATCATCTCATGCACCAGCTGCAGAGCTTCCAGCATTCCTTTTTCTTTAGCCTGCGGCTTCGGGATAGCCTGAAGCTCCTTCATGCGCTTTTGCACCGCGTCCTTGCCTTGCAGGATAATATCCAGCTCAAGATTTTCCGTGTGCTTTGTAAGCGTTGCCGCATAAAACTCGCTTGGGCGGTTTATCTTGAACCAGCACAGCTTTACCGCCGCCGTGACGTATGCCGCCGCGTGCGCCTTAGGGAACATATATTTAATCTTCTTGCAGCTCTCCACATACCAATCGGGGACGTTGTTGTCCTTGAACGCCTGATATATGGTGTCGTCAAAAAGCTTGGATGCGTTTCCTTTACGGGTTATCTCCATTATCTTGAACGCCAGCGACGGCTCTACGCCCCTGTGCATAAGGTACACCATAATATTGTCGCGTGTTCCTATAACCTCGGAAATCGTACAAGTGCCGTCCGCTATAAGATCCTTGGCGTTGCCTATCCATACGTCCGTGCCATGAGAAAGCCCCGATATCTGAAGAAGATCGGAGAAATTCTTTGGCTGCGCGTCCCTGAGCATCTGCATTGCGAATCCCGTACCGAATTCGGGAATGCCGTAAGTCCCGCTGTGCACTCCGATATCCTCATAGGTAAGCCCGATGGGCTCTGTGGAGGTAAACAGCTTGTATATCTGCGGATCGGTGGTGGGAACGTCGGCGATCTTGATCCCCGTCATGTCCTCCAGGTGCTTATACAGCGTCGGCACATCGTGTCCCAGCTCGTCCAGCTTCAATATTGTGTCATGCAGCGCGTGGAAATCGAAGTGAGTGGTTATCATATCGCTTTCGGTTTTGTCGGCGGGGTGCTGTACGGGCGTAAAGTCGTATACCTCATACTCGTTCGGAACGACTACCATGCCGCCCGGGTGCTGAGAGGTGGTCCTCTTGACTCCCGTGCAGCCAATGGACAGCCTGTCCATTTCAGCGGAGCTGTACTCAAATCCGCGCTCCTCGCAGTATTTCTTGACAAACCCGTAGGCAGTCTTGTCCTGCACGGCGGAGATAGTTCCCGCCTTAAAGACATGATCCTTACCGAAAAGGTCTTCCGTATAGCGGTGAACCTTTCCCTGAACCTCTCCCGAGAAATTAAGGTCGATATCGGGCGCTTTGTCGCCCTTGAAGCCGAGGAACGTTTCAAACGGTATGTCGTGCCCGTCGCGTATCATATCTATGCCGCAGTTGGGGCAGCTTTTCGGCGGCAGATCATAACCCGAGCCCACCGAACCGTCTGTAACAAACTCATTATGGCGGCACTTGGGACAGCGGTAATGCGGAGCGAGAGGATTTACCTCCGAAATACCCGACATTGTCGCTACAAACGATGAGCCGACAGACCCTCTCGAGCCTACCAGATAGCCGTTGTCCTCGGAATACTTAACCAGTTTCTGAGCTATCATGTACAGCACCGAAAAGCCGTACTTGATGATGGCGTCAAGCTCCTTGTTAAGCCTGTCTTCAACGATTTTGGGCAGCTCGTCGCCGTACCACGCGTGCGCCCTTGCCCAGCAGAGGTCCTGAAGCTCCTGCTCCGCGCCCTCAATGGAGGGGGTATAGGTTCCCTTGGGAATGGGTCGGATATCATCGGATATCATATCCGCGATCTTATTGGTGTTGGTCACAACCACCTCAAACGCCTTGTCCTTGCCCAGATATTCAAACTCCGCAAGCATTTCATCGGTAGTCCTGAAATACAGCGGTGCCTGATTGTCCGCGTCCTTGTAGCCTTGCCCCGCCTGAAGAATGGTGCGGAAGATACCGTCCTCCTTATCCTTGAAATGAACGTCGCAGGTAGCCACAACGGGCTTTCCCAGCTTGTCGGCAAGTTTTACAACTTTACGGTTAAGCTCGCGCAGACCCTCATCGTCGGACACCCTGTTTTCACGCACAAGGAACGCGTTATTGGCAATGGGCTGTATTTCAAGGTAGTCGTAGGTTTCGGCTATTTTTTCAATATAGCTTTCGGGCTTATCGTCAAGAATAGCCCTGAACAGTTCTCCTGCCTCGCAGGCGCTGCCTATTATCAGACCTTCGCGGTATTTGGTAAGCTCCGAAAGCGGTATGCGCGGTTTCTTGTAAAAATATTCGAGGTTGGAAAGAGAGATCAGCTTATAGAGGTTCTTCAGCCCGACCTTATTCTGAACCAGAATTATCATATGATAGGTCGGAAGCTTTTTCACGTCCACGCTGCCGAGAATGCCGTTAAGGTCGCCCAGCTTTTCAAGCTTTCCGAGCTTGGCGGCATTCTTTATAAGCTGCTTAAATATTTCAGCCAGCATCTTCGCATCGTCAATGGCGCGGTGATGGTTGAAGTCCCCGAGCTTGTATTCTTTTGCCACGGTATCCAGCTTATGGTTTTTAAGATGAGGAAGCGCCGCCCTGCTCAAAGCGAGCGTGTCGACATAGCGGAAGGAGTAATCCAGTCCCTGCCTCTCGCAGACAGCTCTTATGAAAGAGGTGTCAAAATCCGCATTATGCGCAACAAGCACGCCCCTGCCCGCGAATTTGATAAAATCCTCCACAGCGCTTTTTTCCGTGGGCGCTCCCGATACCATTTCGTCGGTAATGCCAGTGAGTGCTGTTATTTCCGCGGGAATATCCCTTTCGGGATTCACAAAGGTCTGAAATTCCTCTACGACCTCCATATTGCGCAGCTTTACCGCGCCGATCTCGGTTATGCGCTCGTTCTTTGCGGATATACCTGTCGTTTCCAGGTCAAATACTATGATATCTTCATTTACGGGATAATCGCCGCAGCCCGATACCAGCGCGCCGCTGTCGTTTACGAAGTATGCCTCCACTCCGTAGATCATCTTCATCTGCGCGCCGTCTTTATTGATCTTTTCAATGGTATTCATAGCCTCGGGGTATGCCTGAACATTTCCGTGGTCGGTAATAGCCACCGCCCTGTGCCCCCACGCGTGAGCCTGCTTTATAAGCTCGGATGGCGGCGTTATCGCGTCCATATCCGACATATTACTGTGCATATGCAGTTCTACGCGCTTTACCTCAGCGCTGTCCTTACGGGAATGGGTCTTTATCGACGCGATGGAGTAGGGACGGATATTAAAGGTTTTGGTGAATGTATCATTCTCAAATTTGCCGCTTACCAATATCGCTTTGCCGGTTTTGATGTTATCCTTTATCGCGTCTGTATTCTCCGCGCCCGTAATAACCTTGAGAATATGAGAGGAGGTCTTGTCGGAAAAGCACGCGGTGAAGATAAGGGTCTTTCCGTCCTTGGACATCTTCTCCTCGGTCTTGAAGACCTCTCCCCAGAGGGTAGCCTCGTCCTGATCATAAAAGGATTCCGACATCGGCGAGGGCGGCTCGAAGTTTCCCTTGCCGAAGAACAGCCCGGCCTCTCTGTCGAAGCGCTCGTGCTCGAAAGGTAGGGTTATTTTCTGCGGCTCGGCAAGCACCTGTGAGCGCCTGCTGCCGCCCCTTGACGGATGCTGTCTTGCCTCGGCGGGAGGCGGCGCGGAATCCGTCACGGATACCTGCGGCAGCGGAGCGCTTTGCTCCCGCTTCACATACTCGTCAAGGTCAAGCTCGTCCTTTGCGGTTATCGTAACTGAGATATTCTTTTCAAAAAATCCGCGGACAAGGTTTTCGATCTTCTTGTCCATTCCAAGTCCCATAAGAAGATTTTTCCCGCCCGATTTGAGCGCTATCGTATATCCCGCGCCGTCCGCGGTCACCTCCGCGCCGTCAAAATATCCGTTCACGTTGGGATATTTATGCTTTAAAAATCCGATTATCTCAAATATGTAGTCAACGGTGAAAAGCTCGGTTTTATATTTGGGGTAAAGCGATACGTCCGCGTTGTCAAGAGCTTTTGAAACGGCTTCGGAAGCGTTTATCATCTCCTCGGCGGTGACGATCCCGTCCATCTCAAGATTTATATCCAGCGCGTTTCCCGCTTCTTTTCTGACGATTTTCAGCACCCGCCCCGCCGATATCTTCTCGGGAAGCTCCACATTAAAATCAGACAGCAATTCACCCAATACGCTCATTATGTTATTCCTTTCGTTATAGCAGTTCAATTTCCTTTTTCAGCTCTTCAAACAGCCTTTCCTCGGGCACTTTGCGGAGTATCTCCCCCTTTTTGAAAATTATACCCTCGCCGTTCCCTCCCGCAATGCCAATATCCGCCTCGCGCGCTTCGCCGGGACCGTTCACGACACAGCCCATGACCGCCACCTTGATGGGCTTGTCCACCGTTTCCAACAGCTTTTCTACCCGTCTCGCAAGAGGTATCAGGTCAATTTTTGTTCTGCCGCAGGTGGGGCAGGAGATCAGCTCCGCGCCGCCGCCCAGCCCGCAGGCTTTCAGAATATCCTTCGCGGCATATACCTCTCTTATCGGGTCGGCGGTAAGTGTCACGCGGATAGTATCGCCTATCCCATCGCACAGCAGCGAGCCTATTCCCATCGCCGATTTGATGATTCCCATTCGCTCCGTGCCCGCCTCGGTAACTCCAAGATGAAGCGGGTAATCCATTCTTTGCGCCAACAGCCTGTATGCGGCTATCATGTTTTTCACGTTGGACGATTTTATGCTTATTACAATATCGTCAAAATCACATACGTTCAGCAGTCTGACATGATCCAGCGCGCTTTCCGTCAGCGCTTCGGGAGTGGGGCTGCCGTACTTTTCCAGCAGTTCCTTTTTAAGTGAACCGGAATTTACCCCTATCCTTATGGGGATACCCTTCAGGCGGCATGCGTCCGCCACCGCGCGCACTCTGTCCGCCGAGCCTATATTGCCGGGGTTTATCCTTATTTTATCAACACCCGCAGCCACACATTCCAGAGCTATTTTGTAATCGAAATGAATATCCGCGACTATGGGACAGCTCACCGCCTCCTTAAGCGCGGAGATCAGCGCAGCGTCCTTTACCGTGGGGACGGCGGCTCTTATTATCTCGCAGCCCGCCGCTTCAAGCTCCTTTGCCTGCTTTACGCTGTCCTCAATATTCTCCGCGGGAATGCTCAGCATGGACTGTATATAAATTTTACCTTGTCCAAGCTCCAACGAGCCGACCTTTACTGTTTTTGCGCTCATTACTGCCCCCCCGAAACCAATCTGAATATATCGTTGAACGTCACCACTATCATAAACAGCATGAGCAGCGCAAAGCCCGCGAAATGCACCATGCCCTCAACCTGAGGTTTGACAGGCTTGCGGCGTATCGCTTCGATTATCAGAAACAGAATTCGGCAGCCGTCAAGCGCGGGTATCGGTATCAGATTGAATACACCTACGTTTATGGTTATCAGCGAGACCACGCTGAGAAAATCCGCAATGCTGTAATCGGGATTTGAGGCTACCTCGCCTATGGCGCTGATAGTTCCCACGGGACCCGAAAAATCGTTAAGCCCGTACTTGCCGCGCAGCATATCCACAAGCGTCATAACGATAAGCCGCGCCGTGGAACAGCTTTCGCGAAAGCTCTCGGTAAGAACGGTGCCAAACGTCTTTTCCTGACGATAAACCAGAAAGTCAAAATAAATGCTGTTTCCGCCTTCGCCTGACATGGTCATGAATTCCACGTCCTCCAGCTTTATCTTTTCGCCGCCTCGCTTTACGGTTATGTCAAACACGAGATTGCCCTCGCTGTTGACCCTGTCGCTGCTCTGAAGCTTATACACGATATCCGAAAGGCAGAATATCCGCGTTCCGTCAATGGAAATTATCTCGTCGTCCACCTGAAGGCGGCTGCTGCTGACTGCCTGCCGCTGGAACTGGCTTATAACCGTCGACCCGATCACATCAGAGCAGCAAAGTGAGGTGAGCACCACGAAAAATCCAAGCACCAGATTCATCACGGGTCCCGCAAGTATAACTATCATGCGCTGCCATACGGGCTTGGCGTTAAAGGAGCGGGGATTCCTTGATGAGCGTGCCGCGTCCTTTTCCTCGTATACCGTCGTTTCTCCGGGAAGCAGATCCTCGGCGTACTGTTTGGTTTCGTCGAAGCCGTCATCACCCTCCATCGAGCACGAGCCGCCTATCGGAAGCAGCCTGATGACGTACTCTGTTTCCTTACCCTTTTTTCTAAAGATAACGGGTCCCATGCCGAGGGCGAACTCCCTTACATATATACCGCAAGCCTTGGCGGCAAAGAAGTGCCCCAGCTCGTGTATTATTATTATAACGCAAAAGACAAGAATCGCAATAACTATCTCCATACTACCTCCGAAAAAATACCGCTGCTGATATTATACCCCTGCGTGCGCCGCTACAAACTTCTCCGCCATGACTTTAGCCGACATTATATCGTCTATTGTCGGATTTTGGACGACTTGAATTTTATCCAACGACTCGCTTACGATATCTCCGATATCAAGAAATCCTATTTTTCTTTCCAGAAACAGCGCCACCGCCGCTTCATTGGTGCTGTTCACCACGCAGGGAGCTGTGCCGCCGACAGAAACAGCTCTTTTCGCCGCCGAAAGACATCGGAATGTCGTTTCGTCCGCTCTGTCAAAGGTGAGCGCTCCGACATCAAACAACGACAGCTTTTTGGCGGGACAGGGCAGCCGCTCGGGATAGGTCAGCGCAAGCTGTATGGGTATGCGCATATCTGCCGTGCCAAGCTGCGCTATCACCGCACCGTCCTCAAACTCCACCGCGGAATGAATAATGCTTTGACGGTGAACCACTATCTCAACCTGTTCGGGTGAAACGTCGAACAGCCGCACCGCTTCTATCAGCTCCAACCCTTTGTTCATCAGCGTTGCACTGTCCACCGTGATTTTTGCGCCCATACTCCAGTTGGGGTGCTTAAGAGCCTGCTCGACCGTCACGTTCTTCAGTTCTTCGCGGCGCTTCCCGAAAAAAGGTCCTCCCGAAGCGGTAAGGATTATTTTTGATAATTTATTCCCCATTGCGCCCATAAGGCACTGGAATATAGCGGAATGCTCACTGTCGATCGGAAAAAGCCGTACTCCGTTTTCCCGAACGCAATCCGTGACAAGATCTCCGCCCGCAACAAGCGTTTCCTTGTTGGCAAGGGCGATATCGTTCCCCGCCCGCGCCGCAGCAACCGTAGGGAGCAGTCCCACCATTCCCACCACCGCGTTTACTACCCTGCCGCACTTCAGCCGCGCCAGCTCACACAGACCATCCATGCCGCATAGCACTTTTATATCGGTATCGGCAAGCCTTGCTTTCATATCCGAACAGCATTTCTCGTCGCAAACGCAGACATATTCGGGGCGGAATTCCCTTGCCTGCGTTTCAAGAAGTTTGGTATTTCGGTTGGCGGACAACGCCCTTACTTTGATTTTATGCGCGCGGCAGACGTCTAATGTCTGAGTGCCGATAGAGCCTGTCGAACCAAGTAAAACTATATCCATATTTACATTTTTGCCCTCAACAAAACCACCCATTCACACTGTGAATGGGCAGAGTTCCCGCGGAAGCACATCGCATAAGCACACCCCGCATATTACACAACGGGAGATATAAAGCTGAACACCACAAACAGGAACGGCGCTGTGAAAAGTACGCTGTCAAATCTGTCAAGTACCCCGCCGTGTCCCGGCATGATGTTACCGAAATCCTTTACATCATACTGGCGCTTGATGACCGAAGCCGTAAGATCTCCCAAAACTCCGACAGCGCTTGCCGTCATTCCTACCGGTATCAGCACCGCGTAGGACATATAGCTCTCCGAGGCGATAAAAAGATTATACACCAGGCACTGTATAAACACCACGACTCCTACCGTCACAATGCCGCCTATAAGTCCCTCCACGGTCTTTTTGGGACTTACTTTTGGACAAAGCTTGTGTTTTCCGAAAAACGTTCCCACAAAATAAGCGCCCGAATCTCCGAACCACGCGCAGAAAAGCGTATACACGATGAGGAATACCCCCATCGCCGAATTTTCCACGGAATAACGCACAAACAGTATACAACTCAGCGCCCCCGGAATAGCCAGAGCCGCACAGCCGCACATTGCCACATCGGAAAATTTAAGCGTTTCATGCCTTGACAGCATTATCAGCAACAGGCAGAAAACGAACGCGAGATATATCGTAACGGTATATTTTCGCAATAGGGGCACGTTCAGCACAAACGGAACAATCGCCGCGAAAATCGTACAAAACCATTTCATCAGCTTATGCTGTCCGCATTTTACCGCGCGGATAAGCTCCCATACTCCCACGGCTCCGAAAAAAGCCAGCACGATCATATAAAGCCAGCTTATATCGGCAATCAGCACACTTGCCCCTATTACAATCCCGACAACCGCGGAAATTATCCGAACAGCCATATCCGTGACCTACTCCTTTCGGGTCTTGTACGGTTCTGCGCGTCAAGTCACAGACGAGCGACCGAAACCCGCAATACCGCCAATCATACCTTAAAGCCCGCCGAATCTGCGGTTTCGCTCCGCATATATATCCATTGCGCTTACAAGATCTTTTTTCTTGAAATCCGGCCACAGAACGTCCATAAACACAAATTCGGCATATGCCGCCTGCCATATCATGAAGTTTGACAGCCGCTGCTCTCCGCTGGGACGAATAACCATATCCAACGGGGGCATGGTGCTTGTATAAAGGTGCTCCTCAATAAGGCTCTCTGTTATGTCCTCGGGCAAAATCGACTTTTCGGAGCACAGACGCGCTATCTCGGTACAGGCGGCGGCAATCTCCGCCCTGCCGCCGTAATTCAGCGCAATGCCCACTATAAAGCCGTCGTTGTCCTTGGAAGACAGCTCTATATCCTCTAAATCGGTCCGGATATCCTGCGCCAGCGGCGTTTTGTCGCCCAGAATGACTATACGGATATTTTCGCTCGCCGTCGCCCTGATATCTTTAATATAACGTCGCAGCAGCTCCATTATACCATTTATCTCTTCGGCAGGGCGCTTCCAGTTTTCGGTAGAGAACGCATAAAAGCTTGCGCACTCCACTCCAAGCTCCCTGCACCAGTTTATGGTCTTCTTAAAAACCGCCGCGCCCTGTGTGTGACCCGCGTTCCTCGGCAGACCGCGCTTTTTTGCCCATCTGCCGTTTCCGTCCATAATAAATCCGATATGCCGCGGAATTTTTTTCTCCATCAGATAGCCATTATTTCCTTTTCCTTAGCCGCACCGACCTTGTCGATATCCTCGATATACTTGTCCGTCAGCTTCTGAATGCTCTTTTCGGCATCCTTAACGTCGTCCTCGGTTATTTCGCCCGCCTTTTTCTTCGCCTTTATCTTATCCATGGCATCGCGCCTTACGTTGCGCACAGCCACCTTGCTTTCCTCACACGTTTTGCTGATGGTTTTGCAAAGCTCTTTTCTGCGCTCCTCGGTGAGCTGCGGGAACACTATCCGCAGCACTCTTCCGTCGTTGGTGGGATTTATCCCGAGGTCGCTCGCCTGGATAGCCTTTTCAATTTTCGTGAGCATCGACCCGTCATAGGGCGATACCACAAGTATCCTTGCTTCGGCAACCGAAACGGAAGCCAGCTGATTTATGGGAGTAGCCGTGCCGTAATAATCAACCGATATTCTGTCCAGCACGCCCGGGTTCGCTCTGCCCGCACGGATAGTGCCAAGCTCGCTTTCAAGCGCAAGGATACATTTTCCCATTTTATCCTTAGCCGTGTTTATTGTCTGTTCCATAGTTGTGACCTCCACTTTAGAAGTAAGATATCGGGATGCAAGAGATAAAAAGCTCTGACCCCCCGCCTTTTTCAGCCCTTGTGCTTCGCAACAAGAGTGCCTATGCTCTCGCCCATTATCGCGTCATAAATATTGTCGGGACGCGCCAGATTGAACACCAGAATGGGTATATTGTTTTCGGTACAGATCGCCGCCGCGGCGCTGTCCATGACCTGAAGCCGCTTTACCAGTATCTCATGGTGAGTGATAACGTCATACTTGACCGCGTTGTGGAATTTTTTCGGGTCTTTGTCGTATATGCCGTCCACCATAGTCGCCTTGAGAAGAATATCCGCGCCCAGCTCCGCCGCTCTCAAAGAAGCCGCGCTGTCGGTGGAAAAGAAAGGGTTTCCCGTGCCGCAGCCGAAGATAACCACTCTCCCCTTTTCAAGATGACGTATAGCCTTTCCGAGTATGAAAGGCTCGGCAACCTGCTGCATGGTGATGGCAGTCTGAACTCTTACGGTGCAGCCTTGATTTTCCAGAACGTCAGCCACTGCCAGAGCGTTCATCGTGGTGGCAAGCATTCCGATATGATCGGCGCGCGCCCTGTCCATGCCCTCGGAGCTTCTGCCGCGCCAGAAATTCCCTCCGCCGACAACTATTCCTATCTGAGCGCCGACGTCAACGCATTTCTTGATACTGCGGCAAATACTTTCCACCGTGGGGATATCCAGCCCGCTCTCTTTGCCGCCCGCCAGCGCCTCGCCGCTCAGCTTCAGCAAAACTCTTTTATACTTTGGGGTTGCGTTATCGCTCATTTACTGTACCTCCGTATAGCTTTCCAAATATGCCGTGCCCGCCGTACGCGCCTCAATGCCGTACAAGAAACGCGCCTTGCAGAAGCCCTTTAATAATCCAGAACTCTTATTCTGCCGAGTATCTCCGCTCCGTCCGCCGCCTTTGCGCAGGCTTCCTCCGCCTCTTTTTCGGAAATTATTCCCGTAACAAACGCCAGCTCGTTTTCTGGCTGTTTCTTTGCCGAAAGGTACTCCACGTCACCGAACAGAGCCTTTACGACTGCCTTTGTGACGTCAACGCTGTTTGCGCGGAGTCTGATATAATGAGCGCATCGGAATTCACCGAAGCCCCGTATAAAGTCCTGCTCGCTGTCGCGCCATCTGAGGGACAAGCTGGTGTCGGAATGCTTTACAGCGCTGATGATATCGCTGACCACCGCGCTTGCGGTAGGAAGCTTTCCCGCGCCCTTGCCGTAGAACACCACGTCGCCCGTTGCGTCACCGCGCACCAGAATCGCATTGAACACGTCGTTTACGCCCGCAAGCTGACTGTCGTTCTTGATAATCGCGGGGAATACCCCGATCGATACCTTATCCTCCGCCTCGCGCTTGGCACAGCCTATCAGCTTGATTTTTGCGTCATAGCTGTCACAGTACTCCACGTCCTCCAGTGTTATTCGTGTAATGCCCTCGGTGTGTACGCTGTCGGGGTAAACGTGCTTTCCGAACGCCAAGGAGGCCAGTATGCATATCTTTCTGCACGCGTCGTGACCGTCCACATCGGCTGATGGATTGCGCTCCGCGTAGCCAAGCTCCTGCGCGATTTTAAGCGCCTCGTCAAAGCCCATGCCGTCGCGTATCATCTTTGTAAGAATGAAGTTTGTAGTTCCGTTGAGTATACCCGCTATCTCATCTATCTCGTTTGCGGAAAGGCAGGCATGAAGCGGCTTGATAATTGGAATCCCTCCGCCTACGCTTGCCTCAAAGAAAAAGTTGACCTTATTTTCTCTGGCGGTTTCCAGCAGCTCCGCGCCCTTTGCCGCAACCATCTCTTTATTTGAGGTCACAACGCTCTTGCCCGCTTCCAGAGCAGACTTCACATAGTCAAACGCGGGCTTCAGTCCGCCTATGACCTCCGCGACAACGCTCACCTCGTCATCCTTCAGTATAACGTCAAAATCCTTTACGAATTTATCTTTATAGGGACTGTCGGGAAAATCTCTCAAATCGAGGATATACTTGATATCAAGCTCCTGACCCGCCTTTTTCTCCAGACTCTCCTTGTTTTTGTAGAACACCTCGACCGTGCCCGAGCCGACTACTCCATATCCTAGAACGGCAATCTTTGCCATAACCAACTTCCTTTCTTACATTTAAAGCAAATCGTCCTACCGCCTTGCAAAGCAAAGCCGCACCAACCGCAAAGCTGCGACCGCGCTGGCTTTACGATTGATCAATAAAATTTGCCGCTGCTTTTTTAATCTCGATTATTAAGCGTTATACAAAATTTATCGGCGCTTAATTACAGCTCTTTTTTATTATATCACATTCAGGAAGATTTTTCAAGGGGTTTTTGAAATCATAATGCTTTGTCACACAAACAATTCACTCCGCAAGCAGCTGCTCTATTTTTGCGATTTCCTCTTCGGTAAATTCCGTTTTGTAAACAGCCTCCACGTTTTCGGAAATCTGCTCGGGACGGGACGCGCCGATAAGCACGGTGGTCACGGCGCTGTTGTGAAGCACCCACGAAAGCGCCATTTGCGCAAGCTTCTGCCCTCTTGAAGCGGCGATATCGTTAAGACTGTTAAGCTTGCTTATCATATCCTCTGTAAGCTGCTCCTTAAGCCATGTTCTGCCCTTGCCCACGCGGCTGTCCGCGGGAATACCGTTGAGGTATCTGTCTGTCAGGAAGCCCTGATACAGCGGTGAAAACACCGCCAGACCGAATCCGCGCTCTTTGGCAAGCCCGCCCAGACCGTCCCGCTCTATCCAGCGGTTTAACATGGAATAAGAGGGCTGATTGAGTACAAAGGGGGTTTTCAGTTCACGGAATATTGTCAGAATCTCCTCCGTCTGTTGGCGGTTGTAGTTGGATATCCCCACATAGAGCGCCTTTCCCTGCTTTACAGCATTGTCCAAGGCAAGCGCTGTTTCTTCGGCAGGCGTCGCGGGGTCGGGAACATGATGATAGAAAACGTCCACATAATCAAGCCCCATGCGCTTCAAGGACTGGTCAAGCGACGCGGTGAGATATTTCCGCGAACCGTTTCTGTCGCCGTAGGGTCCCGACCACATCTCATAGCCCGCCTTGGTTGAGATACACAGCTCGTCACGGAACTCGCGCATTCCCCTGTCAAGTATCTTGCCGAAATTCTCCTCGGCAGAGCCGTTATATGGATTCCCGTAATTATTCGCAAGGTCGAAATGGGTTATCCCAAGGTCGAACGCGGTATGAACCATGTTCTCCATATTCGCGAGATTGTCCTGAAAACCGAAATTCTGCCACAGCCCCAGCGAAACCGCCGACAGCTTAAGACCGCTTCTTCCGCAGCGGTTGTATACCATTTTTTCATATCTTTTTTCATTTGGCTTGTACATATTTTTCCTCCTTGGATCTGTTTTTTTAATTGTAACATATTTTGGGGAGAATTGCAATAGAAAATGTGAAAAATCCCCGCACACGGCGGGGATAACAGACTGTATATAAAGGTTGACCAAAGGCAAATTATTTAAGGCAACACCGCACAAAGCCCGCGCTTCGCGCTTTGCACGCATCTTGCTTGCATATTTTCCGTCATATTGCACAAGTTCTCCTTGGCGGGCGTCAGCCCGCCGGCGTCGAGCTTGTACAATCTGACAAAAAACCTGACGGCGCAATCTGCGCACAAGCTTTGTGCGGTGTTGCCTTAAAAAAATTTCAAAATTTCCGCACTCACGCTCCGCTTCACTTCGTTTCGCTCTGCGCGGCTGCGGAAACCGCGTGCGTTTGCGAACGCAAACGCACGACTTTTTGAAATTTCATGCGCCGACATTGCGTGGCAAATAGGCTTTTTCTACAGACTGAAATCCCCGCACACGGCGGGGATAAAATTATCTGTATTTTCCGCAGTCCTTGCAGCATATCTCGGAAACGGGGTTTTTCATGCTGCAATATGAACATGTCCATTCGTTGCCACAGTTCTCGGAACTTACCTTTTTGAGCCGCTCAAGAAGCGCGGAATTGCTTTTAGACCTGCGCTCATCCGAGCTTACGGCGGAGATGTCATAACGACCGGCGGGAACGGCTTGCTGGTCAGCGGACGGCGCGGTGCCGTTCCCCGTGATAAAGCGCGCGATATTATTTGCAAGCCCCGTTCTGCCTATATTTGGCTTGTGAAGTGCCGCAAAAAACTGAAGAATCAAAACCGTCACTACAAGAAACAGCGAAAACCACAGAAACATCTTTGTATCCGAATAAATGTTGCCATACATGTAAAGTGACGGCACCAATATACTGCTTCCGGTAGCTTCCGACAACATATCGGTTACATATTCGCCGCATACCCACGCGGTGATCCACATGATGGCAAGCCCCAGCATTTCTCCGCCGAAACCGCTGCTTATCATCCCCAAAAACACAATAAGCACCGCCGCCAACGCTATGAAGGGCGGTGCGGAGAGAAAAGCGGCGATCTCCGCGCCGGAGTCGGACGCTGACAGAAGCGCCAGCGCCCATTTGCTTCCGGAAAGTGCCTGAAAGAATTTCACGGCGCATGGTATAAGTACGAAGCCCTCGATTAGCACCAGCACACGCCACATAATACTGAAAGCCATATATTTCATTCCGCCGGTCACTCGTGTCATTGTCTGCTCGCTTTCCCGCGGCGCAGGAGGCGAGAAGCCCACCGTAGCGACAGTGCCGGCGCCACAGAACGGGCAAAATTTCGCAGAATCGGTTATGTGTTTTCCACAATTTTTGCAAAACATAATCTTTCTCCTTTTCAGCAGTCTTTACGGAAATTCCGGGATAATGGGTTGAACGTGCCGCATATGTTCGCTTTGCTCACTCTATGCCATAAGTGTCGTATTTTACACGCTTAAACTTATAGAGCGCGATCAGAGCGATAATTCTCAGAAGCAAATCCAGCAGCAGATACTTTGTTATTTCTCCCGTTATCGTTATCGTTGTAATTCCTACCGATGGAATTACCATTGGAAAGCTGGTGTTTAAATTCAAGAAGCTCATTCCCGCCAGCGGGAAGAAAATGTAAAATAATATCCCCAGGGCATAGCCCCATATGCACTAACCTAAACAAGCTTCAGACATCTGCAAGGAGTGGCGTTTA